>CAZINL010000019.1:0-5466 GCA_964540595.1 uncultured Clostridia bacterium
CTGTGGCACCACAGTTGCTGAAGAACATCACCCGGGAGTATACCGCTCACTTCTGCAAGACCTGCCAGTGTGTGATCGCTCCATCACATTACGTCCGCCAGCGCCTTCTCGATCAGGGCGTCACCACCCGGATCGAGGTAATTCCCACCGGGGTCAATCTCTCGCTCTATCAGCCCAACGATCGTGCGTCATGGCGAATCCGGCATGGGCTGCGGGCTGACACCCGGGTACTGCTCTACGTGGGGCGCCTCGCCAAGGAGAAGAATATCGCCCTGATCGTCCGGGCAGCGGCACAGGCGATGGCGGAGCATGATCAGCTGGTCTTGGTGCTGGTCGGCGATGGGCCCGACCGCAGCCATCTGCAGAGAGAGGCGGTCGAGCTCGGGATCATCGACCGAGTGCTCTTCTTGGGCATGTTGGATGCCCCGACTGTAGTCGAGGCTTACCAGGCTGCTGACATCTTCCTGTTCGCCTCGACCATGGAGACCCAAGGTCTCACCATCCTTGAGGCCATGGCAGGCTCGCTGCCAGTGGTCGCGGTCGACGCCCCAGCCACCCGCGAACTGATCATCGACGGCCAGGGTGGGTATCTCATCCCGGGCGAGGCTGATACCATGGCCAGGCGCATCGCCCACCTGCTTACCCACCCTGACCTGATCCAAGCCATGGGCCAGCAGGCGCGCCAAGTCGCCGAACAGTACTCCGACCAACGAATGGTCAAGAGGTTGGAGCAAGTGTATAGCTCCATCGTCGCTATGCGCGGCGAAGGCCGCGCGGCGAGCGAGGGAAGCTAGACATCAGAGAGTACATGGATAACCCCCTGTTGCCATCGGCGGCAACAGGGGGTTTACGTTTGTCGGATCGGCGCTAGGCGCTCAGTAGTTCAGTAACTCGTTGTCATCTTCGTCTTACCGTCACCCTACTAGTGTCTAGTGTCTTGGGTCTAGCGCCCAGTGCCTGGGCGCTAAAACACCATCAAATACTTATCGAGCTCCCACTGATGCACCTGCATACGGTATTCATCCCACTCGACGCTCTTGGCGTGGATGAAGCGACGGGTGATATGCTCGCCCAGGGCTTCCTGGATCACGGTATCCTTGTGCAACTCGGCGATGGCATCAACCAGACTGCCTGGCAAGCTCTCGATCCCCATGCCGTGACGCTGGTCGCTATCGAGGTCGTAGATATTGCTGTTAATCGGCTCGGGCGCTGTCAGCCCGCGCTTGATCCCTTCCAGGCCCGCCTTGATACTGACGGCCAGGGCAAGGTAGGGGTTGCAGGATGTATCCGGGCTGCGCAACTCGATACGCGTCCCTTGGCCACGGCGGGAGGGGATGCGGATCAGCGGGCTGCGGTTGCGCTCCGACCAAGCGATATAACAGGGGGCCTCATGTCCCGGGACGAGACGCTTGTACGAGTTGATCAGTGGGTTGGTGATCGCCGTCATCCCTTTGGCATGGGTCAGGATACCCGCCATGTACGAGAGAGCAATATTGCTTAGCCCACAGGGAGCGTCTGCGTCGTGGAAAGCATTGGTGTCGCCTTTGAACAGCGACTGATGGATATGCATGCCAGAGCCAGCGATGCCGTAGATGGGCTTCGGCATAAAGGTGGCGTGCAGCCCATGACGGCGGGCGATCAGGCGGACGGCGAACTTAAGCGTGGCGATATTGTCAGCGGTGCTGACAGCGTCCGCATATTTGAAATCGATCTCGTGCTGACCGGGGGCGGTCTCGTGATGTGAGGCCTCGACATCGAAGCCCATGTCTTGGAGCGTTACCACCATGTCGCGCCGTGCCTCTTCGCCACGGTCGATCGGGGCTAGGTCGAAGTACCCACCTTGATCGAAGGTCCTGGTAGTCGGTTCACCATTTGGCCCCTGGTTAAAGAGGAAGAACTCGGCCTCCGTCCCGGCGTACACGGAATAACCCATGGCTTCGGCCTCTCTGACCACGCGCTTCAGCGTCCCGCGCGGGTCGCCCGCGAAAGGCGTGCCATTAGGGTTATAGACATCGCAGATCAGCCGGGCAGTAGCCGAATTGCCGTTCATCCAGGGATAGACGGTGAAGGTCTGCGGATCGGGATAGAGGATCATGTCCGACTCCTCGATGCGGACAAACCCTTCGATGGACGACCCGTCAAAGGCGATCTCATTGTTCAGCGCTTTGGGCAGCTGCTCCACGGGGATGGAGATGGTCTTCACCGTACCCAAGATGTCGATCAGCTGGAGCTCGACAAAACGGACGTGCTTTTCCTTGGCTAACTGCAGAATATCGTCAGAATGTAATGCCACTAACATGACCTCCTTCTAGACTGAAGGCACTTTGTGCAACCAATTCTGGAACTTGCATGACTTCATCATGATAAACCTACGCATCCCCTAGTGCTCTGATTCTTCGTCATGCAAGTTCCGAGAGAATGAATTAGATGATCAACTAAACTATAGGGATGATTATAGACCCAACGTTCGTTGTTGTCCATATGTTTATCGCAATACGATCTCATTTGTTCGTTGTTTCTACCAACTGATCTCTTCGCGGGCCAACGGCATGCTCATGCAGCGTGGTCCACCCCGACCACGCACCAGCTCCGAACCCTCGATCTCGATGACCTCGAGACCGCGTTCACGCAAGACTCGATTGGTCACTTGATTGCGGTTATAGCAGATCACCTTGCCCGGTGCCACGGTCAAGGTGTTCGTACTGTCGGACCATTGCTCACGGGCGGCGGTGATCGGGTCATGACCACCAGAGCGGATGATCTCGACGTCGCTAATCTTTAGCGCTCTCGACAGCGTCTGCCGCAGGTCGTCTTCCCGTTTGGCGTCGATGAGGTCACCGAGGCCGCGAGTCAAGGTGTAGACCTCGATCTTCTCTTCCACACCCGGGTACAGGATGAACTTATCGTAGTCCAGCATGGTGAACACAGTGTCAAGGTGCATGTAGGCCCGCTTGGCGGGGATCTGTACCACGATGATCTGCGCCAGCTCCTGATGCTCAACTAGCAGCTTCTGGGCAACGTATTCGATAGCCTGCTCGGTGGTACGCTCACTAAAACCGACCAACAGCGTCTGCGGGTTGATGATCAACAGATCGCCGCCCTCGATCCCAGTGGGGATCTCGCCATCGATCCAGAGCGGGGTCTCCACAAACAAGGGATGGAAGCGCTGCAAGTAACGGACGAAGAGCGTCTCGCGGCGGCGCGCAAAGTTGAACATCTCACTGACCAGCAGACGATCTCTGACCATGGCCCCGTGATCACGAGTGAAATACATACTGGGCATCGGGTCGAGAAAGAAGGGGTAACTGCGCGTGGTAAGGTCGCTGAAGTGCCGATGTTTCTTCAGCGGCGCCACCGTGTCTTTTGACAGACCAGCTATGAGCAGATCCACCGTCTGGCGATCGGGTAGCTCCAGCAGATAGTCGTGAACCGCCTGGGTCACATCCGGATTGACCAGGCGCACAAAAGCCAGATGGTCATTGATCAACTGCTCTTTGATGGCTCGATCCGCGATGAGTTCGGTGACCAGGTCCTCGACATAATAGACTTGGGCTCCCGCTGAAGTGATCGCTGCGGCAAAACCAGCGTGTTCCTCTCGAGCTCGCTCCAGCCACGGGATCTCATCAAAGAGTAGATCACCCAAGAAGCGAGGAATGAGGTGGTTTAGTTCAGCTCCAGGGCGGTGCAGCAGAACTGCTTGCAGTGGACCAATCTCGGATCTGACCTCTAGCCGTGGGCAATTCATGTCCATCGCCGTCACCATCCTATGTATGCCATCTGTATGCGATCAACGGAGTCAACCGTCATCCGTATCTGTCTGCCTAGACCAGCGCCGCAGAGCTCCGTCAGTGCTCCTTGTAGTATACCCTTACCGTGTTGGCGATATTGGGCGCTGGAGCCATTACGATATAGACACCAGTGGCTTGGGCAAGAATGTAACGTGAAATGAGTCCCTTGTCCCTAGTCTTCTGGTGGGATAGGCGATGAGACGGCTTAACGCGCTGTGATGCCGCGTGTCGGTAGGGAGAACGAACAGCGCCCTCGCCACTGAAGGGAGATCATCCGATGTCTTGGTTAATCGCAGCCACGCTGGCCGTGATCGGCGGTGCGTGGTTTGTTTCGAGCCGTTTGGCCATCACCACGCCTCTGGACCGCTTGCTAGCTACAGGTGTCATCGCCCTATCAGCCCATATCACGATCCTGCTCATCGCGGGCGTACTGCTGTCAGCGTTAAATCGGAGTATGGTGGTCAGCTTCTCGATGGCGTGGCTGGTCGGCGCCTGGCTAGTGGCGGGAGGAAGGAGTGCATTACCAGAACGACAACGATTTCTAGTGAGAAGCATGCGATCTCCGGTGATGACGGTGCTGCTATGCGTGGTGGCGCTGACTTGCGTCGCTTCGCTGATCTTGGTCGGCATTGGGTGCTGGGTCTTACCGCCTGCCGCTTGGGATGAGATCTGGTATCACCTGACCCCCATGGCCACGTGGTACCAGGAACAGGCGATCCAGCAACTCCCCGAGGCCGCCCTCTGGCAGGACTACGATCCGTCGGCAGTCGACCCCAATCAATTGGCCTTCGACTTCAGTCACGCCTATACCTGGGCCAACGTCTACCCGCTTAATGCAGAGTTGTCGGCCCTCTGGACCATGGTTCTGACGCAGAGCGATCTGGTTAGCGAGGCCGCTCAGCTCCCTTACGTGCTGCTGGGAGCGCTGGCAACCTCGGGACTGGGACGTTTGGCAGGAATCGGCCGGCAGGCAACTGTCATCATCGGCCTGCTCTTTCTACTCACCCCCACGGTGCTGATCCATCTCCGCGTCGCCTACGTGGATGCGGCGTTTGGCGCCATGGTGACCGCCTCGCTCTATCTGTTCTTGCGCTGGCAGAAAGAGTGCAGCCGGGGCTACGCCCTGCTGCTCGGCCTAGCGGTCGGGCTGATGGCCGGGATCAAATCCACCGGCCTGGCGTTTGCTGTGATCTTCCTGACCACAGCTCTGCTCTACGGCCTGTGGCAGATGCGAAAGGGCACGATCACGGGGCGGGATCTGCTTGGACAGGCGCTGGTTGCGGGTGCCGCAGCCGTGGGTGTAGGGGCCTTCTGGTACCTGCGTACCTGGTGGTACTACGGCAACCCCATCTATCCAGTGAAGGTCAATCTCCTCGGCCTCAGCCTGCCAGGGATCGCTAGCGTCAACGACCTCTTCATGCGCCACAATACCCCGCCTAGCTACCTCGGGCAAAGCCCGGTCAAGAACTTGCTCACCTCATGGCTGGAGCTGGGCGACGAGAGCTACAACTACTACTCGCGCACCCGTGGTCTGGGACCAGTCTGGGGTGCCCTGGCCCTGCCCGCCACTATTCCCTTCGCGGTAGCCGCCTGGAAGGGGCGCCGCGTCGAGCGGCTATGGATGCTGGCTCTAATCGCTATCCTGCTGATCATCCAACCCGCTGCTTGGTGGCCGCGC
>CAZINL010000019.1:5476-9550 GCA_964540595.1 uncultured Clostridia bacterium
TGTGCTGTATGTAGTGCCTATCGGCTTGGTTGCCATGGCCTGGCTCCTCGAACGCCTTCCGCGCTATGGACAAGCGATGGCCGTGACGCTGCTGGTCATCAACCTCGTCGCGTCCACCCCTCTGGTACTAATCGAAACCCTGGACAAACTGCCGGCAGCCCTGTCCCTGCAGCGCGAGCAGCGTACCTTTGGTCAGCTCTATTTCGATGACTACGCTTGGGTCGACCGCCTCCCCCCCAGTCGCATCGGCCATACCCCGATGGCCTGGATCTATCCTCTCTATGGGGGACTGCGTCATCAGGTCACGCTGGTAGACGGGACCACACCCGAGGCTTGGCGTCAGGCTATCATAACCAGTGATGTCGACTACATGGTGGTCAACGCCCATTTTGGCGATCATCTCAGATGGGCAGAAGAGTTGAGCGATCTGCTCATGCCCTACATGGAAGGGGAACGGCTAAATGTCTACCGCATCGTACGCTAGTGCGCTAGCGAGCCCAAAGGCCGAAGGCCAAAGGCCAGAGTGGGAACCGGGAGATGATCCAGCAGCTCAGAGACCACAGGCCACAGTGGGAGACGGAATCGTGGAGAGCCTCCTGCCTCTCGCCCCCCGCCCTTCGGGAGAGGAACGGCCCGTAGAAGAGTTGGGACAAAACCTAGAAGCTGAGGACAAGATGCCGTTCGGCTGGGTCGTGTTCTACCTTGGTTGGGCGGTCACTGTCACCTGGTTGTATTACCGCAATCCCGGTTTTTGGGTACTGGTGGATCGGGCTCGCTATTGGACCCAACTGGCGCGGGGGATGTTCTAAAAGCAGACAAGGCCCCCGACGCATGTCAACTGCGCCGGGGGCCTGCGCATATCGGAGCCAACTAGAAGAACCAACCTAAAAGGCGGATGGGCAGGAGCAGAAACCAAACGATGGCACCTAAGATAATCTTGAGTAAGCCCGTCGCGATCAGAACCGGCGACAGGATGAGCATGGCAATCCCGGCGATGAGGCAACCCATGGAATCCCCCCCTTAACGGGAGCCACCAAGTCACCATGCCACCAGCCACTAGTGGACTGGGGGCAGCGCGGGGCTCCTTCTCACACCTATTACGATCCACATGACGATTAGTTCCAGCTCACGTTCACGTGGACTCGTGGACTTGTGTTCTTGTGGACTCTCGATTCGCACTACATGGTGCCTTGGTGGCATGGGGACTCGCCCCTTGGCGTAGCACGCCACACCCCCCTACGGCACCACCGCCACCGCAGGTTCCAGGAAGGTCACTTTCTCGTAGCCCAGGCCCTTCAGATACTCGGTGATAGCCACCTGCGCTCCGGCGCGCGCCTCATCGAGCAGCCCATCGCGCTGGACATCGGTCACGATGCTATCCAGCAGCTCGCCATTGACCCGTTTCATCTCATCGGGAACGTTGTAGGGGTCAAAGACGCGGCGAAAGAAACCGAGTTGTTGATCATAATTGGTCACATCATTGATCTCCCGTGCGAGCACCACCGGCCCCGGCAGCCGGATGCTGACCTCGCGTCCCGCGACGCGAATGTCATCTTGGGTCAGCTGGGCGAGATCGATGCCCGCCGTCACCGTGGCCTTGACCATCAGCAGATACTTTTTCTGCATCCCTGGGATCTCGATATCGTAGATGCGCTTGCTGTCATCAATGCCAAAGACCTTCTCGGTCTTGTAGACCACCGTCGCCAGCTTGGCCACCCGCTCCAGGCTCTGGATCACGGTGCTGCCCTGCAGCATCCGCTCGGAAGGCGACTGAGTCAGGTGATGAAGGTACAGGGCCCCTGTACCCGCCAGCACGACCACGATTAGAACGACCGATAGAGCTTGGCGCAGCTTCTTCATGGTCATCCTCTCCTTCTCCTCTATCTCTATGGGCGATGCGCGCTGCTCATTCCACCGCTTTCGACAATTGCCGCGCTCGTCCCCTAAGGAATAAGACGGGAGTGTGGACAGAATGTTCCGGGCTTGGCTAAAGGTGACATCTATCTACAATAGAGGCTACCAAGATCTACAGCCAAGGCTCCCAAGCGACTATCGCTCAGGAGCCTTTGTCTATGCCTGTATGGCCTTCTCCAGATGCCCAGCCGCCTGCTCATCGAGCTGGCGTGCCTGGGCCACGACAGCGATGATCTGCTGCCGTATCTGGGGGTCGGCGAACTTGAGAAATGCCTCGGGCTGGCCATTGCCACCCACTAAGCCCCAGACCTTCCACATCAGATCGTGTTCCTGCTGGTAGCAGGCAGCAGCTGCGGTAAGATGTTCAGCCATGCCTGGCTCTTTGCCCGCCATATCCAGCAAGAAGCTGTGTGCCCAGGAGCGGCACTCGGCCACGATCCCGACGGCGGAGTTGTGGACATCGTGGCGCTGGAAGAGCAGATCACGATCGTCAGTGGCAAAGTCGGCATCGTTACCGATCTGCCTAATCCAGGCGTCATAGGCGGCAAGCCCGCTATACCTGCCAAACAGCTCCGGGGTCCGAGCGACGTGCAGCGCCCACCGCAGCACCTCACGGCTAGTGTGGTGGCGCTCATGACCAGCCACCTTGTCACCGACCAAAATCAGGCTCATGGTATCACGGCACCAATCGCGCTTGCGGAAGTAGCCTGAAGGCTCAAAGGTGACTCCTGCGTTGAACTCCGGTACATCCTGGAAGAAGTTCCAGCCGATCAGTATCTCGCCGTCGTCATCGTAGCCCGTGATTAGGGAGCACTCTGGCGGTCCGAGGACGCCAAAGCCTAGGACAGGGTGCCCCTCCTGGACTGAGCGCTTGATTTTCTCGCGGAAGATCTGTTCATCGTCGGCTTCGCCGGTCTTCATCACGAGCTCATACTCGTAGCCGACCGAACGGAAGGCACGGTCGATCACCTCGCGCGGGTCAGCAACAAACATCATATCCGCGTTATCAGGATGCCATCCTTCCCGCCATAGCAGTCCAAAAGCCATCCCTGTTACCCCGAGCAGGTGGACATTGGCCATGTTCAGCCGCCAGTCCATGTTGTGCGCCCGGATCGGCTCCCAAGGGAAGTCCTCGCCTAGATAACGCAGCACGGCCGCCAGGCAGCTGGGAAAGGGGATATCTTCCGGGCATTGATTGCCACCATTGTAGAATCCCACCCGCATGACCCCGTCTAGCACACGCCTCGTTTCGTTGTTGGCGGTCATACCACTCTGTTCGTGCACTGCTCTCACTCCTCTCGTGATGGTAGCATGTGATCGATTGGGCCCCATCCGCGCCATCGTCTCCACGCAGTAGTCGTTACGGCGAAAGGCACCCGGAGTGATGCCGAAGCGCCGCTTGAACGCTCGCGTAAACACCTCTTGGGACTCAAAGCGATACTCCAGGGCGATGTCGAGGATCCGCTTGCCCGAGAGGGCGAGATCCCAGGCCGCATAAGCGAGCCGCCGGCGGCGGATATACTCGGCCACGGTGCACCCGACCACCCGCGCGAAGATCACGGGGAAATGTGAGCTGGAAAAATGCACCGCCCGCGCCACATCATCCACCCTCATCTCCTCGCGCAAGTTGCGCTCGATATAGTCGAGCGCCAGCCGCGCCACCCGCACATGCTCCATGGGCATTGTCCTCCTAAACACACGACCCATCTAGGATGATATTACCAACCCAGAGAGGAATCTGTTTTGATCTTTTCCATGATCTGCTTGTCCATTTGTTTCCATTCTCAGAGTGAAATCCCTGCTCGCTGGCCCCCCTAGAGACCGATCTGGGCAGGAGTTGAGCCCGCCAACAGAGTAGTAGTTGGGAAGACCAAACACAGGAGGTACGCCATGCTCTTCTCCCATCTCCCTTACGTGAAGCTCGCCGACTGGCCGACGCCGCTGCAGAGCCTGCCGCGATTTGGCTCACTAGTCGGCCATGAACAGCTCTACATCAAGCGCGATGAGCTGACCAGCATCGGGTTGGGCGGCAACAAGGTTCGCAACCTAGAGTTTCTCCTCGGTGAGGCGCTGCAGCAGCAGGCCGACATCGTGCTGGTGGCCGGTGGGCTGCAGTCCAACCTTTGCCGCCTGACCGCTGCCGCCTGCGTGCGCTTAGGT
>CAZINL010000019.1:9560-12795 GCA_964540595.1 uncultured Clostridia bacterium
GTCCACAACGCTGACCGCCCCACAGCGCTCGCAGGGAACCACCTGCTCAACCATCTGATGGGCGTGCAAGCGGTGTACCTCGGTCCCATGGACGAGGTGACCCGCGGACAGAAGGTGCGCGAACTAGCCGACGAGCTGCGCCACAAGGGACGCAAGCCCTATATCATCGACAGCAACACCCCTCTGGCCACGCTGGGCTACACCCGGGCCGCGTTGGAGCTGCACGAACAAGCGCTACAAGCAGGGATCGATCTGAAGCATGTCGCCCTGGTCGGTGCCATGGCAGGCACCGCTAGCGGCTTCCTCTATGGCACCGCTCTCCTCGGGCACCCCTTCCATGTCCACCTGATCAGCGTCGAATACCCACGCGACCAGCTGCGGCAGATCATCGAAGGTATCTGGGACGGCGTGGTTAAGCTGACGGGAATCCGCCCGTCGGTCACCCTTGACCAGGTCGTCACCATCTACGACGACTACCTAGGAGATGGCTACGCCGCCCCCACCCCTGAGGCCATCCAGACCATCTACGATCTCGCCCACACTGAGGCGATCTTCGTCGAGAACGTCTACAGCAGCAAGACGCTCTACGGGATGGTCGATCTGATCCAGAAAGGGATCATCCCGCACGATGAAGCAGCCTGCTTCATTCACACTGGCGGGATACCGGCTTTGTTTACCCAGGGGGAGTTGTTCACACGACCATAAGAGGTCCGATACCAAAGGCAAGTCCCATAGACGGACTTGCCTTCAGTTATCTGCGGGAGGCGCTTTGCCGCCGCTCATCATTTTTTTATCTCCATCCCTGAAGTCAAGCACCACCCACCTGTCACCGTTCATACATTGGAACCGTAGAGGGTGATGAGCGGCGACGGGGCCGATCACAATGGTGATGCCAGGGCATCGGTCGCAGTCAGTTGTCATCACCCGTACAGACGACCAGACAACAATATGCGAAGGAGCGAGGGCAATGTTTACAGGTTCTGGTGTGGCCATAGTAACCCCATTCCGCGATGGGCAGGTGGACCTCCAGGCGTTGGGTGAGTTGGTTGAGTTTCAGATCACTGGGGGGACGAAAGCCATCATCCCTTTGGGGACCACCGGCGAAGCGTCAACTATGACCTTCGAGGAGCGCGACGCTGTGATCCGCACCGTGATCGAGCGGGTTAACGGCCGGGTGCCCGTGATCGTCGGTGCTGGGTCCAACAACACCCAGACGGCGATCCGCTATGCTCAGCAGGCCGAGGCCTTAGGCGCTGACGGGTTGCTCCTGATTACCCCTTACTACAACAAGACCTCGGCGCGGGGCTTGGAGGCACATTTCCGAGCTATTGCCAAGGCCACCACTCTACCGATGATCCTCTACAATGTCCCCTCGCGCACCGGCATGAACCTGGCCCCGGAGACTCTGGAAGCGCTACAGGATGTCGCCAATATCATTGGGGTCAAGGAAGCCAGCGGCAATGTCTCGCAGATTCTTGAGATCAGACGCCGAGTGGCCCCGAGCTTTGCCATCTACTCGGGCAACGACGATCAGGTCATCCCGATCCTGGCCTGCGGCGGGCAGGGTGTCATCTCGGTGGCGGCCAATATCATCCCCGACGTGATGCAGCGCCTCTGCCAGGCTTACCTTGATGGTCAGCTCAATGAGGCCCTACGGCTGCAGCTCGACTACAAACCGCTGATCGACCTACTCTTCTGCGAGGTCAACCCCATCCCGGTCAAGGCCGCGCTTGGGCTAATGGGCAAGATTGATCCTGAACTGCGTCTCCCCCTCTACCCCATCGCCCCGTCCAACAGCGTGAAGCTGGAAGCGGAGATGCGACGGCAAAGACTACTTTGCTGAGTCCCTAGTCCCTAGGAAGGGGCTTGGTGACGAGGCAGGTGCTCCGTCTGTGTTCCTTAGCGCGAGTATGAAGAGTAACGGAGGCAACATCATGAGAGTGATTGTATGGGGTGCCAAAGGGCACATGGGGCAGATCGTCAGTCAGACCCTCGCCAAGCGCGGGCACGAGGTCGTCGGCCGTGTGGATAGGGATCTGCGCGAGCTAGCCCCGGCGGATGTGATCATCGACTTCTCCTCACCAGCCAGCCTAGATGATCTGCTCACCTACGCTCTGGCGGAGAAGTTGCCAGTGGTGATCGCTACCACCGGCCACAGCAAGGAGCAACTGGATGCCATCGGCCGCGCCAGTGAGTCGATCCCGGTGCTCCACGCCAGCAATATGTCGGTGGGCATGAACCTGCTCTTCATCTTGGTGGAGCAGGCGGCCAAGGCACTGCTGGGCAGCGATATCGAGATCGTCGAAACCCACCATCGGCGTAAAGTAGACGCGCCATCGGGGAGCGCCAAGAGCCTGGCGGATGCCGCGGAACGCGGAGTTGGCCAGCGGCCGAGGGTCTATGGCCGTGAAGGGGTAGCCCCCCGGCAACTGGGCGAGATTGGCGTCCATGCCGTACGCGGTGGCTTCATCGTCGGACAGCACGACGTGCATTTCTTCAGCGACCATGAGACGGTTACCTTGGCCCATGCTGCCCATGACCGCAGCCTGTTCGCCGAGGGGGCGGTGCGCGCCGCCGAGTTCATCAGCAGCGCAGCGCCTGGGCGCTACGGCATGCGCGAGGTACTGGAGCTGGGGTAGGGTTAGGGCTGAGAACAGCCCAATGCCATCAGACATCAGCCAGATGTCTGGCCCCGAACAAAGGACTGGAGGGACGCCTATGAAAGAACTCACCGTTGCCATCCTGGGTGCCACTGGGGCGGTGGGGCAAGAGATACTGAAACTGCTGGCAGAGCGCCACTTTCCGGTGAGCCACCTACGCCTGCTAGGCGACCGCTCGGCCGGTCGGCAGATGACCTGGCAGGGGCAGGAGTACACCATTGAGCCCTCAACACCCGCCTCATTTGACGGCGTCGACCTGACCTTTGCCGCCGTGGAGAGCGATGTTAGCCTACGCTTGGTTCCCGAAGCGGTACGGCACGGCTCGGTCGTCATTGACAACAGCAGCGCCTTTCGCCTCGACGCAGCCGTCCCCCTAGTGGTCCCCGAGGTCAACCCGGCGGACGTCAGAGAGCACCACGGGATCATCGCCAACCCCAACTGCTCGACCATCATTGCCATGACGGCGATCAAAGCGCTCCATGCTCATACACCGATCAGACGCATGGTGGTGTCTACCTACCAGGCTGTATCGGGGGCCGGGCGCGGTGGGGTCAGCGAACTGGAGACGCAAATCG
>CAZINL010000019.1:12805-26354 GCA_964540595.1 uncultured Clostridia bacterium
GCAGCGCGGCGAGGACGTCCGTCCCGAGGTCTTTCCCCACCAGATCGCCTACAATGTGATCCCCCATATCGACGCCTTTAGCAGCCATGGCTACACCAAGGAGGAGATGAAGATGCTCCACGAGGGGCGCAAGATCCTCCACGCTCCCGATCTGCGCGTCAGTTGCACCTGCGTCCGGGTTCCGGTCTGGCGCAGCCATTCGCTGGCGATCACCCTAGAGACTGGGAACAGCATTCCAGTAGAGACAGCTCGTGAGCTTCTTCGTCAGGCCCCGGGGGTGAAGCTAGTGGATGATCCTGCCAGCCATCGCTATCCGATGCCGATCGACACCACTGATCAGGACCTGGTCTCTGTGGGTCGTATCCGTACCGATATCAGCACCGAGAGCTCGCTCTGCCTCTGGGCCTGCGGTGATCAGTTGCGTAAAGGAGCGGCCAC
Organism: uncultured Clostridia bacterium; assembly: GCA_964540595.1. Lineage (GTDB taxonomy): Bacteria > Bacillota > JAAYKD01 > JAAYKD01 > CAYOCI01 > CAYOCI01. Next base: position 13,244 of record CAZINL010000019.1, read on the forward strand.
CAATGCCGTGCAGATCGCCGAGCTGCTGCTCAATGAGGGGCTGATCTAGATGGATACCGAGAAGTCGATCGCGGTGCTCAAATTCGGTGGGACATCCGTAGCCACCACCGAGGCGCGCGAGCTGGTCTATCGGCGGATCATTGAGGCTCATCAAGATGGGTATGCGGTGGTGGTCGTCATTTCTGCCATGGGGCGGCGCGGGGCACCGTACGCCACTGATACTCTGTTGGACCTGGTGCGTCTGGATTGCTCTCAGGCACGCAGGCGCGAGCAGGATCTGCTATTTAGCTGCGGCGAGATCATCGCTGGTACGCTGGTGACAGCCCAACTGCAGCAGCGCGGCTATCGCGCCAGCTACCTAACCGGGCAGCAGGCCGGCCTGATCACCACCTCAGTGCATGGCGACGCTCGCATTCTCAACGTGCAGCCCGATCGTATCCGCACCCTGCTCGGTGACGGCGAGATCGTGGTGGTGGCCGGTGGGCAGGGAGCCACGCCGGACGGCGAGATCACCTCCCTCGGCCGCGGCGGCAGCGATACCACCGCCTGCGCGCTAGGGGTCGCCCTCGATGCGGCGAAGATCGTCATCTACACCGATGTGGAGGGGATCATGACCGCCGATCCCCGCCTGCTCCCGGAAGCCCAACTCCTGCCCTGGATCAGCCACGAACACTGCCTGGCCATGGCCGCCCACGGAGCCAAGGTGATGCATCCGCGGGCGGTGGAGACCGCCGCCCAGAAACCTACGATCCCCCTATGGGTGCGCTCCACCTTCAGTCACCATCCGGGGACACGGATCGGCGGGCGCTCGATCCATCAGGACGATAGCCGCCAGCCGCAGCTGGTGGCAGTGGCGGTCAGCGCTGGCGAGACATTCTTGCGTATGGATGGCGCAGTCCTGAGCGGGCGCACCGATCTCCGCAAGGAGGTCGCAAAGCTCGGGGGCTTCATCGTCATTGATCCTGCGGACAGGAGCCGCGTCTACGTAGTTCCAGGGCCAGCGGGGGCTGAACCGCTGGTAGAGCTGCTCGGGACGAAGGATCTCCCCTGCGAGCGTCTAGAAGCTCTGTCAAGCGTCAGCGTGATAGGCGAGCATCTTGCCCAGGCATCCCTGGTCACCGCGATCATCGAACAGCTCAGCCAGAGCGGCACAGCTGCTGCCGCCCTGACTGTCAGCGATCAAGTCATCACCGTTTGGGTAGACGAAGTGAGAACTAGGACAGCCGCACAAGCCGTCCATCAGATGATCCTAGCCAGCGGCATGATGCCGGTGACGGCGTAGGTGCACCCGTTACGCTGCCAAAAAGCAAGGAGCAGGCCTCGCGGCCTGCTCCTTTTGCTAACTTCTCCATTGGGGCTATCCACTTGGTGGCATAATGGCTTGGTGCCTTGGTAGCTTCCCCGGTTTACACTCCCAGCCTGGGGATGATGAACAGTTCGTGGTGACCAAGGATCTCAGCCTTGGTTGGTTTTCCCGTGGCGACGTCGACCACCTCTTGGAGCATCTCCTGCCCGACTTGACGCAGGGTGCGGCTGCCGTCGATGATCGTTCCGGCGTTAATGTCGATATTCTCTTCCATCCGCTGATAGGTGCGGCTATTGCCGGTGATCTTGATCACCGGGGCAATGGGGAAGCCGGTGGGGGTACCGCGGCCGCTGGTGAAGAGCACGATCTGGCATCCGCCAGCGACTAGACCCGTGACCGACTCACCGTCCTGTCCCGGTGTGTCCATCATGTGCAGACCGTGCGTCTGGGGGACCTCGGCAAAGCGCAGTACACTCTGGATGGGAGCACGCCCTGCTTTGTGGATGTTGCCCAACGCTTTCTCGACCACGGTGCTAACCCCACCATCAAAGTTGCCGGTGGAAATCAATGCCGAGCGGTGCTGGAATCGGGGATCAGCGGTGGCATTGGCCAGCTTCTGTTCGGTAGCTGCCACTGCGGCGAAGATCTCGTCGGCCACCTCACAACTGACCGCGCGCGCCGCCAGGACGTGTTCGGCCCCGAGCAGCTCGGTGGTCTCACTGAAGATAGTGGAGGCGCCCTGCGCGACCAGTAGGTCGCTGCAGACACCGACCGCCGGGTTAGCCGCTAGGCCTGAGGTGGCGTCGGTCCCGCCGCATTCCAGGCCGATGATCAGTTCGCTGAGGTCGGCCTCTTCGCGCTGCTGCATGGCTAGCGCCTGCGCCATCTGCCGCGCCAGATGCGCGCCCTGCTCGATCGTCTTTAGGCTGCCACCCAGCTCTTGGATGACTACCATCTCGACCATCTTGCCGGTGGCCTTGATTGCCTCGTAAAACTCCTTGGGCTTGAAACGTTCGCACCCCAGCCCAACGATGAGGACCGCGCCGACATTAGGGTGGCGGCCCATCTGCACCAAAGTGCGGGCACTCTGCTCCAGGTCCTCTCCGACCTGGCTGCAGCCGACGCCATGGGGCATCGCCACAGCACCCTGAACCTGCTGGGCGATACGTTCCGCTACGTGGTTGGCACAGAAGACCGATGGGATGACGGCTAGGTGGTTGCGGACACCCACCGTACCGTCTGGACGGCGATAGCCTAGGAACTTCATCCCTACTCCGCCTCCTTTCGCCCACGCCGGCTGACTAGGTTGTGGACATGGACCCAATCACCAGGTTCGATATCCTGGGTCGCTTCGCCGATCACTTCACCGTACTTGATCACATGCTCGCCGGTCTTGATTGGGACCAGTGCCAGTTTGTGCCCAAAGGGGACCCCCTGCCTGGCCGAAAGTGACATCTGACTGTCGCCAAGATCGATCAAGCATTCCTCATCGGCCTGCGCCTCTTCGAGCAGGACCGCCACCATATCATGGTCATCAATCCTCATTGCGCGCCGCTGCATTGGCTATTTCTCCTCCTTCACAGTGGGGCTGCTCCAGAGGCAAGCACCTTCCCGGACTGAGCGCACCATCTTGGGGTATTGGCTCATGAAGCCGCGTTTAATCTTGCCAGCAGGCGGTTGCCAGTTCTTCAGCCGCTCGTTGATCACCTCATCGCTGAGTTCGACCTCGAGGCGACGATTGGGGATGTCGATAACAACCATATCGCCCTCTTCGACCGCCGCCAAGGGGCCACCCTCGATGGCCTCAGGGCTGACATAGCCGATGCAGGGACCGCGAGTGGCGCCGGAGTAACGGCCGTCAGTCACCATGGCCACGGAGTCACCATAGCCCATCCCGACGAGCAGCGCGGCAGGGATGCTCATCTCGCGCATTCCGGGGCCGCCCTTCGGCCCTTCGTACTTGATCACCAGCACATCGCCGTGCTGCACTTTGCCGCCCAACAGCAGTTCTTTGACCTCTTCCTCACTGTGCACCACACGAGCTGGACCGCGGTGTTGTAGCATCTTGGGCGAGACACCGCTCTGCTTCACGACCGCGCCACCGGGGGCGAGGTTGCCGTAGAGCACCGCCAGCCCGCCTTCTGCGGCCAGGGGCTTATCGATCGGATGGATCACATCGCGGCGCGTGACCTCGGCCTGCTCGGTCAGTTGGCGTAAGCTTTGGCCGTTAACCGTGGGCAGATCCAGGTCTAGCAGCGAACCCATCTCCTTCATCAGGGCAAACATGCCGCCCGCTGCATCGAACTCCTCGACCGTGATCGGCGAGGCGGGCTTGAACTTGGCCAAGAGCGGCGTGGTACGGCTCAGCTCATCGAAGATAGCGAGCGGCATCTCCCACCCAGTCTGACGGGCGATGGCAGGTAGATGGAGTACGGCGTTGGACGACCCGCCCATGGCCATGGTCACCTTGATGGCGTTGGTCAGGCCGCGCTGATTGAGCATCTGGCCAGCGTTCAGGCCTTCCTTAACTAGTTCCACCGCGCGCATCCCGGACTCACGGGCGAGGCGCAGACGACGTGCCTCGGGGGCAGGGATAGTCCCACCGCCGGGGAGCGTCAGGCCAAGAGCCTCTAGCAGGGTGCTCATGGTATTGGCGGTCCCCATCATGCCACAAGCGCCACAGGTGCGATTGGTATTGGCCTCGATATCGTAGAACTCTTCAGCGGTGATTTCGCCAGCCTTGTAGCGGCCCATCGCCTCCTTGATATCGGACATGACCATCTTGCCGCCGCAGTAGTCGCGGGCAAGCATCGGTCCACCAGGAACGAAGATGGTGGGGATATCGAGGGTCGCGGCAGCCATCAGCATACCGGGAACGATCTTGTCGCAGGAGCAGAGCATGACCATGCCGTCAAACTGATGCGCCTGGACCATCAGCTCTACCGAAGCGGCGATAATATCACGGCTGGGCAGGATATAGTGCATCCCGGCACCCTGGGAAACGCCATCACAGGGGGAGATGACATTGAACTCTACTGGCATGCCACCAGCTGCCCACACGCCTTCTTTGACGTAGCGAGCTAGCTCACGGAGGTGCATATGGCCGGGGTTGGCCTCGCTCCACGAGTTGACAATGGCAATCTGAGGTTTCTTGAGGTCAGCATCGGTGAAACCGATGGAGCGGTAGATCGCCCTGGGGTAGGCCCCCGTAATACCGTCCATCAGCACGTGGCTGCGTGGTTGTTGTTCGGACATGGGTAGGTCCTCCTAGAAGAATTGAGAATTATGAGTTAAGAATTAAGAGTTAGGAGGCAGGAGTAAGAGATCAGTAGCGATTCTTCTGGTGTCCGTGTCTCGTTCTGGTATCTGCCCTCTAGTGTCTTGGGTCTAGTGTCTGTCCCAAGTGCCAGTGCTCGCCGTTAGCGAGCAGTCGGCACCGGCACCAAGCGATAGGCATTCTTCAGCACCAGAATCTCGGCGTCGCGGCCGTGTTTGGCGAAGCAGTACTCCAGAGCCTCGTCCACCGTGGCCATGGGCTTGCAGTGCACCGCCTTGGCGACCTCAGGGTCCAGCAGCGTATCGGCAAAGATGACCTCATTCTCGATCAGGACGCTGGCCACTCCATAGGCACGATGCATCCCAGGACGATCGATATCGGCATGGCGCAGCCGCTCCGCCACCTCGGCAGGAGTGCCACTCGTTAGCTCCTTATACATCACGTGGTTGTAGATCCCCTCACCCATGGGCGAGACGATGACGATGGTGCCGCCCTGCTTGACCACTGGCTGAATGACAGCCTGACCGGCTGCCACACAGATCCCCTCGGCGCAGATATGATAAAGATTGGCATCCTTAGGGAAGCCGACCGCGACGATGGCGATATCAGCAGGATGTGGGAAGCTGGATTCATAGGCCTTGGATGCCGTCCGAGCGATCAGGGCCTGATGGGCAGGTTTCACTTTGCCACAGACTACGTCGACCAGCTGCTCGTCCTCGGTCATGACTGCGTTGATAAGAAAGTCGATCGGCAGCATCTCAGCAGCGTCATACATGAACTTTAGAAACGGGTTGCCGTCGGTCTTGGCTAGGCCCGTGCCAGGGTGATCCAGCGATGCCGGAGTATGGATACCGGCGATGGTCGCCGCGCTGGAAAGCCCGACCGCCACCGCTTTGCCGCCACCGCTGTAGCCGGCGATCGGATGCGGCAGGACGGTGCCGATGGCGATCTTTAGATCGGCTTCGATGTAGTGCTGGTTGATGATCACATCGAAATCATCGGGAGTCTTGCCTAGATGCACCAAAGGACTGGTATCCGAGAAGTGATTGAGCACCTGCAGGCGATCGACCTCGTCACCAAGCATCGTACGGATCTCTTCATCAGAGGCAGGTCGGTGCGACCCGTTACCCACAATGACGGTAATATCACGGTCGACGATCCCGGCCGAGCGCAACTCCTGCAGCACATAAGGCATGGTGCGCTTCTCGATATTGGGGCGGGAGCCATCGGAGATGGCGATCGCCACAGTCATCCCTGGGCGCGCCAACTCCTTTAGCCGAGGACTCTCGATAGGGTTAGCCATGGCCGTTCTGACCGCCTCGGCCTCATCAGCCACAGGGGTCAGGGTCGGTGGTTCGAGGATACCTAGCAGGTTCTGATCGGGAACGTTGATGGTCTTATAGGCCTCTTTGCCGTAAGGCAGATTGATTAGCATGGCTTTGCTCCTTTGGGAATAGTCGTAAGTCATAGTCCAGCTCGAAGGCAGCAGGCATCAGCCGTCAGTTACTGCCTTACACCCTGTTTCTGGTGTCTGAAGGCTACTTCGCTTCGGCGGCCATTTTCCCCTTGCCAGGGAAGAGCTTCTTGATTACGGGGTAGATAAGGATGATCACGGCCAGCCAGAGCATGGTGCCAGAGATGGGACGGGTAAAGAACTTGGAGAAATCCCCATGGAAGATGGTCATGGACTGACGCAGGTTGGTCTCGAGCATCGGGCCGATGACCAGGGCCAGAACGAAGGGGGCGATATCGAAGTCCAGCTGGCGGAGCAGATGTCCCAACAGTCCGAGGATGACCAGTACCCACAGATCAAGGAAACTGGTATTCAGACTGAAGACACCTACTAGACAGAAAACGATTACCAGTGGCAGAAGCAGGTTCTGGGGGATCTTCAGGATACTGGTGAACAGACCGACCAGAGGCAGGTTCAGTACCAGCAGCATAAGGTTGCCGATATACATGCTGGCGATAACGCCCCAGAAGAGGTCTGGCCGTTGTTCCATCATCAGGGGGCCAGGGGTGACACCGTGCAGCATCAGGGCGCCCAGAACCATGGCCATGGCCGGGGTAAAGGGGATGCCCAGAGCCATCAGCGGGACGTACGCGCCGCCAACGGCGGCGTTATTGGCCGCCTCAGGACCGGCCACTGCCTCGATGGCGCCTTCGCCAAACTCTTCAGGATTCTTGGAGAGCTTCTTCTCCATGGCATAGGAGGCAAAGGTGGAGATGACTGGCGATGGGCCAGGCAAAAGTCCGAGTCCGAATCCGAGGAAGGAGCCGCGGATGATCGGCCAGAACGAACGCTTCCATTCTGTCAGCGTGGGGAACATGTCGCGGAAGCCGACCTTGAAGATCTCTGCTTCCTTTACTTTCTCCTCTAGTGCGGACAAGACTTCGGCGATACCAAACAGACCCATGGCGACGGGCAGGAAATCGATACCCTGACCAAGTTCGATCTTGCCAAAGGTATAGCGCAGCTTACCCGAGAGCTGGTCGGTCCCGACGGTCGAGAGCATCAGCCCCGCCGCCACCATCATCAGCGACTTGACCAGCGAGCCCCCCTGGAGACGCGAGAGGATGATCAGGCCAACAATGGCAATGGCAAAGTATTCGGGTGCACCGAATTTTAGTGCGGTATCCGCGAGCGTAGTGGCAAGGAACATCAGACCAACAATACTGATGGTACCAGCAACAAATGAGCCAATAGCAGAAACGGTCAGTGCAGCCCCCGCGCGCCCTTTCTGTGCCATCTTGAAACCGTCGATGGCGGTCACGACTGAGGCAGACTCACCTGGGATATTCAGCAGGATCGAGGTGGTCGAGCCACCATACATGGCGCCGTAGTAGATCCCGGCAAAAAGGATCATGGCCGTGACGGGATTTAGGCTCAAGGTGTATGAGAGCAGAATAGCCATGGCGCCTAAGGGACCAATCCCGGGCAGGACACCGATCAGTGTACCGACCAGGGCGCCAACGAAAGCGTAGACAAGGTTGATCGGTGTCAATGCGACACTGAAGCCATGCATCAACTGAGTAATGACATCCATGTTAGCTCACCTCCTCTAGTTCAAGAAGCTTAGGAACGACTCGATAATGCCGCTCGGCATCTGCACCTGCAGCATGCGAACGAAGATCAGCCAGGTGGTTAGGCTGGATACCAATGCGACACCAATCGACCATGCCCAGTTCTTGTAGTGAGTGATGCGAAACAGGGCGATCAGCATGATCGTCGTACAGAGCACATAGCCAAGGGACTCGAGGAAGAAGACAAAGAACGCGATGGAGCCCAGAATCAGGACCGCGATCTTAGAGATCATCGGCTCAAGCTTCTCATCGCCATCCGGCGCACGGCGGTAGGTCTGCCAAGCATAGATCGCCGTCAGACCCATGAGGAAGATGCCGAGAACCAAAGGCAGAAACCCAGGACCCGGCTTGATGATATCCCCGCGAGACAGTGACAAAGACTCGACGGTATAGATGAGTGCGAAGACAAAGAATAGCAGTGCACTGATTAACTCCCTACGTCGCATGGAATCACTCCTTTATGGCCCTCCGAAGATGACCCCCGAGGGTCTCTAGACAATCACCAGATCCTGGAGAGCGCAATTCTCTGGGGAATGGGGAGGGCGCAGACCTCCCCATCTAACCGGTCTCTACTGGGCGCCAGTCTCAGCTACAATAGTCTTGAACCTGGTTTCCTCATCAGCGAGGAACTTTTTGTAGTCATCGAGCTTCTTGAAATCCACGATCAGGCCAAGATCTTCAGCAGCCTTCTTGAACTCTGGATCGGCGACAACCTTTTCCATGCCGTCGGCCAGGGTCTTAAGAACGGTGTCGGATACGCCCTTGGGAGCGCTATAGCCGCGGGACGAACCAGCGACAACATTCACACCCAGTTCCTTAAGGGTGGGGACATCCGGAAGGAAAGGAATCCGCTTCTCGGAGTACACGGCCAGAGCACGGAGCTTACCAGCCTTGATCATCGGGTATGTAACACCGACGTTGGTGGAGCTGGCGTCGATATGACCACCGAGGGCAGCCTGCCAGGACGGGCCGTCACCGTTGTGCTCGACCTGCTGCACTTTGATACCAGCAGCCTTCTCGACAATCAGAACACTGAAATAGTCGTCGCCACCCTTGCCAGAGTTGCCGACTGTGAGCTTACCGGGGGTCTTCTTGGCAGCATCGACGAAGTCTTGCCAGGTCTTGATCGGGCTTTCAGCACGCACGACCAGAACGCCGGGGTCGGTAACGATGTTGGCGATCGGAGCCAGATCAGCGATGGTGTAGGTCATATCCTTGTTCAACATGTAGTTGGTCTGCAGCATGGGGGTGTTGGTAATGCTGATGGTGTAGCCATCGATATTCTTGCCAGTACGGCTGTACTGAGCCAGCTCGGACCAGGCGATACCGCCGGTAGCGCCGGGCTTGTAAACATCAACAAAGTTCTGACCGAGAATCTTTTGTAGGCGGGGCTGAACAGCTTTGGCCAGAGTGTCACTCCCGCCACCAGCGGCGAAACCCTGCAACACGGTAATCGGCTTGGTGGGATACTTCTCTGCCGGCGGGGTGGTGCCAGGCGTAGGTGCGGGCTTCTGGTTGCACGCGGTCAGCGTCAGAGCTAAGCACGCAGCGATAACGATAGAACTGAACATGCGCTTCTTCAACATAAGCTCTCCTCCCTATCGTAGACCCTGAGATTTGTAGAATGTCTGTCGACTGCGCTCTCCAGACATCGACCCAAAAATGCAACTCCCATGCCAAAGTAGCTTAAAAAGCCAAAAGCCCCAAACCACAAGGGTCCAGGGCTTTGGCGGCGTAAGAGGAAAGGAGACAAGTGTGGTATTTTGCCACACTTGTCACGACGTCGTCACAGTCGTACAGAGCGAGGTACGGCTAGCTCGGGTCGCGATCAGCGATCCCATACAGCACGAGATCCATTAGCTCGGTGTATTCCCGCGTTAGCTCATCCATCAGTCGCACGGTGAGCTGGGGCTGTGCAGATAATATAGGTACGTACTTGCGCTCGAGGTTCCCCAACACAGTGGTGACCATCTCCATGGCCCGCTCCAGCGATACCCCGTCCCTGAGCTCCAGAGTGGCCAGGAGATCCCGCATGATCTGCATCCCAATCATGTGGAGCTTAGCGTAGCGTTGCATAAGCTCTGCTTTGAGCGCAACGGGTGTCTGTATGAAGGCTTGCGTGATCACCCGATACTGCTCGGGGTTCTTGACAAAGAAATCAGCCTTGACCTGGGCATAGGCGAGCGTCGCTTCGATGAAGCCAAGTCCCTCCACACTGAAGTCCGCCAAGTGGGCCATCAGCTCATCGATGCACCTTTCCAGTGTCAGCATGAACAGTCGCTGCTTAGAGCCAAAGTAGTGGAAGATCAGCCCTTTTGACACGCCTGCTTGCTCGCAGATGCGGTTGGTATTCGCCTGGTCATAGCCATGTTCCGCGAACTCGTGCAGACAAGCGCGCAGTATCTCTTCCTTCTTGGGATTATCCATCAGGATTTCAAATCCTTCCGTTGGTAGATGACGACTGTCAGTGCTGCGGAGGCAGCGATGATGAGCAACCCGATGGCGACGTAGGTGGCGTCGATCCCCTTGGTCACCAGGTTGCTGGGCTTGAAGCCCTCGATGGGCGAGAGATACCTAAGCGCATCCAGCTTGTCGTTGACCGCCGCAAAGACACCGAGGATGACGGTGATGAAGACAGCGCCCAAGGAGAACGCGGTTGCCTGTTTGGCGCTGGTCAGCAGGACCGAGGCTAAGAAGCCCAGCGCCATCAAGACCAGACCGACGAAGAACATTCCGCCCAGGATCAGCTTGATATCGGTTAGGGCGGTCATCAGGTCGGTCCCGGCGGTCTTGACCAGCGCCGCCATAACCATGGAGACGATGCCGACGACCGTGGTGAACAGAGAGTAGATGGCCAGAGCTGAGAGCATCTTCTCACCAACGATCCTGGTTCTGGTCACTGGCTGAGCATAAAGATATTCGATCGTCCCATCGCTCTCTTCCTTGATCAGCGCCGTGGCACCGAGCAGTGCGGCGTAGATAGCCGCGGCCATGACGATATACTGCATGGTATAGGCGAAGAAGGGGATGATCTTGGTGAAGTCCGGCAGGTCTTCTAGGCCAAACGCAGCCAGCATGGCAGGGGGAAGGGCCTCCAGCTTGGTGCCGACCAGATCCTGCATCCCTGCGGATTGCATACTGGGGAACATGGACATAAAGAGAATCATCACTAGGGCGATCACCCCGGCCCAGACGAGCAGTCCCTTAGTCTGAGAACGGAAGTCGAGCTTGAAGACGTTCATTGCTCGCTGCCCCCTTCGTAGTAGGATAGAAACTCACTCTCGAGGCTAGAGTTCTCGATGAGAACGTCCTTGAGCTGCAGCTCAGCCAAGAGTCGCATAAGTTCATTGGCCTGACCGTCATAGACGAAAGAGGTCGTCTGACCGTTGACCGTGATGCCCTTACCGCCGATGCGCTCGATCAACGCGCTCTCGATCGGGAGATCGGCAGTGATCGTCACCATCTTCGAATAGCGACGCCCCACCGACAGATCATCAATGCGGATGATCCGTCCTTCCTTGATGAAGGCCGCTTTGGTGCAGTGGGCCTGAACCTCGCTGAGGTTGTGGCTGGAGAGGAAGACGGTCGCCCCGGCTTCGGCACGCTGGGCCAGCGTCGCAAACAGCCGCTTCTGCATCAGGGGATCGAGGCCATTGGTTGGTTCGTCGAGGATGAGAAGCTGCGGGCTGTGCACCAGGGCTGCGGCGATAGCGACCTTCTTCTTGTTCCCTAAGGACATCGCTCCCAGCTTCTTCTCCCGCTCGATCTCGAACATCTCGCAGAGACGGTCCATCTCTTCGCTGCTGGTCTGCCCATGGAAGGCAAGCGTGGTCCGAAGGAGCTCATTGGCCGTCATATGGGGGTAATATCGAACCTCACCTGGGACGTAGCCGACCTTGCGCTTGATCTGCTCGCTATCTTTGACCACGTCCAACCCAAAGAGCGTAGCGCTCCCCGACGTGGGGAAGATCAGGTTTAGGAGCAGCTTGATGGTGGTGGACTTGCCCGCGCCATTGGGCCCGATAAAGCCGTAGATCTCCCCTTCGTTGACCACAAGGTCGACATCGCTGATCCCGCGGCTCTGTCCATAGGTTTTTGTCAGCCCGCGCGTCTCGATGATCGCCATATTGCACCCCTCCGTTTATCTCACCAGTCTCAATTGACCAACCGGTCAATCTCATTATGCACCCCGTTGACCGACCGGTCAATGGGGTGGCTAGTCCACAAATGCAAGAAAAAGAGCCGACGCTGTCGGCTCTTCGGTTGGACATGAGTCGCCCCTCGGATGGGTCAATTGCTTTATTGCAGTGCGATGAAAGATTGGACAACAAGAACCGTCCCTATGTCCAATTACTCCATCGCGTGCAACCGGTGCTCCTTTAGCTTGCGATAAAGGGTCGTGCGGTCGATCCCCAGGATCTCTGCCGCCTTGCTCTTGTTCCCTTGGGCCTCCTGTAGGGCACGCTTGATAGCCTCCACAGTCAGTTGTTCCAGATCAAAGGGGTTTAGGCGTGGGGGATCCCAGTTTGGGATCATCTCCAGGCATTCATCCAGCGCCACCATCGGCTCACTGCTCTGCACCGTCAACCGCTCGGCGAAGGCGGCCAACTCGCGGATATTCCCGGGCCAATGGTAGTGGCCGAGATGCTGCAGCGCCTCTTTGCTGATCGCGCGTGGTTGGGTATGATAGCGCTGTGCGTAACCGCTGAGGAAGTGGTTGAGCAGCAGCGGGACATCGTCGCTGCGCTCCCTGAGCGCCGGCAGGCGCAGGTTAAGTACGTTGAGGCGGTAGTATAGATCGGCGCGAAACTCGCCCTTCTGCACCATCTCCTCAAGGTCGCGATTGGTGGTGGCGATCACCCGTACGTCGACCGGAATCACACGATCGTCACCGATGCGGACAATCTCACGCTCCTGCAGGACACGCAGCAACCGCGCCTGCATGTTCGGCGGCATCTCGGTTACCTCGTCGAGTAGCAGTGTCCCCCCGTGGGCCTGCTCGAAGACCCCCGTCTTACCATCGCGACGCGCATCAGTGAAGGCCCCCTTGACGTAGCCGAAGAGCTCGCTCTCCAAGAGCGTGGGTGGCAGAGCAGCGCAGTTAACTGCCACGAACGGTCCTCCCGCCCGCGGGCTGTGATTGTGAATACTTTGGGCAAAGATCTCTTTGCCTGTCCCCGTCTCCCCGCGCAGCAGGATCACCGAGTCGACCGCCGCGTAGCTCTGCGCCTTCGCCACCGTCCGCTTCAGCGTCGGCGCCTCACCCACTATATCCTGGAAGGTTGACTTCGCTACATGACCGCGATCGATCAGTTGGTGACGGATGCGGCGCTCAACCTCCTGGATCTGCTTCAGCTCTTGAAAGGTAGCAACCACACCGATCGTCTCACCGTCATCCATGATTGGGACACGGTTCGTAACCAAACGATATCTCCCCACCTGCT
>CAZINL010000020.1:0-1130 GCA_964540595.1 uncultured Clostridia bacterium
GCCGACCGCGGACAACTATGTGCGGCAGGGAGTCACCACCATCGTCGGAGGCAACTGCGGCGGGGGTCCTCTGCCAGTCGGCGAATTTCTGGCCAAGGCTGATCAGACGCCGCTAGCGATCAATTTCGCCACCTTGGTCGGCCACGGCAGCATTCGCGAAGCGGTGATGGCCGACCCCACTGCTCCTGCGACCGAGGCAGAGATCGCCAAGATGAAGACCGTCCTCGCCCAGGCCCTGCAGGACGGCGCTTTCGGCATGTCGTCGGGACTAGAGTACATCCCCGGCCGCTGGGCAACCCGCGATGAGCTGGTCGAGCTGGGCGCTGTGGTGGCCGAGCTCGGCGGGATCTATAGCACTCATAGCCGCGACGAGCAGACCGGGGTCCTGGAGTCAGTCGCTGAAGCCATCGAGGTCGGGCACCGCTCGGGGGTCTCGGTGGAGATCTCGCATATTAAGGCCTGTGGCACTGAGGTGTGGGGCTATGGGCCGCAGATCTCGTCCATGATCAGCCTAGCTAGGAGCTTGGGCGTCAATGTCAATGCCGACCAATACCCGTATGAGGCGTCGAACACTGGCTTTTCCCAGTGCTTCCCTGACTGGGCGCTGGAAGGCGGCAAAGAGGCCCTCACCGCGCGTCTAGCTGACCTCGCACTCGCTCAGAAGATCCGCAGCTACGCGGCTCATCAGCTGCGGATCCGTATCGGTGACGACCCGAGCAAGATCCAAGTGGCGACCTATCGTGCCGATCGCAGCTGGGAAGGGCTGACCATGGCTCAGGTTCTCGCTGCACGGGGGCACGAGCCGACCCTCGCCAATCTGGTGGAGTTGGTGATCGAAAGCTATCTGACCGGTGGCCCGTTTATCATCTACCACTACATCAACCCCAAGGATATCCAGGTACTGATGCGCAACCCCCATGTAATGGTCGCTTCGGATGGTGGTATCAGGACTTTGGGTCAAGGCTCGCCCCATCCCCGTAGCTACGGCACTTTCGCCCGGGTTCTCGGACGCTACGTCCGTGAGAACCACACGCTCACTCTGGAAGAGGCCGTGCGCAAGATGAGCTCGCTGCCGACTTCCAAGCTGGGGATCACCGATCGCGGCCTGATCAAGCCCGACACCTGTGCCG
>CAZINL010000020.1:1140-8027 GCA_964540595.1 uncultured Clostridia bacterium
TGTGCCGATCTGGTCCTATTTGACGCCGAGACCGTGGGCGACCGTTCCACCTTCCTTGATCCCCATCAGTATGCCACCGGCGTGCACTACGTGATCGTCAATGGTCAAGTGGTGGTCGAACACGGTGAGCTCACCAGCACGAGACCGGGCCGGGCGCTGCGTAAAGTAGCCCAAAGCCCAAGGGCCAAAGGCCAATGCGAGCCACCAACCGCCAGATAACCATGAAAAGACCGCTTCCCTCCCGGGAGCGGTCTTAGTCTTTACCATGTGATCTGACACCTAGCTTACTTGGTTCTTGTTGAGCTGTGGCCCTCCAACCCCCACTTTGGCCCTTGGGCTTTGGGCTCATCATCTCCGCCTACTTCATATGGTGCCTGATGTTCTCGCCCATATGCCGTCCTTCACGCTGCATATGGCTGATCAGCTCTTGCCAGACGTAGTTCATGGGGGCATAGTGCCGCAGTGTCTCCATGAAGGAGATCCACTGCTCGTTGAGAGCCAGGAAGCGAGCCACCAGATCCTTGATCGTTTGCTCATCCTGAGGCTTGATGACACCGGGTGCATGCAGTTGGTCCATGACCATGCTCGCCTCGTGCTCTAGCTTCTCAAACCGCCCTTGATAGTCCTTGAGCAGCTCGATATCGGCGGCGGTCAACGGGATCCTAGCTAGCCCCGCCGTTGTCTGAAGGAAGACACTGTGATCCGCATTGATATGAGCCGCAAACTGTACCCCCACAGCAATCCTATAGGCCATCATACTATCCATTTACTCCTACCCCCCGTGTGTTTGCTCACTTCATTGTATGAAGCGGGGGGCTGGCGGGGTGCGCGGCTGAGAGAAAATAAGAATCAGGAATGAAGAGTTAGGAGTGAAGAATTAAGAGTTAGAGGTTATGAGCCCAGAACGAAGAACCGTCATCCTCGCGGATGACGGTTTGCTATTGGACCCACTGTGGGCTGCGGGCTATGCGACCCTCATCACCTTGCGCAGCCAGCGGATCAGCGGTACCCCGAGGGCGAGCACCACCCCGGCTTCGCCTACGGCAATGGAGGCAGCAGTGAGCCAATATGGGAGCCCGGCGATCACCGCTAGGTAACTGCTGACGACCAGCGCATTGATGACGATCGGGCTGGCATAGGCGATCCATGAGCGTCGTCCATAGTAAGTCACCACAGCCGCCAAGAAGGTGGCAAAGGTGCCACCGACGATGTCGTAGATCCCTAGCCCCCCGTATAGGTTGGCGATCAAGCAGCCCAAGGTCACACCAAAAACGGCCTCAGGAAAGAGTATCGGCAGCAGCGTCAGCGCCTCGGATGCGCGAAACTGGACCGCGCCAAAGCTCAACGGTGCTAAGAATATGGCGATAGCAGCGTAAAGCGCTGCGATCACCCCTGCTCTAACAATACGTTTAGTCATCATCTCGCTCCTCTCGATGACGCCACTTGGCATTAGGCACTAGCCACTAGGAGCTAGCCTATCAGCAACTAGGGCCTTGGAATGTCAAGATACTTGGGCAGAACTCGGAACTCCAGGTCCGGCCTCTTCTAGTGCCTAGTGGCTAGTGCCTCGTGCCTGTTTTAGAACCACTTCCAGCGGCGCTGCCCCATCAGGCGGCTGCCTTCGGTCAGCGCCCACTGCCCGAGGTCTAGGTAGAAGCCATTGAGCTCCTGTTGACGGATGAGATCAATCTGCTGGCTCTCAGTCATGTGGACGGTTTGGTTGAAGAGGTGGTTAAATTGCTTCAACTGCCGCTCGTTGAGGCGGGTCAGGATCCCTCGCTGTTCCTCATCGGACAGGCGGCGGTAATAGACCAAGAAGTTGTGAATAGCGGTGCTAGTCCGTGGGTCGACAATGGTCTTCCCCCGCTGCGGACCGCTTTCGGCGGTCCCAGCCCGACTGATCGGCCTGTTCTGATCCACCAGTTTCTTGCCCGCCCAGACCAACAATAGTAGGGCGACCAGGTCCATGACTCTCCCCCCTTAGGTTGCGGCAGTACCTTGTTACGCAATCCTAAAGCTATCATGCTAGGGGTGATAAATCAAGTATGCGAAGGTGATTCACAATCCATGCAGTCCGCACGGCTACAGTGTTCTGGCATGTGCATGAGATTGAGGGAAATAAGCGGAATGTCACCTAGGCAGGATTCACCGCTGAAACGGCGAAAGCTCTATTAATACTCGTAATCTGGTGTAATCATTCATCTAGACAAGGAGGAACTCTCAATGATCGACCTGATTATTCGCAACGCCAAGGTTGTAGACGGCACCGGCAGTCAATGGTTTGATGGCGATGTCGCCGTGGCCGGAGGCAAGATCATCGCTGTCGGTCGCTTGGGTGAGCTAAAAGGCAAGGAAGAGATCGATGCCGAAGGTATGGTCCTCTCCCCTGGCTTCATCGACATTCATTCCCACTCAGACTTCAACCTCCTGGATTACCCCACCAATGAGAGTCGTGTGCTGCAGGGTGTGACCACTGAACTCGGTGGCAACTGCGGTCTGAGCCCAGCTCCGGTCCTTCCGGACAAGGTGGACTATCTCAAAAAGTATGCCAGCTTCCTCTCCAACACCATCACCTATGACTGGCAGAGCTTTGGCGATTTCCTCCGCCGTATCGAGGAGAAAGGGATCTCCACCAACTTTGGTGGTTTGGTCGGTCATGGTACGCTGCGCGTCGCGGCCATGGGCTTTGACAACCGTAAGCCAGAACCCCATGAGCTGGAGCTGATGCAGAAACTGATGCGCGAAGCCATGGAAGACGGCGCCTTTGGCGTTTCCAGCGGGCTGATCTACTCGCCTGGCTGCTACGCGGATACCGATGAGCTGGTCGAAGTGGCCAAGGCCATCGCCCCCTACGGCGGCTTCTACGAGACCCACATGCGGAACGAGGGCGCCGGCATTCTTGACTCCATCCGCGAGAGCATCGAGGTAGGACGCCGCGCCGGTGTCTCCGTCGAGATCGCCCATCACAAGATCAGCGGCCGCAACAACTGGCACCAATCACCCCAGACTACCGAGCTGATCGCCCAGGCACGTGCCGAAGGCCTCGATATCACCGCCGACCAGTATCCCTATATCGCGTCTGCCACCACTCTCACCTCGATCCTACCGTCCTGGACCTTTGAGGGCGGTGTCGACATGATGATCGAGCGTCTGCAGGATCCCACCACCCGGGCCAAGGTGATCGAGCAGATCCAGGCCTCTACGGCTCGTTCGGGCCGCCGCTGGTCAGACCTCTTGGTCTCCGCTGTGGGCAGCGAGGCCAATAAACGCTATGAGGGCAAGACCGTCGAAGAACTTGGTCAGATGATGGGCAAGGATCCCATCGATGCCGCTCTCGATCTGATCATCGAGGAGCGTGCCGTGGTTAGTGAGGTCTCCTTCGGCATGTGCGAAGAGGATGTCACTACCATCATGCGCCACCCACTGACTATGGTCGGCAGCGATGGCGCCGCCATGGATATCCATTCCCCAGGCAAGCCTCACCCACGCAACTACGGCACCTTTGCCCGCGTCCTGGGTAAGTATGTCCGTGAGGACAAGGTGCTGCGCCTAGAGGAAGCCATTCGCAAGATGACCAGTATGCCGGCAACCCGCATGCGCGTCTTCGACCGTGGACTGATCCGTTCCGGTTGCTGGGCTGACCTGGTCCTCTTTGACCCCGATACCATCTGTGACACCCCGACCTTCACCGATCCTCACCAAGTAGTCAAAGGGATCAGCCACGTCTGGGTCAACGGCGTCCTCGTCGCCCAAGACGGCAAGCATACCGGCGCCAAGCCCGGGCAAGTGTTACGGCATCGATAAGCCGAGTCCCTAGTCTCGAGTCCCTAGTCCCTAGTGAGTTACGGGCGCAACCTATTGATGTGGTTGCGCCTTTAGCTGTACAGAAAAACGGCACCCAAGCCCGGAAGCTTAGGTGCCGTTCTCTTTATAGAAGACTACATGATAAAAATCGCAACCACGATGGTGGCCAGGAAGCCAAGCAGCACCGGAACCATGTTGCGGCGGGCGATCTCGACTGGCGAGACTCCGCAGATGGCAGCTACCGGGATGATGCCCCAGGGGATGATCGTACCACCGCCGACCCAGACACCACCGATCTGACCAAGGGCGGCCAAGACCGCGACATTGGCGTTAATGGCATCACCGAAGGTGCGGGCGAGCGCACCGGTTAGCGGTAGCGGAGCGAAGCCTGAACCGTCGAGACCGACGATGGCACCGGCCAGCAGTTCGACGAAAGCAACGGGGATGCGGCTCAGCCGGATATTCTGCGAGAGGGCGAGACCCATGTCGGTAAGGTAGCCACGGGCACCTTCACCGAGCACGGCTTTGGCGGTACCTTCTGAGCCGAGGAAGAAGAAGGCCCCGATGATGATGACAGGGGCAAAGATCTTGATGCCGAACATGAAGCCATCTTTGACATAGTCGGTCACCTTCTCGAAACCGTCGACACCAAACTCGAGCACGGCGAGGATGGCCATGATAATCAGGGCCGTACCACCGATCAAGGCGGTAGCATCGCCGCCCTTCAGGTCAAGGGCCAGCATGGCGTATACGTCCAGGATGAAAAGCGTAGGCACCATGATCGCACCGAAGGTGCCGACCCACGTATGCTTACGGGCGGCTTGACCTACAGCAGCCTGACGCTGGGCCTCCACTTCTTCCTTGACCGCGGCAGCATTCTTAGCCATATCGCGCTTCAGGAGGATAAAGGCGGTTACGGTGGTCACCACCCCCATGGTCACAAACAGCGGCCAACCTGCGCGTAAGACTTGCGGCGCACCACCGGGTAGCTGGGCAGAGGCAGCGGAGATACCAGGGGCACCTTGGATAATCCAGTCACTGGAGAGACCGATCCCATGGCCGAAGAGGTTCATGGCGACGGCGGCGCCAATGGCGGGTAGGCCGGCCTGAATGGCGACGGGCAGCATCAAAGCTCCGATCAGAGCCACTGCCGGAGATGGCCAAACGAACCAAGAAACGATCGCCATGGAGATACCAAGGACCCAGAAGGCGACATTGGGGTTCACCATCAGACGGGAAGCGGGTCGGGAGAGAATGTAGTCAGCCCCGACATCGCTCATGGCTTTGGACATGGCAACGACCAACGAGATGACCATGATGAGACCCAGAAACTCGCCACCTGCGGCCATTAAGGCGTTGTACAGAACCTGGACAGCACCAACCACCGTTCGCTTGGCCATGAAGCCGACGACAACGATACCGAGGATGCATGGTACGAGAGTGTCTTTGCGCGCCCCCATGATAGCAATGATCGCCACCACGAACGCGAGGTACACCCAGTGGATGGATGTGAGTTGAACCATCGACTCGCCCTCCTCGATGTTTTGCGGCGTATTTTGTCGGAACGTGGTGTCATCATAGCTTATAACGCCATTTTCGACAATCGAGTACTATCTGGCAGGCGGTCCAGCCTCTTCCTAAAGTCAGTTCTTATGACGCAGCAGTAGATAGACCGGGATGCCAGCCATCGCGATCCCTATCCCCAAGAAGGCGTCCGCGGTACTGGTGATTAGCGTGCTGACCAGAATGTACAGCCCCCCCACAATCCCTATCACAGGCACCCACGGGTAGAGCGGCACCTTATAAGGTCGTTTCAGATCAGGCTGCTTGGTGCGCAAGACGAAGACCGCGACCAGAGCCAGGACGAAGAAGATCCATAGTACAAAGACGGACAGGTTAGTCAGACGCTCAAACGTCCCCGTCAAGATATAGGCCGTTGCTAGGAAGCCTACTAGGGTCAGCGCGCTAGCCGGTGTCTGGTAGTGAGGGTGAAGCCGACTGAGGTAACGCGCTCCCGGCAGAAGTCCTTGCCTACCCATGGCGTACGGGACGCGGGCACCGGTCAAAATGTAGCCATTGAGCGCACCGAAGATCGAGACCAAAATGCTGACCGAGATGAACTTCGATCCCAAGCGCCCGAAGAGCATGGTAGCCACATCTGAGGCTGGGGTGGTAGATGTCGCCAAAGTAGCAGCCGGGATCACGCGCATGAAGGCGAAGTTGATCAGGACATAGACCGCGAGGACGAAACCGATACCAGAGATAATCGAGCGTGGTAATTGCTTGGCCGGGTCCTTGATCTCGCCCGCGACATTGGTAACGCTGATCCAGCCGTCATAGGCCCAGAGCGTGGCGAGGATCGCTGCCCCTAAGCCCGTCCCTCCAGCTATCGAGGGCGTGCCTGCTACCGAAGAAGCAGTACCACGCAACACACCACAGACCGTAATGGTGATAAGGGGGATGAGCTTGCCCACTGTCGCCACCGTCTGGATGATACCGCTTTGCTTCGTGCCAATCACATTGGCCAAGATGAGGAGCGACATGACCGCGATAGCCAATAGCCGCTGCGCAACGGCACCCATCGGTACCAGGACGCTGGCCTGCGTCGCAAACACGATCGCCAGGGCCGCGACCGCTGCAGGGGTGTAGATGACCGTCTGCACCCAGCCGAGTAGAAAGCCCCAAAACTCCCCATAGATCTCGCTGAGATAAACGTACAATCCCCCGGTCTTGGGTATAGCCGCTGCGATCTCAGCCACCGTCAGGCCCGCTGCCAAGGTGATCACCCCGCCCAAGAACCACGCCAAGAGAGCTCCCGCACCGCCGCCGGCACTTCTGATGACGCTTCCGGGTTTAAAGAAGACCCCTGAGCCAATCACCATGCCAACCACAATCGAGAACGCTGCCCAGAACCCGAGATCCTTCCGCATGCCACCTTCGTTCCCGGTCACCTGATTGCCACTGGGGTAAGCGTTGCCTCTACCTGCAGACCGTGCCTTGGTCTGCTTATTTGAAGGGGTCTTCGTTACCATCAACGACACTCCCTGTGCTGATGTAGTTTCAGCAGAGCATACAGTCCGACT
>CAZINL010000020.1:8037-24207 GCA_964540595.1 uncultured Clostridia bacterium
CGACTTATCTTTTCCCACAAACAGTGAAAGTAACAAAAAAGCGAGGCCTTTGCCTCGCTAGTGGATCAGTTTGCTCCAGTCGATATATTGGTTGAGGATAGCGACAAAGGCTTCCAGTCCCTGTCGGTCGTCTTCGTTGAAGCGATCCTTGATCGGGCTGTCAATATCCAGCACCCCGATGAGACGATCGTCCTTCACGATCGGGATCACGATCTCAGACTGCGATGCTTCGTCGCAGGCGATATGGCCGGGGAATTGATGGACATCTGGAACCAGCAACGTTTCACGCTTGGCCGCCGCAGTGCCGCAGACGCCGTTACCGAGGCTGATCCGCACACAAGCAGGCTTACCCTGGAAAGGACCGAGCACCAGCTCGCCGCCACGATAAAGGTAAAAGCCAGCCCAGTTGATCTCTTTCAGATTAATGTACAGCAGGGCTGCGGCATTGGCCAGATCGGCAAGCCAATCTGCCTCATAGCAGAACATGAAGTTGGCAGCCCCATGCAACTGTCGATAGAAATCCTGACGGGTATCCGCCTCAAACTGCACCTTGAACACGCTGCTCGCCTCCGTTATGATTGAAGTGGTCTATTACTGGTAATATAGCATGTTCACGGTCTCAGGAACAGCCTCAATGCGGCACACTTGACCACCTGTTAGCGACCGCCCCGGCCGCCGCTGTTGCCGTTGTTGCGATGGGTGACTTGGTAATAATAGTACGTGATCGCAGCCAGGGTACCAACGATAATCGGCGGTAAGGTGGTCCGAAAGGACATGTTGGCGTCCATGCCGATCATGTCGCCGCCCATACGGCCTGTTAGCCTACCTGTCTGGGGATCACACTGGAACCGGCAGTCAAAACCGACCACCCCGCCGCCCACCCGTCCTTCTTGGGTAAACGATCCATCAAGGGCGATATCGTTGCCATCAAAGCCCCCGCCCAGCCGCCCGTGAACATGGTTGTCAAGAGCAACCAGGTCCACATCCTTGCCAATGAACGCTCCACCGATACGGCCTCGTAACTGTGACCGGGATGCATCATAGGTTAGGTTTACGTCGCCACCGGTGATAGCTCCACCAATCCTTCCCGAGATGTGACGTCCATCGTCCGAGCAATGTATGTCAAAGCCGCCAAACGAGCCGCCAATACGACCATGGATCTCTCCCATGTTTCTTCTTCCTCCCCGAACGTGATATCGCCTTATACGCCATACTGGTCGTTTTGTTCCGCAGATATTTGTTAGTTGGTGATAGGAGTTGACCACTATCCTGCCGAACTGTATCTCGCTAGGTGCATCAATGCGCACTGAACCATGATGAGGAGGCCCAACGTGGAGAGTAAAATCCGCATCGTAACCGACAGTACCGCCGATCTCCCGCCCGCAGTGGCGGCGGAATATGGTGTCGAGGTCCTGCCCTTATCCGTAATCGTCGGTGACCGTGTCTACCGCGATGGTATTGACCTAACGCCCAGTGAGTTCTACCCTCTGCTGACGACGAGTCCGGTACTACCCACCACTTCGCAGGTCTCTCCGGGCCAGTTCATGCAGTGTTTTCAGCGCCTGGTTCAGGAAGGGTGTGAGGTCCTCTCCATCCACCTGTCTCAAGGCCTGAGCAGCACCGTGGAGACCGCACGCTCCATCGCCCAAGAAGTAGGCCAGGGCAAGGTTACGGTCTTCGACTCAAACTTTCTAAGCCTGGGACAGGCCTTCCAAGTGATTGAGGCAGCGAAGCTGGCCAGGAGCGGCCACACCGTCCAGCAGATCGTGGATCACCTCAGTCAGATACGCGCCAAGACCGAGCTGCTCTTTACTCTTGACACACTGGAATATCTGCGCAAAGGCGGCCGAATCGGCAAGGTCTCGGCGATCCTGGGGCAACTGCTGAACCTTAAGCCGCTAATCCGGGTCGAGAATGGCGCCTATGTCTCCTTTGGCAAGGCGCGCAGCCAAGCCAAAGCCATGGATGAGTTTGTGCATTTCATCCGCGAAAAGGTTGGCGAACAGCCTGTTCATGTGGCCATCGCCCACGGACAGGCCAAGGAAGCGGCACTCAAACTCAAGGAGCTGATCATGCGTTCACTGAGGGTGGCAGGCGATATCGCCGTATCCGAGGTCGGACCGGTCATCGGGGTGCACACAGGTCCGGGCACCCTAGGTCTGGCCTTCTACCCCGCTGAGGCATGATACCATCTCCGACTAAGGTGACGATTCTGCAGCCCGATAGACTGAGCAGGCGGGGAGCACCCCCCGCCTGCTTTGGTATGTACCGTGATGCGACCAGACGGTGTACGAACTGGCAATACTCTAGGAAGGACTCTTGCCGGTGCTCCTCGAAACAAGGGTAGCCACGGTCATTGATCATGAAGGGATCTGACATACTGTCAACGTCCGATCTTGGTAGACGCTTAGCGATCTCACTTAGCTATCTCCACTCTGGGCTTTGGCCTTCGGCCTTTGCGCTCATTATTGAAGCGGGGTGACATTGTGCCCAATACGGTCCTGATCCTCTCAGTCTCCATCGGAAGCGGGCACGATCAAGCTGCAGGGGCCATCGCCAGCGCCTTGCGCGAGATCAGTCCTAACCTTGATATTGAGACTATGGACTATGTTCAGACCAATGCCAAAGTCGGCAAGCCGGTCAAGGCCGTATACCTAACCGCTCTTAGGACCGCTCCCGCCGTCTATTCGTTTCTCTACCGCGAGAGCCAGCGGCGGGTTTACCGCCGCGTAGCCTTCTGGTTCATGGACAAGAGCGCTCGCTCATCCGCACGCAGGTTGATCAAGCGCAATGAACCAGAGCTCATCGTCTGCACTCATCCGTTCCCTGTACCGGCACTGACTAGATTGCGCGAGGATCTCAACGGGCACTTTAAGGTGGCCGTAGTTGTGACAGACTTCACCTGCCACACCCTGTGGTTCGACCCCCTAGCCGATTTCTATTTCGTCGCCCACGAGGGCCTGCGGCAACTGCTGCTCGACCTGGGGGCCCGGCCCGACCAGGTGATGGTCACCGGCATTCCCATCCGTTCTCCGGTCACTCCGTTAGTGGCGGCCGCGTCCGAAGGGCGCCCCCATGTGCTAATCATGGCTGGGGGCTTGGGGTTGGGGCCGATCGCCGAAGTGGTCTCACGGTTGTTGCGGCTGCAAGAGGGTATCCACCTAACCGTGGTCACCGGCAGAAACGCGGAGCTCAAGGAAGAGCTAGACAGCCTCAAGGTTCCGGCTCGCCATCAGATGGATGTCTATGGCTATACCCCTGATATCCCGCGGCTGATGGCTGAAGCTGATCTGTTGGTCACCAAACCCGGAGGGCTCTCCTGCAGCGAGGCACTGGCTGCCCATCTACCCATGGTCTTATTCCACCCTGTTCCAGGGCAAGAAGAGGACAACGCCGCTTTCTTGACCGAGGCGGGTGTCGCCGTGACGGCCGAGAGTTCGGATCAAGTAGTGGCACTGGTTAACAAGCTGCTGTTTACACTGCCGGAGCGGCTGCAGGCGATGAAAGAGCGCACAGCCACCTACGCCAAGCCCCAGGCCGCTCGCCTGATCGCTGAGACACTGGTTGGTATTATGAATATTGTTACATAAGCAAGGCGCCCCCGAAATTTTCTGGGGGCGTCTTACTCATTTGAAATGGCTTAGTTCAATTTTCCGTTCACAACATTGAATAAGGTGATTGACAGGACCAACCTGCTATACTACAATAATGGTGATAACTGAACACAACTCCCTTTTTGACCACCCTTCATCGGGTGGTCCTTTTTTTGCTACGGCGCCAGCTTCTCCATCCTTTCGACCAACCCCGCAAACACCTTCAACGCGGCGTCGACCGGCTCGGGAGTCGCCATATCGACCCCTGCCCGCGCGAGGACCTCGATCGGATAGTCCGATCCCCCTGCCTTGAGGAAGCCTAAGTAGCGGTCCACCGCCGGCTGCCCTTCGCGCAGGATCGCTTGCGACAGAGCGATGGCAGCGGAATAGCCGGTGGCGTACTGGAAGACGTAGAAGTTGTTGTAGAAATGCGGGATGCGCATCCACTCCAGAGCGATGAGATCATCCACCACCATCTCTGGACCATAGTAGTCACGGTTCAGCTGCTGGTAGAGCTCACACAGGCGATCCACCGTCAGGGCCTCCCCGGCCTCGGCCAGTTCGTGTGCCTGCTTCTCAAACTCAGCGAACATCGTCTGACGATAGACGGTCCCACGGAACTGCTCAAGGTAGTGGTTGATCAGATAGGCCTGCATCTTCTCATCGTTGCTAGCCTTGAGCAGATGCTCCATCAGCAGCGCCTCATTGACCGTCGAGGCGACCTCAGCGACGAAGGTGGAATAACCAGCATAGAGGTAGGGCTGGTTCTGCTGCGAGAAATAAGTATGCAAGGAATGACCCATCTCGTGAGCGAGAGTGAACATGTTATCGAGAGTGTCCTGGAAGTTCATCAGCACATAAGGATGGGTGTCATAGGTTCCCCACGAATAGGCTCCGCTCTGCTTGCCCTCGGTCTCATAGACATCGATCCAGCGCTGGTCAAAGCCCTTCTGCAAGGACTGCTGATACTCGCTCCCCAGAGCAGCTAGGCCCTTCACCACGGTCGCGGAGGCTTCTGCATAGGGGATGGTCACCTTGTAATCCCTGACGATCGGGGTGTAGAGGTCGTACATGTGCAGTTGTTCTACGCCCAGTGCCCGCTTGCGCAAGCCCATATAGCGGTGCATGGCAGGCAAGTTGTTGCGGACGGCAGCGATCAGATTGTCGTAAACCGCGGTCGGGATCTTGTTGGCGGAGAGCGAGGCGGCGAGCGATGATGAGTAGCGGCGAGTTCTGGAATAGAAGATATCGCGTTTGATATTGCTGGCGAAGATGGCTGCCATGGTGTTCTTATATTTGCCATAGGTCTCGTACAAGGCAGTAAACGCTTCCTGACGCACCTCGCGCTTGGGGCTCTCCATCAGCTGAATATAGCGGCCATGGGTCAGGCGGATCTGCTCGCCATCCTCGTCACGGACCATGGGGAACTTAAGATCGGCATGGTTGAAGAGATCGAAGATGGTGCCCGGGCCTGCCGCCATCTCCCCGGCCTGGGCCAGGATCTGCTCTTCGCTGGCCGACAAGAAATGCTCACGCAGGCGAGTGAGGTCCTCAAGGAAGTGACCATAGAGCTGCAGGGGCTGGTAGTCGTGCACAAACTGCTGGAGCCTCTCCTCAGGGATAGCGAGGATCTCAGGCACCATGAAGGCGGTGGCGGCTGCGAGCTCGGTGCCGAGGCTCTCAGCACGATCCACGAGGCCCCGAGAGGACGCGTTGGCCGTATCTTCGTCAAACCGCATCTTGGTGTAGACAAATAAGCTGGATACCTTGCGTCCGAGGTTGGTGTCGGTCGCCAACGCCTGATAGAGCTGCTCCGCTCCTTCATTTAGGCGTCCCGCCATCGCCGCAATGGTCGGGAGTGCCTGCTTGACCTCCCGAAACTCTTGCTCCCAGTCGTTGACGCTGGCGTAGATATCCTCCAAACGCCACTTAAACTCCACCGCGATCTCCTCGCGCTTTGGCAACTGCTTACCTTCTGCCATGATAACGCCTCCTTCTCTTCGTTCGGGGTCAGGCACCTCACTTCACTTGTTCAACAGCCAGTCTGCCGTGCCGCTAGTGAATCCTACAAGAGTCATGACCGCGTCCCCATCGCCTATCGAACAACTGAACTGAGTGCCAGACCCCTGGCGGTTTAGCACGATGCAGGTAGCCCATAGCGTAGGGGCGGTTCGAGAACCGCCCACCAGGTCTCCTGCGGGCGACCCTTTCGTATCTCCCGTTCCACTACTCGTGGCTTGGGGCCTTGGTGGCTGGGTGCCTTGCATCGCGGGCTTCCAGCCCGCGCAACACCCCATGCACCCTCATTACCTGCAGCACGAAAGCATCCAGCTTCGCCTCCATCAGCGGCGAGATAGCGCTGCCATCGCTCTCAATGGAGAGAAACGGCAGCTGCTGCACTTGGGCCAAGAGCTCTGCCAGCCGCTGAGGGTCCGCGGTGTGGGCCGCCTTGTCCTGCTCGATCACCTTAGGGATCATGGCCTCACACATCCGACTGGGCATGCAGCCGAAGGGGCCGATGGAGATGATCCCCTCCACTTGGTCGACGATCTCTACCAGTGCCGCGCTGGTGGTCAGAATGGTCTCGCCGGTGAGTTCGGGGCTGATGCGGTGCTCCACCGCCGCGATCTGAGCGTCAATATCCACATGATGGGGCTGATACAAGCGACATGCGGCAAAGATCGCCTGCACCTGACGATCGATCCACTGTTTCCCCGTACTCACGATCTCGGCCTTTCTTCGTCCCCACCAGCCTAATTTCTCCCCAAGCCCCTCCCGCACTAGGTAGTCGCAGTAGTAGAGCCATTCAGCGAAGGGGGCGGTTTTGGTGATGATCCCGCGTTCCGCTAGCCGTTCCACCAGCCGCTGGCGTGAGAACCCATCTCGGCGAACATAGATCTCTCCTACCAGACCGACCTGAGGGGTGTCTTCCAGACGTCCCTTAATCGGGATCGCATTGAACTCGGCTGCCGCGCGGACCAAGGTTTGGCGCAGGCGCGACAGAGAGTCCTTGGCAAGGCTGGCTACGATCCTGGCGCTGATGCGCTGGTAGACCTCTTGTGCCGCGGTGCGATCCTCGGCCAAGACCAGGATAGCGCTATAGAGATCCTCCAAAACATCGGCCACGAGGATACCTAGCCAGACGCGCAGCAGGAAAACGCCGCTCATCCCGGCGTAGCCATCGTCAGAGTTGAGCGATAACATGGAGACGTTGCGAATCCCCAACTGCTCCAGGATCTGATGGATGAGGACATGATACTGTCCAAAACGGCAAGGGCCGTTGGTGGTCGGCATGAAGTAGACCAGCTGGTAATCTCTGACCTCAGGATGACGGTCTAGGTAGTTGAGCAGACCTCCCACCGTCAAGATCAGCGGCAGACACTCCTTGCACGACGCGTAGGCCTTGCCGCGTTTCAGGTCTTCCTCACCGGGCGCCGGCAGCGCCTCCGCCTGGACGCCTACCGCCTGAAAGGCCGCAGCCAGGACCCGATTAGGCCCATCACCCAAGGGCGGGATGACTACCTTCACTCGCGGATGCTGTAGTGGATAGACCTCTCCGCCGGCGGCATGGACCGCGGCCCGACCTGCCTTGATCACCACCTCTGCCAATGCCAACTGGCCGCTCTCAGCCGGG
This sequence comes from uncultured Clostridia bacterium, assembly GCA_964540595.1. Taxonomy (GTDB): domain Bacteria; phylum Bacillota; class JAAYKD01; order JAAYKD01; family CAYOCI01; genus CAYOCI01. The sequence continues at coordinate 15,265 of CAZINL010000020.1, forward strand.
CGCGCTGCAGAGCCGAGCTGGCGGAAACTCTTGACGATATCCAAGAAGGCCTCGATGCGTGTGTCGACACCTGCGTCGGCGGTATGACTGTCCAGTTCCAGGGTTAGGCTGGGCTTGCTGCCCATCAGGCGACGGAAGAAGCTGAGCAGAAAGGAGTCAGGACCACAGCTGAAGTTGGTGATGTAGACGCCAAACAGTTGCGGATGGTTGGCAACCAGTTCAGCCGCCTTGAGGATCGCTTGGCCGGTGGCCCAGTACATAGACACGACACTCTCCTGGGTGGCCAGGGGGAGAAAATCCAGCGGCATGACCCGCACCGCCCGCGAAGCGAGCTTGTGTGGGATCCCCATATTGGCATCCACGGTCCAGGCATTGTAGGGACGGCCAAAGACCACCGTCACTATCTGACTGGGATCTTTCTCCAACCTCGCCAGCAGCTCCTGCCCCACTTGCTGCATCTCCTTCAGGCAGTTGGCCTGCTGTTCGACAGCCACTCCAAACGCTCGTCGCGCCGCTTCCTCATCCACCCCCAAGCTCCGTCCCATGGCGATGAGCGGCTTCTCGGCACTCTCAAGACCCGCCGCTAGATCAAGCATCGGCGAGAGGACCAACTTACCGTTCAGGATATCGGCGAAGCTCGTCTGCAGATAGTACGGCTCCCCTTGGACAAACGGACAGGTGATACGCTCGCCATCACTCTCTTCACCCGGCATCGCCTTGACATGGGGTAGAAAGACGATATCAGGCTCCATGGACAGTAGCTGATGGAGCTGCCCGTGACTGATCTCCACCGGATGGCAGAAAGGAGCCCCACGCCGCTCTATCCCCTCGGGGCTCTTCTCACGCGAGATGAGGACATCAAAGCCCAACTGAGTAAAGAAATGATAGTACAGCGGGTAAAGGGTATTGGTCATCAGCGACTTGTTGATCCCCACGCTACGCCGCCCAGGAGTCCTGCGATTCTCACGACTGGCGTAGCGGTCAAAGACCAGCCTCTCCCGATACGCCACCAGATCCAGGGGGATCTCCTGCGAGCTGTGGGCTGTGGACGCCGAACTCCTAGAATCCCTCTTCTGTGGACTTGTGGACTTGTGTTCTTGTGGACTCTCCCCGTCCTTCCACTGTGGACTGTGGACTGTGGTCTGTGGACTCGTATGCATATTCGCATACCTATTACACGCCCCGCCAAAGGGGTAATAGCTGTCATTGATCCCGATCATGTGGATGGTGCACTTGCGGTCGCAGGCGTCTTGGCCTCCTTGACAGATAAAGTCACGCCCATAGCTAACCTCGCGCCGCACTAGCTCCGCCAGATCAAAGCTCTCCTCGGCCAATAGACCTAGGCGCTGGCGCTCCTTGACTTCCAGTGCCACCCCAAAGGCCCCCATCAGGCCTGGTTCGGGCGGGACGATGATCTCTTTGCCGGTCAGAGCGGCCATGGCGATGGGGACCGCCCGGTTATAGCAGACCCCACCTTGCATGAACACTTTCTGCCCGACCGGTCGGTTGCCCTTGACACGGTTGGTGTAGTTCAGGCAGATGGAATAGACTAGCCCGGCGAGGATATCATTGGGATCGACCCCTTCCTGCACCGCCGTTTTGATATCGCTGCTGATAAAGGCGGCGCATTGGTCGCTAAAATTGGCCGGCCTGGTCCCACGCAGGGCACGATCGGCTATCTCCGTGGTACTGACGCCCAAGGCCTCGTGGGCTGCCTCCTCCAAGAATGAGCCGGTCCCAGCCGAGCAGGCCTCATTCATAGCGTAGTCGCTGGGCACCCGGTTGGTGATGTAGGTATACTTGGCGTCCTGTCCGCCGATCTCCAGGATCGTCTCCACATCAGGGTCAAAGTAGACCGCGGCCGTGGCATGAGCGATGATCTCGTTGATCACTCCATGGGTCAGAGCATGCAGTCCGGCGATCTGCCGTCCGGAGCCGGTCACCCCTAGGCCGATGATGGCAACCGGCGCTGGTAGTTGGCCGAGAAGTTCCTCGTAGCACTGGCGCGCGGCCCGGACGGGATCGCCATTGGTACGGAGATAGACCGAAGCCACCATGGCGTTGTCCTCAGTGCGAATGAGCACGGCCTTGGTGGTAGTCGACCCAACATCTAGACCCAAGATCAAGCGATCATTGGGGCCAGCGACTCCATGGTCTAGAGTCTTGAAGCTGACCCGATGTGCGAAACTCGTCAGCGGTGCCAGACGTTCAAATGAGCCGCGCTCCTGCCCGAGCAGCGGCTGGTCAGCCCGCCACTGGCTGATCGCAGGGTGATCAAGCGCCCAGAGCGCCGCACCCAGAGCTTCAAAGTAGCCCGCCTCTTGCGGGACAACCACTTCTACGCCGGCTTGGCGAACATAATGCAGTAGTGCCTGATTCTCGCTGCAGCCGCCGACTGCCAATAGCCGCTGAACGCCCTGCTGTTTCGTCAGATCAAGGATCTTCTGCGCCATCATCTGGGCCAGACCGGCGACCACTTGCCCTTTGGGTGTGCCCTTATTAAGGGCATGGGTACAATCGCTCTTGCAGAAGACCGAGCAGCGCCCCGCCACGGCATAGGGTTGATCCAGCACCATCAGCTCGGCGGCTTGTTCCAGCGTCAGGTCCATCCGCCGCATCTGCTGTAGGTAGAACTCGCCAGTTCCTGAGGCGCATTTGTTGCCGGTGATGGCAGTAATGATCTGACCGTGGCGATTGACGGGGTACACCATGACCGTTTCACTGCCCATACTGGCGATGGCATCGACCGTGCCCACCTGTTCCTGGATGAAGGCCAGCGCCCTCTCCATCGCCTCGGGCTCGGAGAGGCTGGCCAGCTGCACGACATGACGTGACTTGCGACCCGTGACCGCCGCCAGGACCTCGTCGCCATGGGGCAAACCAGCCATCAGCTCGCTGAATCCCTGTAGGACATTGCCGCCATGCGGACGACGACCAGCCTCACGGCAGATCACCTGATCCCCTTCCTTGGTCAGGCGCACAAAGCCCAAGGTAGATGCCCCCAGGCAGATGCCGATACTTTCCTGACGAGCGGTGGCAGACCCTAACTCTTCTGTTCTTGGTATTGGCACGCAGCGACACCTCGGATGATGAGATGAGGGTCGACCATCTCTCTCAAGCGTGTGAAGGTCTTCCCATCTTATGAGCTTTGCCATTTCGCCGGGCAGATATCGGGGGTTTAGCTAAGTTGTGGTAGAATAGTGCCAGAGGAGGTGATCCTTCTTGCCTGATATGTGGACACATCTAATCGCTGGCGACCGTATCGCGGGGGCCATAGCCGACCGCGATTGGACCGCTGTGATTCACGACCACCGTCCCGTATTTGATTTCGGCTGTCAGGGACCAGACTTTCTGCTCTACTACAATTTCTGGCCATGGGGCAAGGACAAACGAGGACATGACCTCGGTGACGCCATCCACGATCAGCGCTGTGGCGAGTTTTTTGCCCAGGTCTTTTCGTACCTCTCATCGCTCACTGGGAGCCGCCACTACGAGCCTTGTCTGGCCTATGGCTTGGGCCTTCTTTGCCATTGGGTACTTGATCGCACCGCTCACCCCTATATCCACTACATCGCCGGACTCTACCGAGCCGGCAACCCGGATCTGGCACACCTCGCTGGCAACCACAAGCGCATCGAAGCGATCATCGACACAATATTGGTCAAGGAATACTGGGGGATCGCCACCGATCAAGTGCCGGCTAACCAGCGCTTCGATCTCGGGCAAGCGCTGCCGACCTTCATCGCCGATCTTTACGGTCACGTGGTCGTGACCGTCTATCCCGATCTGTGGCGCCAGCAAGCTCCAGGCTTCCTTGAGAAGTCATACCGCGATATGATGAGCGCGTGCCGAGTGCTTTTCGATCCCACTGGAATCAAAAGACAGGCGGTCTCCCGGCTAGGGCGTCTCGTCGGCAACCGGCAGAACCTCACCTACTACTTCTACCCTCGTCAGACCAACAGATCGGTCGATTACCTCAATGATCAGCATCGACCGTGGTGTCACCCTGCCGATCGCGACGAGATCTCACACGCCAGCTTCCGCGATCTGCTGGACCGCGCAGTGGTTGAAGGGGCCGCCATGGTCGACGCCACCATTGCGTATCTGACTGGCGGACTCTCCCACGAAGCCTGGCGTCAGGCCATCGGCAACCTCTCCTTCTCTACCGGGAAGGATTGCGACCTGCCGGTTGAGCTGAAATACACGCAACCGATTGTTGAGTAGACACTAGACCCAAGACACTAGACACTAGAAGCTTCTGCAGGACACGCAATGGCGTCTCCAGTCTTAGGAACCACATGGGCCATGGTGTGACACATCCATGAATTAGGAAGACCTCGGCTTGCGCCAAGGTCTTCTTATTGTTGTACCCCAAGTTGATCTAGTGTCTTGGGTCTAGTGTCTAGTGACTCGAACGCTACTTCGTAGCCCGTGCCACTGCTTGGCCCTTGGCCACGTCTACGGTGGCCAGGAGGGCTCCGCCGCAGGCGAAGAAGAGGATCAGGGAGATGATCCCGTAGCGGCTGGAACCGGTTAACTGACCGACCAGAGCGAAGATGAAAGGTCCCATGATCGAGGCAAACTTGGATGACAGCGCCAGGAAGCTGAAGAACTCGGCCGAGTGCTCTTCCGGCACCATGCTGGCGTAGAGCGAGCGGCTGAGCGCCTGCGTACCGCCCTGGACGGTGCCGACCAGGAAGGCGAGCAGCCAGAACTGCCACGCCGAGGTCATCATGAAGCCGACCATGGTGATGCCGGTGTAGATGCCGATGCCGAGGAAGATAGAGTTCTTGGTCCCCAAGCGCTTGGCTAGTCGACCAAAGAGCAGCGAGAAGGGGATCCCGACGATCTGAGTCAGTAGTAAGGCGCCGATCAGGTGGGTAGTGCCGATGCCGATATCGTGACCATAAATGGTCGCCATGGTGATGATGGTGTTGATTCCATCGTTATAGAGCCAGAAGGCAAAGATGAACTTCATCAGATCGCGGTACTTGCGCACCTCACGTAGGGTCTGCCCCAGACGACCAAAGGCCACAGCAATGTAGCTGACCCCGGCCTTGGGAGTAGAATGAATGCGCTCTTTGACATGGCGGAAGAGGGGGATGGAAAAAATTAGCCACCAGATCGCTACCGTGACAAACGCCAGGCGCGTGCCGGTAACAGTATCGGGTATCCCTAGGAGTTTGGGGGCTTGGATCATGACGAGGTTCACCGCCAGGAGGATGCCGCCGCCTAGGTAGCCGTAGGCAAAACCCTTGGACGAGACGTAGTCCACCTCATCCGGCTCGGCGACATCGGGGAGCAGTGAGTCATAGAAGACATTGCCGCCTGAGAAGCCGATCACTCCGATCATGTAGAGCAGGGCGCAGAGGATGTAATCACCGGTCTTGACGAAGTAGAGCAGGCCGGTGGAGAGGATGCCCAGCAACGAGAAGATACGCAGGAAGCGCACCTTGCTGCTGGAGTAGTCCGCGATCGCCCCTAAGACCGGCACGATCAAGGCTACCGCTAACATAGCCGCTGACTGAGTGTAGCCCCAGAAGACTGATGCACCCGGCCGACCCTTGGCCGCCACCTCAGCAAAGAAGACCGGTAAGACAGCCGCCAAGATCGTCGTGGCAAACGCTGAATTGGCCCAATCATACATCACCCAGGCGCGGATTGCCCTGAGATGTCCGGGACCGGACGATGGTGGATTTGTGGGAGCCGGATGAACCGCCATATCTCTCCTCCTCATTTCTCTACCTCTGAATCTGCCCTACATCTTCGCCACCTGCACAGCCTACCCCTGCAAACAAACAACTGAAGATCGGGGTCTGACCCCGATCTTCAGTTGTTGCAGGCCTTCGGCCTGTTTAATACCAACCGACCTTGTGCATCAGCAAAATCATCCCATTGGCGGCGGCTAGGGCGATCACGGTCGCCGGCACGGCCATGCCGAGCCAACGTCCCCAGCCCACCTTGAGCTTGGCCTTCTCCATGGACGAGTAGGCCACCACGTTGGCCGAAGCACCGATCGGGGTCATGCTGCCACCAGCGTCAACACCGATGGCTAGAGCCCAGACCATGATCGATAGCGCTGGAACCCCGACCATAGTCGCCATATCTTTGAGCACATACGCCATGGTCAGGGCAAACGGGACATTGTCGATGATGGCGCTGATAACCCCAGAGCCCCAGATCATCCCCGAGAGCAGCATGGTTGGATTGCCCTGTACCTTGCTGACCAGTAGCTGCGTCAGGCCGTGAATCGCACCCGTTTTCTCTAAGCCCCCGATGATGACGAACAGGCCGCCGAAGAAGAGCAGACTCTCCCAGTCCATCTTCTGTAGGACGAAGTCCATGCGTTTGCCGCCGAGCATCAGCAGCACCAGCGCTGGCAGCAGGGCCGCACCGGCCACCGAGATATCGACATGGAGATAGCGCTGAACCAGACTGTGAGTGACCAGCAACACAACCGCCGTGACGAGCGCCGCAACACCGAGACGAGCCAAACGGGGGTCGGTGATTCCTTGGCTGCTCTCAATCCGCTCACGTTGGTGCTGAGCCAGCGGTGGAATTGATTTCAGCCGGCGATAGTTGACAGCGAGGAAGTAAAGCACCGTGATCAGCACACCGATCACCGCGATCGGTCCGGTGTGCAGCGCGAAGTCGTTGAAACCAAAGCCCAGCATGGTGCCAAGGATCACGTTGGGTGGATCCCCCACTAGGGTAGCCGCTCCGCCCAGATTAGCCGCACAGACCTCAGCGATTACCAGTGGCACCACGTCCATCTCCAGTAGTTTGCCGATCTGAATAGTGAGGCTGGCAAGAAACATCAAGACGGTAATGCTGTCCATAAAGGCTGCTAGTCCAGCAGCGAGCAGCGGGAAGATAATGAAGAGACGAATGGGTTGGTAGTCGACCACCTTGGCGGTGGTGAGCGCCAGTTGACGGAAGACCCCGGCCTCGGAAAGCACTGCTAGGATGCAGAACATGCCAAACAGCAGCCCCATGGTTTCCCAGCTGACACTGATAATGGCCTCTTCCATGCTCATGACGCCAAAGACGGTGAGTGAGAGAGCGCCCGAGAGCGCCACCCAGTGGCGAGGTAGCCGCTCACTGATAAGGGTGAGGTAGGTGACACTGAAGATAGCTACAGCGACGGTCATGATACACAACTCCTTCCCCTGCGCACTCCGGCCCACTATAAACTGGAATATCGCAAATTCGAAATGTTCCATTATTTGGGCCAAGAAAACGCAGACGGCAGCGCCAAGACGGCGCTGCCTCTCTCTGTTGCCTCTATCATACTCCCGATAGGAGCTTCTGTATAGTCAGATATACCGTAACTTATTGTAGGAGAAAACGTTGAAACCAGTCAGTAAGGGCTTCCAGACGCACGATGCGGTTGGCAGGACGCCCAGAACGGGAGAGCTCATGGTTCTCCCCGTGGAAGAGCACCATCTCAGCGGTGACCCCTAGACGTTTGAGCGCTACATACCATTGCTCAGCCTGTTCCAGCGGGCAACGGTAATCCTCATCGCTGTGCAAAATCAGGCATGGGGTCTTGACATTCCTCGCATAGCGGATCGGTGAGCGCTCCATAATGAAGTCTTCGTGTTCCCACAGATCGGCCCCGCCCATGCCATGGCGGTCGCCGGACCACCCGATATCGCTTACGCCGTATTTGCTGTACAGGTTGCTCATGCTGCGCTGCGTCACCGCAGCGGCGAACATGTCGGTATGGCCGATTAGCCAATTGGTGAAGTAGCCACCTTGGCTGCCGCCGGTGACACCCAAACGCGCGGTGTCCACCCAGTCGATCTTGGCGGCCTCCTGAGCCATGAACAGCAGATCATCGGCATCGACCCCACACCAATCGCCCACACAGGCCCGTGCAAACTCTTCCCCATAGCCCAGGCTGCCGCGTGGGTTGGTATAGAAGACGCCAAACCCAAGCCCGGCGAGGATCTGGAACTCATGGAAGAAGTGATTGCCAAAGGTCGTATGCGGACCGCCATGGATCTCCATCACCAACGGATAGCGCTGCCCAGGGGTAAAGCCGACTGGCTTCATCACCCAGCCCTCTAACTTGGTGCCGTCGGGATGAACCATCGCCATCGGTTCTGGCCAGCTCAGAGCTCGTTCAGCCAACAGCGTTTCGTTAAGGTTGGTGATCTGCGCCAGCTCACCGCCCAGCTCGCCGAGCCAAAGATCGCCGAGGGTGGATGGTGTGGCCAGATTGACCGCGAGCCGGCCGTTGGCCACTGAGAAGGAGTTCACCACCGCCTGCCCGTCACCGAAGAGACGCGTAGCTTGGCCCGTGGTACGATCAATGCCGTATAGATAGCAGTTGCCGCCGACCGTGGCAGCGACGTAAACTTGCTGGCCGCAAGCCGAGACCACGGGGCCGGTGGTGCCACCATCGAAGCGCATATCGGAGCCGACGCTGTTGCCTAGGTATTCGTGGAACTCGGTCGAGACCAGCCGCCGCGCAGCGGTTGCGACCTCGACCTCCCACAGCTCCGGATAGCCACCCGGATAGATCCCCTTGGCGTGACCAGTGTAGATGATCTGCTTGCCATCCGGGCTCCACGTGAAGGAGTAGATCGGCCCAACGCCTTTGGTGAGGTTGCTCATGCTGCCGTTGGCGAGTTCCATCACCCACAGGTCTTCGGTGGTAACCAATTGATCCCCACTGCGGTTTGAGGTGAAGGCTAAGAGACGACCATCCGGCGAGAGGGCGGGACGAGCGCTGTGGCAGTCACCGCTGGTCAGACGGGTCACTTTTCTGCTGGCGAGGTCTACCGACCAGAGCTGCACCCACAGTTCATCGTAATAGCCGACGCCGTTGAATTTGTAGCGTAGCTTCGTGATGCGGCGAGCCGTCGCCCCTTCCCGAAAACGGGTCTGCGGTAGGTCTTCTTTAGCCGCGAAAACGATCCGGCTGCCATCCGGTGC
>CAZINL010000020.1:24217-25328 GCA_964540595.1 uncultured Clostridia bacterium
GCATATCGGTCAGGGGGAATGCCTCACCGCCGTGGGCACTGATCAACCAGATCTGTGACTTCCCGCTGCGGTTGGAGAGGAAGGCCACCTGGCTGCCATCGGGAGACCAGGTCGGCTGTTGGTCACGCACCTTCCCCTGTCCACCTTTGTTGGTAAAGGGGTGGGCACTGCCACCCGCGGTAACGCTCCAGATGGAGCTGCAATAACCGTTCTCTTTATCCAGGATCTCAGTGACAGTAAACAGAAGCTGCTGTCCATCGGGGGACAGGCTGGGGTGACCCACCATCTTAAAGCGGAACAGATCGTCTGGAATGAAGGGAGTTCTGGCCAATGTCGGACACCTTCTTTCGTGAGAGTCGAGAGTAGTTGCTCTGCTATTCTGGCTAGGACAGACATATTCCTTCTGAAGTCAATGCAGATATTTGGTTAGTGGAAGGATTCTAATGGTAGAAATCGAAATCTTAGAAGACACTGATTTAAGGAGGAAGAACGATGAAGAGACGTAGACTTCTTGTCTGGACCGTCGTGGTAACGCTAGTGCTGTCCATGGGCCTAAGTGCTATCGTGAGGGCGGAGGATACTGTCCTAGTAACTGCACCCGCCGCCAAGACCATCACCATCATCCACACTAATGACACCCACTCGCGCGTAACCGACGGGATCGGCTTCGCCAAGATCGCGGCCTTAGTCAAGGAGCAGAAGGCGCAGAACCCCAACACCCTGGTCCTCGACGCCGGTGACACCCTCCACGGACAGACCATCGCCACGCTGGTCGAAGGCGAGAGCATTGTGCGCATCATGAACGCCATCGGCTATGATGCCATGACGCCTGGCAACCATGACTTCAATTACGGCTACCAGCGCCTAGTGGAGCTGACCGAGCTGGCCAACTTCCCGATCCTCAGCACCAACGTCAAGCAAGCCGATAACAGCAACCTGCTCACTCCCTATATAATTAAGGAAGTAGACGGCATCAAGGTCGGCATTTTTGGTCTCTCCACCCCGGAGACCACCTACAAGACCCACCCCAAGAACGTTGAGGGGCTGACCTTCGCTGACCCGATCGCCGAGGCCAAAGCTGCCGTGACTGAGCTGCAGGGCAAAGCGGACC
>CAZINL010000021.1:0-1947 GCA_964540595.1 uncultured Clostridia bacterium
ACTCGAGACCATGAGTCTTGTTGATATGCCCCAGGTCGTTGATATCACAAACGATGATGCTGATTGGGAGCGGACCTGCCTGCTCCAGTTGATTGAGCTTCTCATCAAAGAAGATGCGCTTATGTAGTCGCGTCAGCTGGTCATGTACGCCCAGATAGCGTATCTCCCGTTCGGCAAGCTTCTTCTGGGTGATATCCTCAGCGAGCCGAATGACGATCGGGTCCGCTCCGTGGCGCCTGAGACACGATACCGTCATCCTCGCCCAGATCAGCTGACCATCACGGCGGACGCGGCGCTTTTCCACTTGATAGCTCTCCCTCTCGCGGGCGATCAGCTCTTGGTGCAGCAGAAGATCGTCAGTCCTATCCTCTTCGGGCGTGAGCTCGGCGATGGTTAGTGAGCGAAGCTCATCATGGGAGTAGCCCAGCAGTTCCTCATAGGCGCGATTGCTGTCGATGATGCGACCATTGGCATCGGTGAGGCAGATGCCGATGGCGGTACTGTCAAAGATGGTCTTGAAGCGTAGCTCGCTCTGCTGCAAAGTGAGCTCAGCCTTCTTTCTCTCCAGCACACCGCTGATCAACTCTGCGGCGATCTGGATCAGTGGGACATGCTCCTCGGTCAGATGAGTCTGATGATGGACTGCATCAAAGCCAATGAGGCCTCGCAATGATCCATCGATTGAGATCGGCACGATTAGCAGCGCGTGAACGCCCTGGGCCTCCAAAATCTGCTTTCTCACCAGGGCATCCTTCCCGAGATCTGCTATCTTCGGTAGGAGGTAATGGTCATGATGACGCACGCGCTCCAGCCACCAGCGGATCTCAGCAGCAGGCGTATCCTCCAGGACCGCCCTCTGCGGCGCAATCCCTGGAGCACACCATTCGTAGGCGTTGCCCATTCGCGTCTGATCGCCATTGAGCAAGAAGGCGTAACAGCGATCAACTCGCAGCGCCCTGCCCAGCTCCTGCAGCGCCCAATCGATGGTAGTGTCGATATGGTCGATCGGGGTATTCATGAACGCTGTAGCGATGGACGAGATCAGATGCTGGAATGCCGTGAGGTTACAACTTTGATTAGGCAGGGGAGTGGAGGTCGGGAGTTCGCGGTGCTGATGCAAGCGTTTCGCCTCTTTCCCTTTTCTTCAACTGCGCGTGCTGGCTCCCTAAGGATATCCCGTCGGGAGCCAGCACGCGCCATGCGGTTAGGCCGACCGCAGCTAGAGCTTAAACTGCGTGAGTGCCGTGCTGATCTCATCGACTCCCTGCTTGAGCTTCTGGGCCAATTCTTTGAGACCATTGGCCGTGGCGGATTGCTGCTCGGCGGTGGCGGCGACCTCTTCGACCCCGGCCGCCGACTGCTGTGCTCCGGCGGAGATCGCCTGAATGGCGATAACTACCTCATCGGCTGAGGCGGCCATCTCCTCAGCGATGGCTGCCTCCTCCTGGATCTGTTCAGCGATCTTTTCCACAGCCTGCGCTACTACAGCAAACGCGCGTCCCGTCGCCTCCACCGCCTTGGCCTGGGCCTCGACGGCGACCCCGGCGACCCCGATATCCTTGACACCGTCTTGTACGGCGCTATGGATCTCACTGACGATGCTGGTGATCTTCTGCGCTTCCTGGTTCGATTGTTCCGCCAGCTTACGCACTTCTTCGGCGACCACGGTAAAGCCACGCCCCGCTTCGCCCGCACGGGCGGCCTCAATGGCGGCATTCAGCGCCAAGAGGTTGGTCTGATTGGCCAGATTGCGGATGACATCAACGATGGCCTCGACCCGTCCAGAGCTCTCCGCAATCCTATCGATGGCCTTGTTGACTGCATTGGTGGCGGCCTGGTTGTCCTTCATCTTCTCCTGCTGTAGCTGTACAGCTCGCCCGCCATCCTGAGCCGCAGAGCGAGCTGCCTCTGTCGAGGAGGCAGCTATTTGGCTGGCCTCAGCGACCT
>CAZINL010000021.1:1957-11507 GCA_964540595.1 uncultured Clostridia bacterium
TGGGCGACCGCTTGGTTGAGTTGGTCAAGGGTTTCTGCTCCACGTGTCGCCTGCTCGGCGTTGTCTGATGCCGCACTGGCTATCTGGTCCATGGTGGCTGCCACCTGACTGCTGCTCTCATAGGACTGATTGGCGGCATCAGCCACATCATCCGAGGCGCGAGCGACGCCTTGCGCGACGGCGGTCAGCTGCGTTGCCATGCCAGTGAGTTTGTCTGCCATGTTGTTAAAGCTGCCCGCCAGCAGCGCCACCTCATCCTTGCCATGGACGGCAACTCGCTCGCGTAGATCACCCTCGGCCATCTTGGCTGAGGCAGCCGCCATCGTAACCAAGGGCTTGGAGATGGTGCGGCTGATCAGCCAGGCGGCAAGCGCTGCACAGGCGAGCATGGCTAAGCTGATCATAGCAGAGATGTTGCGCAGACGATTGACCGGGGCGACAAACTCCTTGTCATCCACGCTGACCGCCAACGACCACTTGGCTAGTGGGACGGGCGAGAAGTAGGCTGTTTTGGCCACTCCATCCAGGGTGTACGAAGCACTGCCTGTAACTCCCGCTATCATCCTGTCAGCGGCCTGACGCGTATCTGAGGATGCCGATCTAGCTAGGCTCTCCTCGGGTTTCATCACCTTGTTCTTGTCCGGGTGAGTGACGAACATGGCATCCTTTTGCACGATATAGGCGTAGCTAGAACCAATATGTACCTTCTCAAGAATCGCATCCAGCTTGTTGAGCAGCACCGAAGCCCCCAGCACACCGATCACCTTGCCCCCATCATCTTTTAGCGGTTGAGCCACCACAACGACGAGGTTCTTGGAAGCATTGGAGACCATGGCATCGGTAATCATCGGCTGGCCGGTCTTAAGCACTTCTTTGAAATAGTCACGCTCAGCAACACTAGTCACTTGACCAGCCGTAGTGTTGGTGGTGCCTGTTAGGTCTGCCACCCAGAGCATCTCGTAATCCTTGCTATTGGCCATGACCTGGTCAAGGTAGGTCTTGGCCCGTTGCCAGTCCATACTGCGGAGGCGCTCGGCCAGCGCCAAGATCCGCATGTCATCTGCTCGAGACTGTAGCCAGCCGTTGATCTCCCGAGCCGCTCCGTCAGCCAGGGCAGTAGCCTCACTGTCAAGCGCTCTACGCACCTCACCACTCACCACAACAGAGTTCGCTACCGTGACAACCACTAATGCTAGAGCAAGTAGCAGGCATTGGAATAGGGTAATTTTCGCACCGATTGACTTCACACGCTCGCCTCCCAATTTTGGTATTAACGCCATTATTTTTAATTCGCCACAATCCTCTGTATCGCTATGCGATAGTTTGCATGGAAATAGAATGAGCTTATGCCTCATCCATCACCCCAGCACGATGAGATGCCTACAATCAGAACTTACCCAGGGACTCCGGCGGGCCCTGGCTGGCGGCGGCCTTTTTGGCCCCACCGCACTCGTATACTACCCTGCGCCTCTGAATGGGCGGCAATCTCCCCCTCCTCCCGCACATCGATCTCCCTGCATGCCTTCTTGACGGTGGGTAGACGACTGCGTTACTGTCGAATACCGGCAGAGAACGACAACTGGCGACATTACGTGTCAGATTTGTGGATATATTGTCATATGTATTATACCAGTGCCATTCTCAACTGCTCAGTCCGCCGATCGGACTAAGCCCACGCCCGCACATCGCTCCCGGCCTAGCCTAATCGACCTAGGCGGGCAGAAAAGCCACACGCCACAGCTGATGTCAACTGTGGCGTGTGGCTTGTTCGAGGACTTTTGCTCGTTCCTTGAGGGCTTCGACAGCAGCCTCTGTTCGATCTCGTGCGTCCATTTTTCGCAGAATACTTGAGACGTGTGTCTTAATGGTACTTTCACTACAGCCGAGTAACTGGGCGATTTGCTTGTTGCTCTGGCCGCGGCTGATGAGCGTGACAATCTCCTGTTCGCGAGGGCTCAGAGGATACCTAACGGTATCAACTAGATCGTGATTCGTCACTAGTCTACCTGTGCGCTCGCTGGTTGCGGCGGGATGAGTTGCACCACGCACCAGATCGTGGATCATCAGGATGACGGCCATGTATTCACAGAAGCGCGCGATACACTCGTTGCGTCCTTCACTATCTCGGGGTACCCGGGGTAAATCAACAAAGCCATAGATCTGCCCGTCGATCCGCATCGGATATTCCTCGAGATCGCCATTAGGCTTAGGAAGATGAGACTCGCGGATCAGTACCGGTCTGCCCCATAGCGACGCGGATAGATCCGCCATGGCGCTGATCAGCTGCTTACGGTCCGCATGTTCCATGGCCAGATGGATTAGTTCCCAATAAGCGTTGTGGATCCTTCGCTCAACCTCGACACGGCTCTTATAGCCCAGCATCTCGAACACCATGGCAGCGCCATGGCGTAGCACCTCCAGGAGGCTGAAGATAGCCGTGTCTGCCGCGATTGGCAAGGACCGCCCATAGAGGAAGATAGCCGCCTTGGCCGTCTCGCCGCAGAGCAGCGGACAGCAGATGGATCGATATCTGCGCAGCGGTTCGGCGATCGCCAGGGCTATCCCCGGATCATCCATCGGGCTGCTCAGCGCCATAGTCCTACCCTGGCGCACACTTCGTCCCCATTGGCCGGCGAGCTGCATGAACTCCGCTGGTTCCACGGGTAGGCCGCCCCGTACTGCGACGCGATAAGCAGAGCGACCACGGATCTCGCGGACAACTACTGCCTCAACTCCTGGTAGCTCAAGCGCCGCTTCAGCGACCCACTCATACAACTCATTCGTGTTCCCAGTCTCTCTGAGTGTCGGCAATCTTGCCGTTAACCGCTCAACGAGGCACCAATGTTCAACCGCCTGCTTATCGGCCAAGCGTTCATCTACGATCCTAGCGATCATGGCCAGCTGTGCTTGTTTGGCCAGTGCCTCTTCTGCGGAGAATAACGGCGGTATGCGACCACAGCCTGGACAGGCCTGCAGCTGCCCTGAGGTACGATCAGTGCAAAACCACCCTGATACAACGTATAGCCGTGGACTCCGACGGGGAACTACTGCTACCAAGGAGCGATCCGGCCCATACGTGGAGATGTCGGGGCTAGTTAGCGCTAGGCGCTGCTTGAGATCACTGTCGTACAGCGCCTGGCCAATGCAGTCCTCACACGCATTACTGCTCATCAACCGTGCGTCGCCACATTCATCAAGCAAGAAAAGGGGGAGTCTGACAGTATCGGCCAGACTATCCCATAGCAGTTGCCACTCGGGACTCTCAAAGTGCTTGTATAAGTCGCCCCGGCCTGCGCAAAGGCCTTTGGATGCATCACTCGTGCCCTTGGGTACACTGGGCAACTCCGGTTTCATCTGTGCACATCACTCTCCTGCCGCTCCAAGTGCGTTGCCAGACATCAGCTCAGCAAATGGCTTCACAAGCTCTGGGTCAAACTGCGACCCAGAGCTGCGTTTCAGCTCGCGGATAGCCTGGTTACTATCCATTGCCCGCCTGTACGGACGCGTGCTGGTCATGGCATCGTAGGCGTCGACGATAGAGACGATCCGTGCCAGCAGAGGTATCTGCTCTCCGTTTAGACCACTGGGGTAGCCGCTGCCATCCCAGCGTTCGTGGTGAGAGAGAATAATCTCGGCAGTCTCTTCACTCTGTCCGGAGAGGAGGGCGATACGATAGCCACCTCCGGGTACATCTTGACCACCCTCCACTCGGTCTCGGTGAAGGCTGCCTTGCCTATTTCATGAGCGGCAGCAGCCTCCGCCAGTGTCGCCATGTGGGCCTCGTCTAGCCCGATCGCCTTACCCAGCTCCTGTGCCAGTCTTCGACAGCGCAACATGTGCCTCTCGGTTGCCTATTTGAGCATGATCTTTGGTGCATGGTAGTTCGTTCTTGTTTTCACAACAGATGATCCTCCTATGATACATGAACTAAGCTATCTTAGCGATGACAAAAAGAGCCAGGATTCCTGGCTCTTGGCATATGGTCCTATGTGATCTATAACCAAAAGTGTGCCACGGCCCCGTGGCTATCGGGCAAGTCAATGCGCGTCCCATCACTTGCACAATGGCACGCCCCCGAAGCAGGATCAACACAGACCTAGGCGATGATCGGTGATACTGTCATCTAACAACAGCCTGTTCGTAATCTCCGAACCTCAGCGATAGGAATGCGCTAACCAGCTTTGGATCAAACTGTGACCCGGCACAGCGTTCCAGCTCGGCCAAGGCCATGGTGCTACTGATCGCCTGCCTATAGGGCCGTGTGTTGGTCATGGCATCGTAGGCATCAATCACAGCGATGATCCGTGCTAATAGCGGTATCTCCTCGCCCCTGAGGCCTCGGGGATAGCCGTTACCATCCCAGCGCTCGTGATGGGACATTATCGCCTCGGCCGTATCCCTGCTCCACCCGGAGATGATCGCAATACGGTAGCCGACTTCGGGATGCAGCCTGATCACGTCCCATTCAACATCGGTTAGCGGTCCTGGTTTACTCAAAATGTTGGCAGGTATGGCTGACTTACCGATATCATGCCAAGTAGCTGCATCTGCCAGTGTCTCCAACTGACTCGTGACCAACCCAAGGGTAACGCCCATATTTTGCGCTAGTTCTCGACATCGCGCCATATGCCTCTCAATCGTTTCGTTGAATATCCACTTTTGTGCATTCGCATTACCCAAAATGACCACAGTGTCACTCCCCCTCATCTACTAACGTTCTCGCCAGGAACGTCTTGTCTTTGTCAACGCAAAGAGCCAGGAACCCTGGCTCTTTGCTTGCGGACCGTAGACCCTTCTACGAAAGTTGGAAGTGCGCCACAGCTTTTTGCAGTCGCTCGCCCATCTGCGCGAGCGCAGAGGCTGAAGAGGCGATCTCTTCCACCGATGCGGTTTGCTCTTCGGTGGTGCTGGCCAAAGTCTGCGATGAAGCGGCCACATCCTGGGTGACCTTCTCGATCTCTTGGATCGTGTTGACCATGTGCTCGCTGCTCTGAGCCAACTCGTCGGTGGAGCGCGACACCTCGGCGATCTGTTGTGCTACATCATTGACAGCCTGACCAATGCGGTCGAAGGCAGCCGCACCAACCTGCATCGCCTGGTTGCCATCCTCGACCAAGCGCTCATTAGCTTGCATCGCCTCGGCCGCCCTACTAGTGTCGTGCTGGATCTGGGTGATCAGCGCCGTAATCTCCTTCGTGGATGATTGGGATTGCTCAGCCAACTTGCGGACCTCTTCGGCAACTACTGTGAAGCCTCTCCCTTGTTCACCGGCACGGGCAGCCTCGATGGCAGCGTTGAGCGCCAGCAGATTGGTCTGCTCGGCAATGCCGCTGATCAGGGCAACGATCTGGCCAATGGCCTTTGACCGATCGGTCAGCTCGGTGACAATGCGTGCCACTTGTTGCGTGGAGTGGCTGATCTTCTCCATCCCATCGGTGGCCTGGGTCATCGACTTGCCGCCATCTTGGGCTAGGCTACTGGTGGCGAGTGCTGCGGAAGCCACTTGCTGGGCGGTCGCAGAGATCTGTTCGATGGCAGCCGAGGCCTGTTGGATAGCTGCCATGGTTGATTGGACACCGCTGTTCTGGCTCTCAGCCTCGCTGGCCAGCTCCTGTGATATCAGAGTAACCTGAGTGATGGCTTGGCCATTCTCCTCGGTGGCGGCACTTAGTTGCTGTGCTGACGATGCCATCTGATGTGCAGTATCCTGAACCCCTTGGACGACCTCGCGCAGGCTGGTGATCATCTGTTGTAGTGATGCCGCCAGAGAGCCGATCTCATCGGTAGAGCTGATCTGCCACTGGACTGTTAGGTCGCCTTTGGCCACCTGGCCGGCCGCTTGGTCAAGCAGCTTCAGGGGCCGACTGATCAGTTGCGCGATCAGGTAGCTGACCATGAGCCCCGCCACCACCGCGCCGGCCAAGATGGCGAAGAACATTCCATAGGAGGCTTGGTAGGCCGCTTGTCCGCGGACATAGTTTTTCTCGGCCAGTTGCTGATTCAGATCAACCAAGGCGCCGATGGCGTCTTGCATCCTCTCCCTGATCGCCAGCGCATCGGCGTTGGCCAGATTTGCCTCGTCTCGCTTGCCAGCCCGGCTTAGCTCCAAGACCCGCTCACGGACCGTACGATATTCTGCCAGCGCTGCGTCTAGCGATGGCAGAATATCGCGTTCCTCTTGGCTCATGTTGGTTGCCCTGTACTTGGCCAGGAGTTGGTCAGTGGCTTGGAGTGCCTGCTGCAGATCAGCTTCGATCTTCTGCATGACCTTGGCGTCGGTGCTGTCAATATGGTTGGCGACCTCCAAGCTGCTGAACATGATGTTGTAGCGGACACCCGCCAGTGTGACTACCGGAGCGAGCTGATTGTCATGGATATCCTTGGTGCCGTCATTGAGGATAGCCATCCCGCGAATGGAGTAGATCCCTAGACCTAGGATAAGCGAACAGAGAACGACGGCGAGGACGAGGATCTTGTTAAACACTCTCATATTTCTGACCCATGTAAACATATACGGCCTCCTGGGTATTTATTAAAATTCATTACAATGAATCAATATTCAACACGCCGCCGCCAACCCCTTCCAGTACTACATAATGTCTTATAAAGTGCTAATATGCGACAAAAACTGCATGGCAAATTGTCTAATAAGTCCGAAGGTTGTCTGTCGCTCTATACAAGTAGCAATCAGATCAAGGTGGAACAAGAAGCCATACCCAAGGGGCAGCTTCAACGAACGATCTAGCCGCACGGGATAGGTCATTAGTTGTCATTGCTTAGTCAGAGATCAGTTGTTGGCCGCTAACATGTTTCCTAGGTAAAGTGACGCCGAGGTGATACATTTGCTGTCCAGCTATGGACACATCCTATGGATTGGCACCCTGATCGACGACCGTGAGCTGGCCTTGCACGTCGTCAACTGCAGCTAGGGAAGCGTGGGCCGGTACCCATCAGCTTGGATACGGATCTAGCACTATTTGATCATCCGCTGACGACTTCTATGCATCCATCTGACTGGGGCAGGCGGTCATCTCTGCCGAGGAGGTCACCGATGAGTTCCGCTCGGGCTACGCGGCTGGGTGCCATGGCTGCCGACTGCAGGTCGCGCGGTGGAAGCCCTGCAGAGACTGGCGCAACTGGGGCTAGGGCAAACCATCCTGTCTGCCTCGCCCAGTGAAGCTCTTGAGCCAGGGCAGGTGCTCCTGATCGGCGATACGACCCACGACTTTGAGGTGGCCCAGAGCCTCGGTTGCGACTGCCTGCTGGTGGCCCGTGGCCATCAGTGTGAAGGTAAGCTCGCAGACTGCGGTGTACCGGTGTTGGGAAGCTTGTTGGAACTGGTCACGGGCTAAAGGTCACGACCGATAGATGGAGAAACCAGACCACTGCTGTCCTTTCATCATCCAGTACTTGACAATGGGTGCTGCAAATGTTAACGTGAGCGAGTAGTCACAAGTGGAGGTGAGGCGTTATGACAAATACATCGCGTGTGTTTGCTATGTACATCGCCTTGCCACTCAGCGTATAAACCCTCGTCTAGCTTTGTACCGATGCAAAGCGACCGTGGGGCGTGGCAAAGGCGCCCCCACGGTCGCTTAGTATGTACAGAGAAAGGACAGGGATCATATTGAAGTATACCGGTACTGTTCTCCGCGCCCAGAGTCACCTTTACCACGTCTGGTCGGAACAGCTGGGGCGGGATCTACTCTGCACGGCCCGTGGCCGTCTGCGCAAGGAGACGCAGAAGACCACCAACCTCTTAGCCGTTGGTGATCGAGTCGGCATCACCGTTCTCGATCAGGGGGAAGAAGGCGTCATCGAGGAGGTCTACCCCCGAGCTACCAAGCTCTCCCGCCGCCATCCTGGCCCTGGGATCGCTAAGGAACAGATTCTAGCGGCTAATGTGGATCTGGCGATCATCGTCATGGCCTGCCACACGCCGGACTATAACCCCAACCGCCTTGACCGTCACCTGATCGCTGCTCTGCAGGGTGGTCTGAGACCGATCATCTGCCTGAGCAAGTGCGATCTTCCCGAGGCCGACCAGGCGCGGCAAGCTATCGACCGCTATGCTCAGCTCGGCTACACGGTCGTTCATACCAGCGCCGTCACCGGCGCCGGGCTCGACGAGTTGCAGGAGGTCTTGGCTGGCAAGGTCTCGGCCCTGGTAGGCTCCTCGGGGGTGGGCAAGTCCAGCCTCATCAACGCCATCGACCCGAACTTACAGCTACGCACCCAAGCGATCCGCGAGCGCTTCTACAAGGGTCGTCATACGACCACCGCCGCTGAACTGCTGCGGCTCTCCTGCGGAGCCTTGGTGGTCGATACCCCTGGCATGAGGGAGTTTGGCCTATGGGAGAGCAAGCAAAGTGATCTCGCTGAGCACTTCGAGGAGTTCGCCGACTATGCCGAGAACTGCCGCTACCGTAACTGCACCCATACCCACGAGCCCGGTTGCGCTGTCAAGCGTGCCGTGGATCTCGGTGAGGTGGATGCCGAGCGGTACCACAACTACCTCAAGCTGCAGCGCACCGCCAAGGCGCATTAGGACGGGCTGACCTTCTCAGAGTTTCTGAGCACAGATTGAACTGAATAGCTGATTCCGGACCGTACTCTAGAAGTGGAACCCGGCCTGTGAGGGTTACGTCATATGAGCCGAGTCTAGAAGGATGATAAGGGGGAGGTCACATGAGAAGGCTCTGGTACCTCTACCTGCTGGTCTTGGTCTTGGTCCTGGTCCTTGCCCTTTGCGCGTGTGTCGGTGTGAAGCCCGAGTTACAGCAGAAACCGATGACCGCAGGTGTCCGCCCGCAAATGACCGTGCCGATCCAGATGCACCCCAGCCAGGAACTGCTAGGCCCTGTGGGCGAACTGAACTCTGGGGAACCTTCCACTATCCTAGGCTCCAATGGTTATTGGACTGAGATCAAGACTGCCACCGCCCAAGGCTGGATACCCAGCTGGTACCTAGAACCTAACCAAGACGGTCAGGTCATTGAGAAACTGGCGACCCCGGCCGTACGGGTGCTGAAACGCAGCAGTCCCATCTCCCTCTACCCCGACGGGCCAACCGCGGCTCGCGACCTCGAGGCAGGGAAACTGCTCAAGGTTCGATACCGCTACAAGGATTGGGCTTTTGTGCATATCACCGTCTACTCCATTCCGGATGTTCAATTCGGTTGGGTGAAGGACGATCTGCTTGCTAGACTTGACCAAGCAACTCCTATCGAAGGCTATCTCAAGCTCGGCGCAACAGTCTATCACGACCTTGAGCAGAAAGAGTCCTATGAGACCATCACTTACAGTCGGGCAGTCAAGATCCAGGAGCGTCGTGGCGACATGGTACATCTCATCGCCGCAGGCGGGTGGGATGCCTGGGCCCGGATCGATGACATCGTTTACGAACCAAAGTAGTTGGCTCTCGATTGGCCAGTCTGGGCAGCGACGTGTTTCTCCTGCCTAGCGTCTTGCCAGTGGTGGTTCCGATGAACGAGGGGATGAGCTTGCTGGATCACCAATTGAGTTGAGTACCTGGTCCCGAACCAGGTGC
>CAZINL010000021.1:11517-19854 GCA_964540595.1 uncultured Clostridia bacterium
GGTGCTCAATTCAGTCTGTACTCAGTTTCTGACCTGCGCACAGGGGCAGGAGTGCAGCGTCGCTTACGCGAATGGTTAGGGGACCACTCGCCCCAATACTAATGCGAAGGAGCATTCGCCATGATCTATCGCACTTTGGGAAGAACCGGACTTCAGGCCAGTGTTATCGGACTCGGCGCGGAACATCTGACTGACCGATCGCTTGAGGAGACACAAGCGATCATTGATGCCGCACTGGATGTTGGCATCAATATCATCGATATCTTCATGCCCCAGTCGGCGGTGCGCGACCATCTCGGGGCAGCGCTCAAGGGTCGGCGCGACCGTGTGATCCTTCAGGGGCATATCGGCACGGTCTGCGAGAATGGACAGTACGAGCGCAGTCGGGACCTGGCCAAGACCAAGCTCTACTTCGAGGATTACCTCCAGCGCCTTGATACCGACTACGTCGATATCGGGATGTTCCACTATGTGGACACCGATAAAGACTATCAGGCGGTTTTCGGTTCCGGGATCATCGAATACGCCCAGGAACTGAAGCGACAGGGGAAGATCCGCTGCATCGGCATGAGTTCCCATGCCCCCAATGTGGCTCTGAGGGCGGTGGAGAGTGGGCTGATCGATGTCCTGATGTTCAGCATCAACCCGGCCTACGACCTAGGGGATGCCGGTACCGACGTCTATGATCTGATCGAGTTCAAAGGGATCGACCAGGACGTACGCGGGATGGATGCCGTACGGGCCAAGTTATATGCCACCTGTGAGCGCTTGGGCGTGGGGATCACTGTGATGAAGGCACTGGGCGCAGGCAGGCTCTTGAGCGCCGAGCAATCACCCTTCGGCAAGGCGCTCTCGGTGGTTCAATGCTGCCACTACGCGCTGACTCGTCCGGGTGTGGTCAGTGTGCTGGTTGGGTGCAAGACAGTGGATGAGATCCGCGAAGCCGCCCGTTATGTCAGTGCCAGCGATGAGGAGAGGGACTATTCGCTCATTGCTCGGAACCCCAAGCACGCCATGTCCGGCCAGTGCGTCTACTGCAACCACTGCCTGCCGTGCCCCTCGAAGATCGATATTGCTGCCGTGCACAAGTTCCTCGATCTCGCCACCGTCAGTAGCGAGCTTCCGGCTACCGTACGCGGACACTACGCGTTATTGGGCGCCAAAGCGACCGACTGCATAGAGTGTGGAAGCTGTGAACCCAACTGCCCCTTTGGGGTGAAGATCATCGCGAATATGCGGCAAGCCCGTGAGGTTTTCAAATAGCAGACAAACGAACAACACGGCATCCCGACCAGGGATGCCGCGTTGTGTTCACTCGCTGTGTTTGGCTAGGCAGCAGATTCGGTATCGAGGTGCCGTTCCTTGAGGTGACGAAACTCGAGCGTTAGCCAAATCGCCGTCAACACTGACGCTATCAGGTCTGCTAGCGGTCCAGCCATGAAGACGCCCTCTAGCCTGTAGAACCTCGGCAGAATCAGTAGTGCGGGGATGAGGATCAGGACCTGACGCGACAGACTGAGGAACATTGCCTGCTTCGGTTTGCCCACCGCTTGGAAGTAGTTGGCGCCGACGATCTGGAAGCCAATGATCGGCAGGAAGAAAAGGAAGACCTGTAGGGCGTGGGAGCCCAGCGCCAGAAGCTCGGCGTCCTTGTCGTAGAACAGGCGGATCAGCGCCTCGGGGAAGAACCTGGTGGCCAAGAACCCAAGCACGACCACCGCCGTGGCGGCTGCGATCGCCTGGGTCAGAGCCTCTTTCACCCGATCAAAGCGCTGCGCACCATAGTTATAGCCGATGATCGGCTGTACGCCTTGATTGATACCAAAGACCGGCATCAAGAAGAGCATGGTCACGCTGTTGATCACCCCCATAGCTGAGATGGCGGTATCGCCACCATAGGTCTGCAGGCTGGTATTGAGGATGACAGTAAGCACACTGGCCGCCAACTGCATGGCAAACGGCGCCATGCCGATCGATACGATCCCTGCTACGATCGGCCACCGCAGGCGCAGATTCTTGCTGTGGATCTTCAGTGAACTCTTGCTGCTGTAGAAGAAGTAGAGAACCCAGGCGGCTGATACCGCCTGCGAGAAGATGGTGGCGTAGGCAGCACCTTTCATCCCCATGTTGAAGTTGAAGATGAGGATCGGATCGAGAATGGTATTGAGGATCGCCCCGATCAGCATGGTGAACATGGCGGTCTTCGGGCTGCCCTCGGCGCGGATGAAGCTGTTCATGCCGAAACCCACCGACTGAAAGACCGCACCAAATAGGATGATACGGAGATAGTCCCTGGCATATGGCAGCACGGCTTCACTGGCACCAAATCTCCGCAGCAGGGGATCTATGAAGATCAATCCCAGCACCGAGATCAGAAGAGCGCTAGCGATCAGCAGGACCATGGCATTGCCAATGATCTGCTCCGCCTCTTCCTTCTTACCCTCGCCCAGGCGTATCGACATCAAGGATGTGGCACCAATGCCAAACAGCATCCCGAACGCCATGATAATAATCATGATAGGGAAGCCCACGGTGATGCCCGCGATTCCCAAAGAACCCACACGCCGACCGATGAAGATACGATCGACGACGTTGTAAAGGGCATTGACCAACATACCGATGATCGCTGGTACCGAAAAACGTAAGAGCAACCGCGAGACTCGTTCTTCCCCTAGCTGTCTTGAATGGTCCATGGCTCTCCCTCCATCTCCTAATATCGCATATCGCCTTCCACTCGTCTCGCGACTTGATAGTCAAATGCTTGCCAGACACAAAGATCAATTATACGGGATATAGCGATGCAATTCCAGTCTCTTATTCGAGAACTTGCATGGCTTCATTGGGGTAGACCTACCTAGTTATGGGTGATTGCGTTCTATGTCATGCAAATTCCATAGGGACGAGTTATGGCAAAGTGTGGAGTCTGGACGATGTCTATGATCGTGATCCCGAACGGTTTTGCTTCGTATAAGAAGGGATCGATGTTGCCCAGCGGGAAATCAGATCAATACAGCCAACGTATCATTAATAGGAGGTGTCCCATGAGTTATATCGTAGAAGATCACCAAGGCTTATGAGTTGATCAAGGAATTAACGTCGGTACAACACGGCATCGATTTCATCAAGGCCGATGAGCAGCGTACCACCGAGGAGCAGCTCGAGCTGGTCGTCATCGAGGCTCCCACCTTCCAGGAAGCCAAGCGCGCCAAAGCCTTTGCCGATAAGCTCGAAGCCCTTGGTTTGGAGGATGTGCAGATCGACCGCCATGGCAATGCCTTTGGAACCCGGCGCGGCAAAGGTAATACCGGCAAGGCGATCGTGATCGAAGGGCACCTGGACACCGTCTTCCCGATGGGTACGGTTACCGGCCGGCCCGAGCTTCAGGATGGCAAGTATCACTGCCCTGGGATCGCTGACGACACCCGTGGCCTGGTCGCTGTCTTGGGGGTGCTGCGCGCCTTTAACCATAGCCAGATCGAGACCCATCATGATATCGTCTTCATGGGCACTGCCCGCGAAGAGGGGATGGGCGGCTTCGGCGGCATGAAAGGCTTCCTCGACGACCACGATAACATCATCGGCAGTATCAACATCGACGGTTCATCGATCGATTCCATCACCTATGAAGCCACCGGGATGAAGACCTTCGCTGTCAACTTTTACGGCATCGGCGGCCACGCTTATGGAGCATTTGCCAAAGTGGCCAATCCGCTGCACGCCGCAGCCAGGGCCGTAGCCAAGATCGCCGATCTCCGGGTGCCATCCGAACCCAGGACCACCTATGCGGTGAGCAACTTCCACGCTGGCAACGATGCCGGTGTGCACGCCATTGTTCCGCAAGCCACCATCAAGATGAACATGCGCTCCGACTCCCAGATCGAGCTGGATATCATGTATGGGAAGGTCCTGGAGTGCATCAAAGAGGCCTGCGCCGAGGAAACTGATCGCTGGGGGATGGATACGATCACCTATGATCTCACCACCTATGTCGATGTCAAGGCCGGCACTCAGCCCGTCGACGCGCCGATCGTGCAAGCGATCTACACTCTGATCAAAGATACGGGTGTCGAGCCCCGCTTTGGCCACGGTGGCAACACTAACGCCAACCCGCCGATCGCCAAGGATATCCCTGCTGTCTGCGTGGGTGCTGGCGGTAAAGCAGCCATGGTCCATACGACCAAGGAGTGGTGGGATCCCACCGATGCCTACCAAGGCCCACAGCTGATCTTCTACTTCGCCAACCTGCTGGCTGGGATCGAGGGAGTGAGCCAGTCGATCCTCTAGCAAGACCGCTCCGAGCCAAACTTACCCTATCTCACAACCGAGGTAGGAGGGCTAAGCATGAAGCGAGCCGTTACGAACTCAGTTCGTAACGGCTCTTTCGATTTGTTGGCCACTTTGCACGAAGCAGCTTCGGGGTCACGCCTGGCGGTGTCGGTTGCACGTGCTAGACGGATGCGACATCGACCAGTTCGATCATCTCGGCGCAGTCCTTTCGAAGCTGGCGTACTGCTCTATCGCGGTGATCGCCACCCAATAGGAAGGCAAGGCGCTTGCCAGGAGAGGCCTTGACGATACTCGCGACATTCTCGGCAATTCGTGTGTCACGCTCATCGTAGAAGCTGGAGAGTTCCGCGAATCTGGTATCGCGAAGCAAGTTGCGCAGCAACTGATAGTAGATGCGCGACGCCAGATCGTAACGGCCGTCATTGAGCTCGCCTGCGGTTGGATGCGAAGCAATGATCTCCATCCGCACTTCATCACAGACAGATAGGAGCTCGCGTGCCGTTGCCAGTGAGGGCTCCTCTGCAAACTCCCGCTGCAACTGCTTGATCTTAGACCTTTGCCAGTACCCCTCGGGGATGAGCTGTCCGGCCAGATCATGGCCTAGCCAATCAAAGCCGATGACGATCTTATCTTTCCCATAGCGCTGAAACGCTTCGATCATCTCGTAGGGGTAACTGCGGCGGAGGTAATCTACAGGCTGGTTGAGATCCTCGGGACGAATCTCCACTCCGATAGCTTCAGCTCGGAAACGATCGATGAGTGAGAACAGGTCCTCATAGGTATAGCGGGGGTTCTCCTTGTGCATCGAATGAAGGGTCGCAAGGACCAAGACTTGTGACTTCGGAGCCAAGACAGACCAACTCCTTTCGCTGGTGATGCGAGCCTGATCTGGTAGCCCTTGGTTTGACATGCATGACCATCATATACCTTGGCTGGTCTGGCATCAACTGTAAATTTGGACCCTCACCGGAGCGCCCTGATGCAGAGCCCGCCTATAGCAAAGCCCACGCTGAAGCTCCTTCAGCATGGGCCCTGAACATGGTCGCTCGGCTCTAGTAACCTGCCGACAGGTTCACTACATTGCTTAGGTTCTTGCCGTTCACATATGCCTCGATGTTGTTGGCACAGATCTTGATGATCCTCTCCGTGGTCTCGGGCAGGCTGTCGCCGCCGGAGACATGGGGGGTGATGACCGCGTTCTCGATCTTCCACAGCCGATGGTCCTTTGGCAACGGCTCGGGGTCGGTCACATCGAGGGCGGCACCACAGAGATGGCCGCTCTCCAGTGCGTCACAGAGCGCCTCAGTGTCGATGGCATCGCCACGTCCGACGTTGATCAGCACGGCATCACGTTTCATCAGCTGCAGCGTCTCTTGATTGATGACCTTGCGCGTTAGCTTCGTGGAGGGCAGGCTCATGGCCACCACATCGGCGCGGGGGAGCAGAGACTTCAGATCATCCATGAAATGCAGCTCATCGAGGTAATCCGGCTTCTGGGCATCGCTGCGTCTGATGCCGATGGTGTAGGCGCCGAGAGCCTTCATGCGCTGGGCAAATTCGCCGCCGATATCGCCCAAGCCCACCACCAGCACGGTCGAGCCGTAGATTGATTTGACATGGCCGTGTTCAGCCCAGTTGCCAGTGGGTTGTTGATCACGATAGAGATGCAGCTTCTTGATCAGCTCGAGCAGCACGCCGAGCATGTACTCGGAGATGGCGAGACCGTACGCGCCCGAAGCGTTGGTCACGACCACTCCTTCTGGCAGCGCCCCTGGATCAGCGTAAGCCCCCACACCGGCGCTCTGCAGCTGAACCCATTCCAGCTTGGTTGCGCTCTTCAGCATCTCCACCGGCGGGTTGCCAATAATGGCATGGGCGTTCTGCACTTGATCAGCCGTGACTGTGTTTCTGCCTGCATAGATAAAGGTTGCCGATGGGGCCTGTTCTTCAAAGAGGCGCTTATGTCTTTCTTCAACAGGAACAAGAACCAGAATGTCTTTACCCAATCTAATCCACCTCATGTATAGATTTGCAGCTAATCGCATCATACCATCATTGCTCATGGACTGCAATTTCCTCAGTAATGACAGGCTGGCCCGCGTGGAAACCCGAGTTTCCGGTTGGCAACTACAGGCAACTGCTGTAGAATGCCATTTGGGCGGTGCCCAGCTTCCGGCTGACTACCTATCACGAGATAATGAGAATACGAGGTGCTATATGACTTCACAACCCTGGTCTCCGGAGATCGTCGTATCCGTCGAGTTGGCGAAAAGACTGGTGGAGACGCAGTTTCCAGAGCTTGCCCCTGCCACTCCCGTCCTGATCGGTGAGGGGTGGGACAACTCCATCTACAGCGTCAATGGGGAGTATGTCTTCCGCTTTCCGCGCCGTACTATCGTCGTGGAGATGCTCACCATGGGGAACGAACTGCTACCCGCGCTCGCTCGTCAGCTGCCGCTGCCTATTCCTGCGCCGATCTTCTTTGGGGTCCCTAGCGACGACTACCCTTGGCCGTTTACCGGATCACGCTTGGTCAAAGGAGAGCCCCCAGGACAGCTGTCGTACGACCAACGCATGCGTGCGGTGGAGCCACTGGCCAAGTTTCTGCGCGCTCTGCACGACTTTCCCGTGGACCGCGCCAGGGAGCTGGGGGCACCCAACGATCGGCTCGGCCGCTTGGACATGGGCAAGAGAAAGCCGATGCTCGCCTCCAACGCTGAGAAGCTGATACGGTGCGGTTATGTGCAGGAAGGACAAGCCGTGCAGGACTTCGTCGCATCCTTCGCGGGTGGGGAGCTTGATCAACAGCTAGCGCTGGTTCACGGCGACCTCCATTTCCGCAACCTGATCGTTGACGCCCATGGCGACCTCGCTGGTGTGATTGATTGGGACGACACTTATATCGGTCACCCCGCCGCCGATCTTTCCATTGCCTACAGTCTCTTGCCTCCCGAGGGACGCGAGCGGTTCTTCAAGCTTTACGGCGATCTGGATGTAGTGACCAAGCGCTACGCTCGTTTCATCGGCATCTATATCCCGACGGTCCTCACTCTCTATGGACATGACCGCGGGGATACCGAGCTGGTCACCGCGGCGAGGGAACACCTGCGCATGGCGCTGGTGGAAGACTAAATTGGACATGGGGCATCAGTGACCTATGTTTCGGGACAGATGTTCCACAAGACGCAAAGACCACGTTGAGGCAGTGCTCAACGTGGTCTTTGCGTCTCTGCTTGGTGGAGGGGTGCTAGTTACCGCTCGGCAGACCTAGCAGCCAAGCTTCCGCCTCCTCGACGGTGGGGAAGGCCCGAAAGTCATTACCCCGGGCAGCCTCGGCGAGCAGCTCCCTGAATTTCCCCTGAATGGCACGTTCGCTGGGGATGACTAGAGCCGCGTGGATGCGATAATTGACCAACTTCTGCAGCATCATCCCAGCCAGCCCCGTTCTTAGCTTGAAGAAGTCATCGGCTAGGGCATCGGCGTGCAGCATCAAGAGATTAGTCTCGTTCTCCCAGCAAGTTGCCATCAGGTTCAGAATCTCATCGCTGGTCTGCAAAGGGGAGTGCGCCGAGAGTAATTCTACGTACTTCTGCTTGCCCTTTTCTACTACTCTGAGTTCCATCTTGTTATTCTCCTTATCGGCCTCGATGCCGAGCCCTTGGCGCAGCCTCTGCAGCCACTCCAACTCGTTGCGGTAAGTGGCGACCGTATTATCGTGGATCATATCCCAGAGATAGGCCTCGCGCGGAGTCCGATCAGGGGCAAAAGTGCCCCGGCGCTGCTGCTCTTCGAGCAGCAGCACCTGCTGCTGTAGCTCTTTTTCGTAGCGCGTTAGCACCTCATCCAGTTCCGCAGGCTTAAGCCTATCCGCCCAAGCCAACCTAATCAGAAAGGCGTTCTTGAGCTCTGGCAGGTCAGGAACTGCGCGCACCCAATCAGTCAGCTCGGCCAGTCCATCCGCGGTGACGGTGTAGATCTTCTTCGAGGGTGAGCTCTCCTGATGCAGGGTCTCATGGGTCACGTAGCCCTCATCAAGGAGTTCCATCAGCG
>CAZINL010000021.1:19864-20776 GCA_964540595.1 uncultured Clostridia bacterium
AGTACATGAAGGGCGATTCCTGAATGATCTTCTTCAAGTCGTAACCACTCAGGGGTCGACAACTCAGGAGCCCTAGAATGGTGTGGTTGATCGACATACCATCTACCCTCTTTCCATCGTGAACATAGGTTAATGATAACACATGTTATAAGGGGAGTCAACGCCATTAGTCCGAAGTTGCGAGTCAATAGAGCACCCCCCTTGGGGCGCCACTACGGCGTTCCAAGGGGGGTGTCGTTTGTCTATGCTAATAGCTCCAGCAGCTCCCGCAGATCCCGGATCGTATGGTCGATCCTCAACCCATCGGTATTTGCCGCATTGGCTGGATTGTACCAACAGGTGACGATGCCAAAATCGGCACCGCCTTTGATATCGGCACTCAACGAATCCCCGACGATCATCACCTTGTCCTTGTCCGTCACGCCGCAGATGCGCATGGCATACTCAAAGAAGCCTTGATGGGGCTTTTGGTACCCCGCTTCCTCGGAGACGATGATATGCTTGATGTAGGGTTCGATGCCCGAGCCTTTGATGCGGCGCCGCTGGGTTTTAGCGATGCCGTTGCTGGCGATGGCTAGCGTGTAGTCCCGGGACAACTGGCGGCAAAGCTCCACCGCACCGTCAATCAGATGGCGACCTTCGGCCAGGTAGTCGGTGTAGTTCGTATTGAGCACCGCCGGGTCTGCCTCCAGACTGAACTCTGCCATCAGGTTCTCAAATCGAGCCACTTGCAGGCGGGCCTTGTCTAGATGACCGCGCTCGAAATCTTTCCACAGCGAACTGTTGATCTCGCGATATCTCGCACGCAGTTCATCGCTATAGGCGAGCTGATGATGTGCAAAGAGCTTTTGCAGGGCGACCGTTTCGGCCATCTCAAAGTCAAACAGCGTACCATCGGCGTCGAGGAGGATT
>CAZINL010000021.1:20786-25190 GCA_964540595.1 uncultured Clostridia bacterium
ATATCATCACCCCGCGATAGAAAATGGTGCGTCGCTGGCGCGGCGCACCTTCGATTATACTCCCTATGGCGAGGTCACCCCAAAGCATTATTTGGAAGTATGTCCACTCGTTGACCACTCAACCGCCTAGATCTCACCAGCTACCACCTGGCCCCTAAACAGCACCGCCTGACGAACTGCCCGCCTAGCGACTGCCTCAGCCGAACAGCTGGCGTGCACAAGGACCAGATTCGCCTCATCACCGACCTTCGGCCAGACACGGTTCCCAGCACGGTCCAGAGGGGTCTTTCCGCCGGTGATATAACCGAGCGTCTGCGCCAGCCCGACCTCGTCGCTCCAGCGGAAGCGCTCGGCCAGTCGGCCTGCCCGCTCGAGCAGATCGCCATTGCCGTAGGGCTGCCATGTATCAAAGATATTGTCCGAACCCACCGCGACGTTCACCCCGCATTCGCGTAGCAGATCAAAGGGAGGGATCGCTCGGTTGATGGGAACATGACTGATGATGGTGATTCCCGCCTCCGTAAGGACAGCCGCCAGCTCCCTAGCCTCAGCTGTAGTGATATCACCTAGGCAGAAGGAATGACTGACGGCCACACGCCCTTGCCACTTGGCTTCCACGGTCAACGCAGCCAACCGCTTGAGAGTGAATGCGCCCAGAGGGCCTGGATCATGTAGATGCAGGTCCACGCCAACGTTGCCTTCGACGGCGATCTCCATCATCTGTTGTAGCGATGCTTCGATGTCGCCATCGACATTGGCCGGATCGACGCCCCCCACGTGGGTGGCGCCGCAGCGAACGGCCTCCCTCATCACAGCAACCGAGTTGCTATGCAGCAAACCATGCTGGGGAAAGGCAACGGTCTCATGGGTCAGCTTGCCGTCAAAACGGGCCAGAGCCCGCTGCACTCCTTCGAGATTGCTTACCCCCACCTCGGGATAGATATCAACGTGGGTGCGAATATGGGTCGACCCATTGCGTAGCATGATCTCAAGTAGGTTGGTTGCTCGTTGCTCGGTGGTGAGGGGCAGTGTGGGAAGCAGGGTCTTCTCTACCTCAAAGCGGCCAAAGATATTGCGAACAGGAACCTGAGCGCGCCAAGATGTACCCGTCAGGGTCTTGTCCAGATGGCAATGGGATTCCACAAATGACGGCAGCGCCAGCAGCTGCCCGGCATCGTATACCGGATCGTTGTCCTGGAGAGGTCTGTCAACTGCTACGATGGAGGCGATCTTGCCGCTCTCGATGCGCAGATGGCAGAGATCTGTTTTCGTTTCCACCACAATCCCATTCTCAAGGCTATGACCAGACTCCAGACGGACGTTGGTTAGCCAGAAACCAGTGTTATTCATCGACACAGCTCCTTTCAGTTTCATCACTACGGGTCATATCTGATCGAAACACTCGTCCATTATACCCGTCAGTCACGAAGCCAGTCGTAAGCACAAGAGGATAAACTGCCTTGCCCACAAAAGATAATGCGCCTGAGGCTGACTTGCCTGATACTGAGATTATGAGCAATTGCGAAAGGGGAGATCCCGTGATCGATCTATTACTCATGCACGGTACCATTGTTACCATGGATCAGGAGCGCAAGATCATTGACGATGGGGCAGTAGCGGTCGACAAAGGGCAGATCGTCGACATAGGCCCTAGCTCAGAACTTAGGGAACGTTACCAAGCTGCCCGCGTCCTAGATTGCACCGGTCAGATCGTGACCCCCGGCTTAATCGACGCCCACAGCCATGCCGGCACTGCACTGTTGGGTCGCCACTACAGCGATACCCTCACCCTCTGGCCGCTCGCCGCTCGGCGTGTCGGTGATCTGTATAGCGATGATGAGAGCTGGCAAATGGATGGGATGCTCAAGGGCTTGCAGCACCTATATGCAGGCGTCACCACATCACTCTCCGTGGTGGGGGCGGAGCCACGCAGCGATCATCCAGCCCCGGCCTGCCATCTTGCCCGGGGGATCGCTGCGACCGGTGCCCGCAGCGTTATCGCCGCAGGCCCATCGGGACCTTGGCCGCGTCGTTATGGCTATTGGGACCATGGCAACTACCACCAGCACGAGGCATCTCTAGACAGCATGCTGGATAGCTGCGAGGCCATCCTGCAGAGCACACACGGCAGTTTTGACGGCCGTATCCGAGCTTTCGTCGCCCCAGCTGTGATCGTGCCGAGTCTGCATACTGAGCAGGGCAGGGTAGCGCCCGAGAAGGCAGCACGCCTAAGCGGGGATGACCGTCGCCAGGCTAGCCTGGTGCGCGCTTTGGCCCGCAAGTACCACACCATGATCACCACCAGCGCTTGGGGCTATGGGGTTCGCCTGGCTGCCCAGGACGATGAGGCCCTCTTGGGGCCAGATGTGCTCCTCTCCCACGGCACTGGACTCACCTTCGAAGAGGTTAACATTATCAAACGCACTGGCACCAAGCTGGTTCAGACAGGTGATGTTGGCTTCGCACGCCTTCCGGTCCCGGAGCTGCTGCAAGCAGGAGTCAATGTGGCCATCGCCACTGATGGGGGTGGGCCACGCACCCACTTCGATCTGCTGCAGGCGCTGAGGCGCGCCCTGATCCTCGAGTATATGCACTTTGATGACCGCTGCTATCTACCTGCGGGAAAAGCCTTGGAGATGATCACCATCGACGCGGCCAGGGCATTGGGCTGGGATGATGAGATTGGTTCTTTGGAGCCCGGTAAGAGGGCGGATATCGCCATCTTCGACTGGCAGCAGGCGCATCTTACTCCTTGGTTCATGCCAGTCCACCGACTGGTGCATGCGGCAGTCGGGGCTGATGTTTCGACCGTCATCGTCGACGGCAAGATCGTCACTGAAAAGCGCAAGTCGACCATGGTCGATGAAGCAGCGCTCTATCAGGCGGCCAGCGACAAGTCGGCGTGGCTGATCGAGGTCGCTGGGCTGTCCGGGGGGCGACATAGCGTTTGTTGGGGAAAGGCCTACTTCACTATTAGCCCTGATGATCCGGCTCTGGATCTCGCTCAGCAGAAAGGTGGCGACGCGCAATGATCAATGTTGACATCCTGCTCCAGAATGCCACTATCATCACCATGGATACCTCGCGTCGCATCCTCTCCAACGGTGCTGTCGCCGTTCAGGGCAATCGCATCGTCCTAGTTGGTTCCACGTCTGAAGTCGCCGCACAGTGTACAGCTAAACGTGTGATTGACTGCCGAGGCAAGGTGGTGATGCCGGGGTTGATCGACGCCCATGGCCATGGCGGCCACTCGATGATCAAGCAAATGGGGATGGACACACGCAGTTATTGGATGAAGGCTGCCTATCGTATCTATTTCCTCTACTCCAAAGATGAATTCTGGTACCTGGATGGGCTTCTCTCCGCCATGGAACGCATGCGTGCTGGCGTCACCACCGGCCTGAGCGTGATGGGCTGTGAGCCGCGTGCCGATGATCCTGTCTTCGGTGCCAACCACGCCCGTGCTTATACCGAAGCCGGACTGCGTGAGGTCGTGTGTGTCGGCCCCGGTTCTACCCCCTGGCCGAAGACGGTAGCGCGCTATGTCGGTGGCGAGCGCGAGCTAATCCAGGCCACCTGGGACCAATACTTTGAGGGCACCGAGAAGTTGATCCAGAAGTGGCACAAGCAGTCCAATGATCGTATTCGTGTCTTTGTCACCCCGTTCAGTCTGGTGCCGTCGCGTTTTCCCAGCGGCCGTTCGCCGAGCGATATCTGTGATGTGTTGGATGACTTCGATCGCAAGCAGTTCCGCCGTGTACGCGATCTTGCCGACAAGTATAAGACTTGGATCCATACGGATGCCTTCGGAAACTTAGTGGAATTCGCCTCGCGCGATGAAAACGCCATCTTAGGTCCCGATGTGCTGATCCAGCACTGTTACGATCTCACCTATCGCGAGGTCGAGATCTTGGCCGAGACTGATACCAAGCTCGCTCATTCGGCGGCTCCCACCTTCCGTGCTATGCCCTTCACGGAGATGCTGGAGATGGGGATCACCGCCGCCATCACCTCTGATGGCAACGCTCCGGCCACGCCTTTTGACCTGTTTGAAATCATCCGACGTGTTCAGGTGATCGAGCAGATGCGTTTTGATGATCCCAACAGCCTGCCTGTGGGCAAGCTGTTGGAGTGTGTTACCATTGACGCAGCCAAGGCACTGGGCTGGGAGAAGGACTTGGGCTCTCTAGAACAAGGCAAGAAGGCCGATATCATTATCCTCGATCTTCAGAAGCCCCATCTGCAGCCCTTCACCATGCCGGTCCATCAGATTGTGCTAGGTGCTTCTGGGCGTGATGTGGAGACGGTGATTGTTGACGGCGAGATTGTCATGGAGAACCGGCGCCTCTGTAAGCTTGACGAGGCTGCCATACTACAGGCTGCGCACGCCGAAGCCATGGATAC
>CAZINL010000022.1:0-3249 GCA_964540595.1 uncultured Clostridia bacterium
ATCCTCAAGAAGGGACCCGTGGCGAGCAGCGATATTGTCCGTATGCAGATCAGCTAGCATCTTGCTGGTCATGTTATCCCCAGCCATGGCTTTGGCCTTGGCGCTCATGGCGCGGACAAACAGAACAGTGGGTTTCTCTCCCGAGGTATCCGCCTTGGCCAAGATCTCTTTGATCTGTGCCTCAACCTTGGAGCTGTTCTTTTCATAGAGATCGCCACGTCCTGTGATATCGGTACAGATCTTCAGCATCTGGCGATAATCTTCGAAATGCTCCACTCTGAAGAAGGCATAGGGGATATTCGCCGCCTGCAGGGTAGCCGAGAGCTTCACATGGGCATCTAGGTCAGCGGAGAGCAGTACCAGATCAGGGGATAGATTTAGAACTTCCTCCATGTTGGGGTCTTTCACTGTGCCGATGATCTTGGTATCACCACCGACCTGCAACTTGCGCTCCGAGATGACATCGTCGGTCACGCCGTACAACTGCCCTCCCGCCAAGAGCCATGTTTCGGCATAGGAGCCAAAGAGAGAAACAACTCTCTGCGGTTTCTCCTTCAAGATAACCTCGCGGTCGAGTGAGTCACGGAAGGTGTAATAAGGCTTATCTACTGCCAAGGTGGAGCTTCCAGACTGCTGAGGCATGGCTTGACCGTTGCCTGTGCCGCATCCCGCCAGAGCGGCGGTGGCGAAGAGCAGCACTAGACAATAAGAGATGAGCTTTTTCACTAGCAGCGTGCGCCTCCTACGGTCTCCAGCGCCAGAATCTCCTCCTTGTGCTGGAGCAGATCATCGGAGATCAGCAGCTTCTCCACATCCTGCAGCCCGATCCGATCCACAGTGGCGCCAAAACGCTCACCGGTAAGGCCTTTGCTCTTGAACAAGAGAATGGCCTTCTCGACCATGTCCAGTACCTCATCCTGCGCTAATAACTGGCTCAGTGGGCTGCCCGCACGAACCTGCTTGCCCCAGCGTCCACCGACATAAACTCTGTACATGGTTTGGCCCTTGTTCACAGCGCCAAAGGGACACTTGCCTGCGCAACGCCCACAGTTATTGCAGGTCTCAGGGCTGATGGTCATCTTGCCATCGACTAAAGAAGCGGCTTTCATGGGACAGGACTCAACCACCGCGCACTTACGACAGCCACGGCAGCGCTCGGGATCAAACGCTGGGACGCACTGCCCGACGATGCCGAGATCGTTGAGGTCAGGTTTCACGCAGTTGTTAGGGCAGCCGCCAACAGCGATCTTGAATTTATGGGGTAGTGTGACCTGGCCATAACCTACAAAGAAGCGATCATGAATCTCTTCCGCTAACGCCTGCGCATCACATAAGCCAAACACGCAGGTCGTACCCTTGCAGGAAACGATGGGACGCACTTTTGAGCCTGTCCCTCCGGTCTCCATGCCCTCGCGCGCCACATATTCCCGAAATGGCTCAATGTTCTCATAAGAGATTCCCGGTAGTTCAACCGTTAAGCGGGTGGTAAAAGTGAGCTTGCCATTGCCAAACTTCTCAGCTGCCTCGCTGAGGTTGCGCAGCTGATGGGCGGTAAGGACCCCGTTCTTCGTAATGATTCTTCCGGAGAAGTTCTCGGTGCCGCGATTTTGCAGAAAGCCTAGGCCTTTGACACGTTTGATGTCTTGTGGGGTGATGCTCATTTGTACTTCCTCCAATTACTCATGGTTTGTCTCTAACCCCACTATACCCCTTACAGTTGATAGTGTAAAATAGTATAAGATGATCAAAATCATAGCCAAAACACTATAGATAGTAAAGGATGATGCACATGACCATCCGTGAGTTAAGGATATTCATTGCCGTCGCAGAAACTGGGAAGATGGGACTGGCCGCGAAGAGACTCTATATCGCCCAACCCACCGTGAGCAAAGTCATCTCGGAGATCGAGGCCACCTACGGTGTCAAGCTGTTTGAACGTCTGGCCAAGAGGCTGTATATCACCCTAGAAGGAGAACGACTGCTCAGCTACGCACGACACATCATCACTCTATTTGACGAGATGGAGCGAAGCCTAAAAAACTCCTCCAACCAGGTACTCCTAAAGATTGGCGCAACCATCACCGTGGGAAGCTGTGTCCTTACGAGCATCATCAATCGGCTCGAGGAGAAGCATCCCAATGTGCAGGCACAGGTCTATGTGGACAACACCCACATCATTGAGGAGATGCTCCTGACCAGCAAACTGGACTTGGCATTGGTAGAGGGCTCGGTCACCAGTAAGGATCTCCTGGTCCGTCCCGTGATCCGTGATGAGCTAGTGCTTATCTGTGGTATGCAGCACCCCTTCGCTTCCAAGAAAGTGATCTCCATGGATGAACTGGCCGGACAGGCCTTCATCGTACGGGAGAAGGGGAGTGGTACACGCGAGAGATTTGAAGAAGCCCTCCAAAGCCGACATATCGAGATCTACCCCAAATGGACCTGCCACAGCTCCGACGCCATCTTAACCGCCGTCGCAGGTGGACAGGGATTGGCGGTCATCTCGAAAATGCTGGTGCTGGAGATGGTAGAAAGCGAAAAGATTCACATCATCGATATCGACGGCGTGAATCTTGATCGTTCCTTTGATCTTGTCTATCACAAAGATAAGTTCATATCACCAGCGATGCAGAGCTTGATCGATAGCATCAGCGCAAGTTAGCAGCCCTGTCCCCCTGATTCTCCCCCATCCGCTGCTAAGCTGACGGAACTATATCCTTGACAAAGCAGATGATGCGATTGGCCTCTGTGAAGCCTGCCTGCAGGTGGAAAGCCAGACTGTCAGTGTTGCCCAATTCGCAATCACTTGCCAGTTGAGTACATCCCTGAGCGCGAGCCCACTCTTCACAAGCACGGATCAACTGGCGGGCTACTCCTTGACGCCGGTAGGCTTCTCGCACAAACAGACCTTCCAGGTAGCCGACGGGGCTTTGATCGGTGCCCTCCACATAGTCATGCCGGATGGAACACTGCGCGAAGCCAATGTCGCGATCAGCCTCGCGGGCCAAGTAGATAGCCGTTTCTCCTTCATCTAGAATCTCTCTGAACTCATCAGCCAACTCAGCATGAGTGTGACCCGGCCAAAGTAGTAGAGCTAACTCAGTAATGCCGGTCAGATCAGTGACTGTCGCCTGATATATCCGCAATGCCAACACTCCTCTTCAGACCGTAGCCGCGTGTGCCAGCCGGTCCTTATTTGCCCTTGAACCAGTCCTCGCGGGAGATGAACATCTCACAGGATTCGAACTC
>CAZINL010000022.1:3259-4665 GCA_964540595.1 uncultured Clostridia bacterium
GAACTCGATGGGATTCCCTTGCGCGTCGTTGATAAACGAACCCTTGCCAGTGCTACGCATGGTCATGCCCATGGCGCGTAGCGGCGCGATCTGCTGCTCATGGAGTGGGTTGTGGGCGACCACGGCGGTGATCTGCAGCGTCTCAAAGGCATACTGCACCATCAGACCAAGCGCCTCGGCGTCTAGGTCCCCACCCCAATAAGCGGTATGCCACACATGCCCTAGGTCGAGGACGTTCTCCTCAGTGATGTTGTTGTTAGCGATCATACCGATCAGCGTCATCTCTGGCTTAAGGCAGACAGCCCAGAAGGTGTCGCCCGCAGCGAACCAAGTAGCTGCAGCTCTGCAGCCCTCAAGGTCGGTCGGCCATTGGTGGTCGCAGTGGGCGATCTCCGAACGCATCCGGTCATTGGCCAGCAGACAGAGCGCCTCTGCATCGTCGGGCGTAAAGTGGCGGATGACCAGCCGGTCGGTCTCAAGTAGATAGGTGTTGCTGTCGGACATGCGACACACTCCTTCTTGCAGCTTAGCGTCTTGCGTCACTCATGCTTTCGGAACTTGCATGACGTGGAATTGGAGCATTTGAGGCTGCGTAAGTGTACCATAATGAAGTCACGCCTGTTCCTGACATCTGCTATTCGCATCATATCTCCATGCTCCATCATTTCGCGGCAGCGAGATGGAATCCTTGTCCATGTGGGGACAGACCACCGTCATTCATAAGACAGAGCGGGCGCACCGTCGAACGGTGCGCCCGCTCTGTTGATTCTGTTTGACGAGAGAACCGCCCCAACGTCCACGGCTTCTACCTGCAGTGCTTCTCATACGCCTCTTGGAAGAGGCGGAGATGGTGCTCCTCGTCCTGGAGAATCCGCTCGATGATGGCTTGGACATAGCGGTCCTGGATGAGCTCCAGGTGAGTGCGGTACTGTGTGATGGCATTCTGCTCGGCCTGCACATCGGCTTTGAGCTGCTCACAGAGATTGCCTGAGTGGTATTCCACGTAGTGTCCTCGCCATGAGCGGCCAGCGGGACTCTGATACTTGGGGTCGCCACCTAGCTTTAGGATCAGCTCTCCCAGCATCTCCAGGTGTTTCATCTCGATCCGGGCAATGCACTCCTCAAGGTCAGCGACCTCGTGCCACGGCTCGTACTGCCCCATCTGCAGATGATGGTAGAGGTATTGGCTGATCGCGGTGAACTCGCTGATCCGGCTGGCATAGTCGGCCTGTAGCACGCTGGCGTAGGTTGGGTTCGGACCTTCCACCTGAATCTCAGGGTAAGGGATACCAAGGGTACAGAGTGCCAGGACGGCATCACTTGACATGGGTCACTCCTCCTCATCGCTTGCTCCCTACATCTTATGTCCAGGGGTAGCCTGCAAATGAATGGTAGGAGAGCTTCAA
>CAZINL010000022.1:4675-7139 GCA_964540595.1 uncultured Clostridia bacterium
CCGTGTGCTCATAACATGTATCGAGCGCTATACATATCGATACCGATAGGGGTGATGACCATAAGCGCAGCCAGCAAGTATCCGGTCGACCAACGCATTCTGATCAAAGGCTTCTTGCGCCTCTATCTGCTCCACTTGCTCTCCATCCAGGAGTACTTTGGGGCAGAGATGGCCGAGCTGATCTTGGCGACTAACAAGGGTCATTGGCGGCCAAGTCCAGGATCGCTCTACCCGCTGCTCAACAAGCTGGAGGGCGAGGAGCTGATAGTTGGCAAGTGGGACACGGAGTGCACTCCACCCCGTAAGCGCTACAGCATTACCGCCAAGGGCAGGGAGCAGTTGCGCACGCAGAAGGAAGAGATGCTGCCACAGATGCTATCGGCGTGCAAGATGTTGGAGAATCACATTCGGGTTATCTGGGGCGATCACGTTGACATGCACCCACAGGGACACAGCGCGCGGGACGCGACACCATCTCCAAAGGAGGGGTAACCTTGGTGCTACGGTCGAAGCTGATGGCAACCCTATTGATCATCGTGGTGGCGGCTGCTTTAACCACGGGATGTGCCCAGAAGGTATCGGACCGGTACGCCGACAAGAGCTTCACACTGTATGTGGGGCATGTGTCGGCATCCCTACCGGCAACCTACATGCCCTGGCTATCCAACGCTGATATCTCGACGACATTGGCCAGTCTGGTCTACGATACGCTCTTTACCTATGACGACGAAACAGCCCAGTTCATTGGCAGGCTGGCCAAGACGTGGAGCTACGTGGTTCCCCCTGAGTTGGTCCCTGCCTCTCAAGACTATCTAGAGGTCAGACTCGAGCTTGATCCCACCGCCAAGTGGAGCGATGGCAAGCCCGTAACCGCCAAAGATATTTACTTTACCCTTGATCTGGCCGCTGATTTTGGCCGCACCAACCATGCTGGGGCCTTGGCCTGGATTGGCGATTTGAGGCATACCTACGTTCGTGATGCCAGTGGGAGTTACACCCTATCCCGTCAAGGGGTCTTCACCAAGGAAAAGCCAGGCAGCTACACCTTCAAGGAAGGCGAAGAGAATGTTGTCTATCTGCATGTGCGCAAGGTGTTGGGGGCGATCACACCGCTATTCACCACCATTACCATCTTACCCGAGCATAAGTGGAGCATCATCTCGCCCAGCAACCAGCTCAACACTACCGATCCCGTACCGGCGATGAGGGGCCTGTACAACAATCCTGTTGGCAGCGGTCCCTATACCATCGATACCGCCAGCTCCAATTCCAGCATTGTCGTGCTGAACAAGCGACCTGACTACCATCTACGCGATAGCGCTGGCAAAAACCTGTACAAACCCGAGAAGATCAAGATCGTCAACTACATGGACATCAATGTGGCCATCAACGCTCTGAAGAAGGGCGATATTGATCTGATCAACAGCGCCATCGACAGTGCGTATGTTGATAATCTCACCAAGGAACAAGGGCTGAAGCTCGATTTTGCCGCCGGCGTGTTTGCTCAGACGTTGGTTCTGAACCTGAACCCCCCCGACAATTTCCTCACCCCGGAGAGAAAGACACTGGCTGTGCCGGCAGTGCGGGCAGCGATCGCTCTGGCTATCGACCAGAAGAACCTGATCGACAGCGTGCTGAGAGGACGGGGAACCCCTGTAGGGGCTGGGCTGATTGCGGAGTTTGAGGCCTTCTATAATTCCAACGTGGGTGTCACGCAGCCCAATATCAGCGAGGCGAATAGGCTATTGGAGTCGGCGGGCTACACACTGCAGCCGGGGCAGAAGATACGCGCCAAAGATGGCGTCAAGCTATCCTACAAGATATCCGGTAGTTCCGCCAATCGCAACCTGATCAACTATCTCAAGGTGCAGCTGGAGAAGATCGGCATCGAGGTCGAGTTCGAAGATGGCGGCAGCAACGCGGTCAAGGACCGTTACTACACCGGAAACTTCGATATGACGATCCAGGGGGTCACCTTCCGCATGACCAATGTCGACATGATGATGACCGCCCACTTCGTGACCATCGGCAGCTCATCCAACTACGGCCGGCTGGTTGATCCTGGACTGGCAGTCAAGATTGAAGAGATGCGTACGACGCTGAACTCGGAGCGCAAGGTCACGCTGCTGAAGGACATTCAGAAGCTGGTCGCTGACTTGCACTACAAGATCCCGCTCTACTCGGCGGAGATCATCTCAGTCTATCGAACGGATATCTACGAGGGTTGGACCACGGCCAATGGCAGCTCGATCTTCAATACTGACACGCTGCAGAACCTCAGGTTCAAGGGCCGGTGACGAGTAAAGGAGACGCGCACTATGAGCAGGAGTTACGTTCTGCGGCGCACCCTCTACACGCTGTTTGTGTGGGTGGTGGTGATTGGCCTGAACTTCTTCATTCCGCAGATTGGTGTGGACGATCCAGCGGCTAGATATTACCCACCGCGGCTGGGGAGCATGACTGA
>CAZINL010000022.1:7149-25031 GCA_964540595.1 uncultured Clostridia bacterium
AGAGATCAAGCAGATGACACGGGAGCAGTATGGCTTTGATAAGCCGATCGGAACCCGCTTCATTATCTACCTCCAGCACCTGACGAAGGGCGATCTGGGGAACTCCTTCTTGCCGGGAAGGCCGAAGGTCGCTGACTTGATCATGGAGCGACTGCCCTGGACGTTGGTGCTTTCGGTCACGACCATGTTGATCTCGGTGATGGTCGGGATCATCTGGGGGACGTTCGCAGCCTTCCAACGTGGACGAAGCCTCGATACCCTGCTCCTCAGCGCCTCGACCCTGACCACCGCTATGCCCGCGTTTTTCATCGCTCTGCTGCTCTCCATGGTCGTTGGCTTTCAGCTGGGTTGGCTGCCCGCGTATGCCGACCCGTATATGGCCACTAG
The DNA here is from genome assembly GCA_964540595.1 of uncultured Clostridia bacterium. Classification (GTDB taxonomy): domain Bacteria; phylum Bacillota; class JAAYKD01; order JAAYKD01; family CAYOCI01; genus CAYOCI01. The sequence goes on from CAZINL010000022.1 coordinate 7,537, forward strand.
TTTCAGGTGGTCGCTGGGGTCGATCGCCAACGTGTTCCGCAACGCCTCGCTGCCGATCATCAGCATGTGCTTGGGTGGCATCGTTGGTTATGCCCTCAGTACCCGCAACAGTGTCATTAGCGTAGCGGAAGAAGACTTCATCACCACTGCCAAGGCGAAGGGGCTCAGCAACCGAACGGTCCTCTACAAACACACGCTGAGAAACGCGACTCTACCGATCGTGACCCGAGTGGGGATGAGCGTCAGTGGCTTGATCGGTGGTGCGGTGGTGATTGAGAAGATCTTCAACTGGAACGGCATGGGTACCTTGTTTCTTGAAGCCAATGGGAATAACGACTACCCACTGATGCTGGGGATCATGCTGCTCTTGTCCACCATTGCGCTGCTGGCCAATCTAGTAACGGATCTGACTTACGGTCTACTGGACCCGAGAGTCAAGGCGGGTGAGTGACGATGAAGCTGATCAAGGACGTATGGAAACATGCCAAAGGCCGGTTAGGAGCTATTCTCCTGCTAGCCATCGCGCTGATCGCCGTGTTTGCCCCCCTCATCGCCCCCTACGACCCCTATGACCTTACCCAGAGGACCGTTCCGGGGTTATCGCCTTGCCTTCAGCACCTACTCGGGACGACCTCATGGGGTGAGGATGTGTTCAGTATGCTCATCTATGGGACACGTGTCTCGCTGCTCATCGGCCTGATCACTGGGGTAGCCATCGCCTTGCTTGGTGCCGTGATGGGCATTATGGCAGGCTACTTCGGCAACCTGTGGGACAGCGTCATCATGCGAGTCGTGGATGTACTACTGGTGATCCCTACTCTACCGATCACCATCGTCCTCACTAATCTCTTTGGCAAGGGTTACGTGATGCTGATCTTGATCTTCGTTGCCTTCGGATGGACCGGACTGGCACGGATCATCCGCTCGCAGGTGCTGGTCATCAAGAGCAGCAACTATATCAGAGCGGCTGAGCTTTGCGGGGCCAACCGCTGGTACATCATGTTCAACCACATTCTGCCGGGTGTCTCCAATCTGCTGATCATGACCACGGCCCTGACCAGCGCAGGGGTGATGGTTGCCGAGGCGGGCCTGAGCTTCCTCGGCTTAGGGGACCCGCAGGCGATCAGTTGGGGGAAGATGCTCGCCGAAGCTCAAGGCGGTGGCGCCCTAATGCTTGGCTATTGGTGGTGGGTCATCGCGCCAGGCCTGGCCATCTTCGCCACGGTGTCTTCCTTCATGCTCATCGGCTACGCCATGGAAGAGATCCTGAACCCCAAGATGAAGCAGAGCAACAGCGCCTACAAGCTGTATAAGACACTCAATAACCAGTACATCCAGGAGATATTTACGGCGATGGATGACAACCCGCAAACATGATGTGGCCAGCATTCAACTTTGGAAAGAGGGTATTGACAGGTGCTGGATCTGGTGTATCGCATCCGAGGACTGAAGGTGCTGTTCCCCGATGAACGAGGGTTTATCAGAGCTGTTGAGGGGGTTGATCTGGACATCCCGCGAGGAAAGTGCGTGGCCTTGGTTGGGGAGAGTGGCTGCGGGAAGAGCGTGACCTCTCTGGCCCTGATGAAGCTGTTGCCCGTGCCTCCGGCGATCATCGCTGTTGACGAGATGGTGTTCAAGGGGATTGATATCGCTGGTTATTCTGACCGACAGATGGCAGAGGTCAGGGGCAACCGCATGGCGATGATCTTTCAGGACCCGATGACCTCACTAAATCCCGTCATGAGCGTCGGCAGGCAGATTGACGAGGTCCTCATCCGGCACAAGAAGGTCCGCCCCGAGGAAGCCAGAGGACTCTCCATCGATCTGCTAAGGAAGGTGGGGGTGCCAGCGCCAGAAAAGCGCTATCATGACTTCCCCCATCAGATCTCGGGAGGCATGAGGCAAAGGGTCCTGATCGCCATGGCCTTTGCCTGTGAGCCCGATCTGCTGATCGCCGATGAACCGACCACCGCTCTCGATGTGACCATTCAGGCTCAGATCATCGATCTGATCAAAGAGCTCACCGAGCAGCAAGAGATGTCCATACTGTTGATCACCCACGACTTAAGTGTGGTGGCCAATATGGCTGATATCATCTACGTGATGTACAGTGGCAAGATCGTAGAACAGGCCAGTAAGCGCGACTTGTTCACTATGCCTTATCACCCCTATACCCAGGGGCTGCTCAACTCAGTCCCGAGTCTCGCAGGAGCCTCTGGTGAACGGTTTGTCCAGATACCCCACGCCGTACCCCATCCGATCAAGAAACCACCCGGTTGCCACTTTCATCCGCGCTGTAGCTACGCCACGGAACAATGCCACGCAGCGATGCCTGCACTTGAACCGATCGGTGCCGATCGTTCGGTGAGGTGCTGGCACTATCGGAGTCTGATCTCGGGAGCTAACTAGGATTCGAGGACTATGAGGCGATGGAGAGGGGTTGGTTGATGACAGCCACAACGCGATGGACCTGATGGAGCCGTCTGACTGCCGGGTATTGAGATTAGGTTGATGACTTACGAGGGAGGAATGGTCATGAGATCGGGTAAGAGCTTTTTCGAGTGGTCCTACGGAACGCGGGCAAACATGGTCAAGAGGATCCAGGCGGGGCAGGAGGTCAGCCGGGAACAGATGTTTCTGAGCTTTACCTCCCATAACCCTGCCATGATCTCCCATGGCCCAGCGGGACTGAACGCATCGATCAAAGGTGTAGGCTATGTGCCGAAACCGGAGTACCTGGACGAAACCCTGCAAGCCTATCTAGAACATATCAGGACATATGATCCTGAGGACAAGAGCTACAGCCAACGGGGCCTAGAGCTGTTGATCAAACACTTGTACTCCGCAGAGGCCGAGCAGCGGATCGACTTTGGCATCATTGTCTCCATCGAGATGGCCAAGAAGCACAGTTGGGAGAATTACCAGGTCAATCCCGAAGCCACGCTGATCTACTACCAGCCGCCGGTCATCTCGTATGAGCTGCGCGGTAAGATGGCGATTCACGAAGAGGGCATCTATCAGCAGTTCATCAACGCCCAGCACGATGTATATCATGCTCCCAATATCGAGCGGTGGAAGACCAGACCCGCCTACGTCTTCACCATTGAGGAGATCTACGACAACTCGGTGTCGAGGGAAGGCTTCGGGCAGAAGATGGCCTACCCCCTCTAGAACGCCCTCGAGACCATGAGCGCCGGTAGCCATGGGCGCTCTGGTCTCGGCAAAGGAGACGCGGTCAGTGATGATGAGAGGTCACGACAACGATCCGCTGCTGGATCTCCGCCATCTATCGGTTGACTTTCCCGTGAGAGGTTCAGGTCTCTTTGCCCCCAAGCAGCTTGTCAGCGCGGTCAGCGATGTTAGCTTCGTGATCAAGCAGGGTGAGACATTCGGCCTGGTGGGGGAAAGCGGCTGTGGCAAGACGACCCTGGCCAATGCCATCCTAGGACTAGTGGATATCAGTGGTGGGAGCATTGTCTTTAGCGGTCAAGAGCTCAACAAACTCGCCACAAGCGAGTTCCTGGAGCAGAGACGCCGCATGCAGATGATCTTTCAGGACCCCTACTCATCGCTGAACCCACGTTTTGACGCGTTCCGTATCATCGCCGAGCCACTGGTCATTAGGGGTGGATTCAGCAGGGAAGAGATCAGTGATCGAGTAGCTAGACTGCTTGAGCTGATCGGGCTGAGCAAGGATGATATGCATCGTTATCCATCAGCCTTCAGCGGCGGGCAGAAACAACGACTGGGAATTGCCAGGGCGATCGCCTTACATCCAGAGCTTCTGATCTGTGATGAACCAGTCTCGGCCCTGGATGTCTCAGTGCATGCCCAGATCCTTAACCTGCTCACCGACCTACAGCACGAACTGAACCTGACCTACCTGTTCATCTCCCATAATCTCGCTGTGGTCAAGCGCATCTGCTCCACGCTCGCCGTCATGTATCTGGGTAAGATCGTGGAGTACGGGCAGACCGAGGCGATCTTCCGCAACCCCCTGCATCCCTATACCCGGGCACTGATCTCAGCGGTGCTGGATACTGACATCACCCGCCCACGGGAGAGGATCATGCTCAAGGGTGAGACCCCGAGCCCCATCAACCCGCCCGTGGGCTGTCGGTTCGCACCACGGTGCTACGAAAGCAGTCGGGAGTGCGCCTGCACTCCCGTCGAGCTGGTGGAGGTAGAACCGCATCACACTGTGGCGTGTCATAGGTTCTCGCACGTGACTCATGCGGTCAAGCACTGTGTATGACAAATAGGAGGGATATCATGAAAGGCGCAATCAGGAGGTTGGCTGCAGCGGCAGTGATCATGTTGGTTGCGATGATGGTCGTAGCCTGTACCCCGCAAGCTACCCCGCCTGCCGTAGTTACACCGCCAGTGCCGCAGGGACCGAAGAACAGCGTACCGCTTAAGGATCTGGCGGGCTCCTATGAAGGGGAGTGGGCTATGTCGCCCAATATGAAGCCCCTCGCCTCGCTTGTCTTGACCACCGAACAGCGCTACCAGGTCTACCTGTCCATCACGGGCCTCCTTGACGAAGGGAAGTTCGAGATCCAGGATGACAAGGTGATCTCGTTCGTCAGCGATGGTGCCGGTAGTAGCGCGATTAAGGGCAAGTATAACGAAGGGGTCCTCACAGTCGGGTTTCCGATCAACAAGCAACCCACAGAGATCGCCTACAAGCAGGTGGGCACTCCCCAAGATGTCTACAAGCCGTTCTTGGGCGACTATGTGACCAAAGTGATGGGCAAGACCGACGTTCTGCTCAGCCTCAGGCCCAATCGCAAGTATGTCAACCATCTGAGCAAAGAGACGGGGACATTCAAGATCTCCAATGGACAGATCACCCTAACACCGAGCACGGCGAGTGCCATAGCCGTACAAGGCACCATCAATCCATCCAACAACGAGATCGCGATCCAGATGTCCGTCATGCCTGGGACACCGGCAGCTAAGATGACCTTTACCAAGGTGCCGGAGAAGAGCATGGCTGTCTACAAGGGGAACTCAAGCGTTGGCATGTCGGGCTCAACCGCAGTGCAACTGACCTTCAAGCCTGGCAATGCGTTCGCGCTTCAGACTTCCAGCCCTCGGGGCGTGGGCACGTACGAGGTGGTGGAGAAGGATGGGAAGCTAGCACTGACCTTGACCTATCTTGATCCGGCCAAGACCCCCGAGGGGGCCGAGTTCAGGATGGTGGGCACCACATCAAACAAGGATCTCTGGGCCGCTGGCAATGTGATCGTCATTGAATCAGTGGAGTACATCGTCTCCATGGAGGGCAACGCCAGCATCATGAAGCTCGGGAAGGTGGAGTTTAGGCCCGCCTCTGAGTAGGTAAGCGGCGATTGGTTCAAACGGAGCAGTTATCCTTTTGCCTGGCCTCTCAGCACGTGAGCAAAGGACCATAGCCAGATGTCAGTCTGGCTATGGTCCTTTGCTGCGGCTAGGATGACGCGACCCGGTCCTTGTGTTCCTCTGTGGCTTCAAACGCTACGTTCATCTACACCCTTGGCTGGGTCGCGTCCGGATAGCTCTGACCCGCCTCATCCACTCCGCTATTTCTCAGCAAGCCTCCTGTGCTGAAGTCTGCGTTTTCTGGTACGTGGCACGGATATGAAGCAGAATCTTACCAATTCAGCTGCCTCATCCTTGATAACGCCGATCCCACGGGCATAGAACTTGAACTCAACTACGCCTGGCTCCAACGGAGTAGTTTCCCTTATTTTGAGCAGATTACGGAAATTACCCGCAGGTACCCGCAAGGATGCAGTAACGCTTAGCACCTGGGACCTATCCAGAGCAACACCCGGTGCCACTTCCTGCTGATACCTTGCTCCAACAAGTCCAATTCCGGGCATGATGAGACCCGCTTGAGCGCCCTTGACTCCAGCACGCCAGGTCCCTTCGTGACTTATCACCCTGCCATTTCCATCAAGGATATCAACATCTTCACCAAAGTAGAAGACACTGTTATTCCTCTTGGATATGGCAAAGAAATTTCTTGAGACCTCAACCAATTTGCCGTTCTCAAAGTCTCTCTCTTCCACAACTCTTGTCCGAATACCCTGGATAGTCATGGTTCTGGCGAGAACAGTTATTACCACCCTAATCCGTTTCCCTGCCTCTCGTCCTGCCAGAACGAGGCGATAACCTGGAACAAGAATGAAATAGGGGTTCCTACCTACTGATTTTAGGTCCTTCTTCTGAATGAAGAACTCACGTGTGAATGCCCTGACACTTCCCATGATTACACATACCTCCTTGTTAGTGACCAACTCGCCTCCCGTGCAACTGTTCACTGTCCGAGAGCATTATCTGCCGTAGTGTAGCAGGGGTGCCAAGAGACAATGTCTATAGTGAGCGGTACAGACTGGCGAATTGACTGGCGACCCGGCCCCAGGAGTAGCGATCAACGGCCATCTTCCGGGCTCGCTCTCCGATGGCCTGCCACTGATCACGTTGAGACAAGAGCTTGGCAATGGTCGAACTCCAAGCACGACTGTTGCGGTAGTCGCGAACTCTCCAGCGCTGACGCCAGCGGTGATACTCTCCTTGATCCCCCAGGCATCGCTGCCGATGGCTGGTAGACCACTGGCTGCCGCCTCCACGTTAACCATGCCAAAGGCTTCGGGTAGTTGCGAAGGACAGACAAACAGATCAGCCGCCAAGTAGTATCGATGTACCTGTCGTGACGATACAAAAGGGAAGAAACGTACCGGCAGACCACGGGCGAGCGTCCTGGCTTGCCGGTGGAATGAGCTAGCGCCACGTGGACTGCCACCTACGATCCATAGCACAAGATCAGGGTGATTGGCCCGCAGCTGTCTGAAGGCACGTAAGAGCACTGTGATTCCCTTGCGCGGCAAAAAACGTCCAACAAGCAACAGTACTGTTTTGTTGCTCCCGACCTGATACTGGCGCCGTACAGCCAGCCTAGTAGCCTGACCGCGTTGCGAGTGCCTGGTGGGAAACAGGCCTAGATCCACCCCCGGGTGAATGACGCGATATTTGTGCGCGAACTGTGGGAAGCGGTGGATGAGCTGTCGCCGCACATAATCGCTGTTGGCGACGATAGCGTTGGCGCCGCGAAAGCTCTTAACGACAGCAGGGCGCGAGATCAGCCTCGGTGCCAAGAAGTTGATCGAGTGCATGTTAAGCACAATTGGGGTGTGGGGAAAGCGACTGCGCAAGGATGTTACATAACGAGGTCTATTCTCTACCTGTATGACCCCGTAGCGTCGACCCACCGATCGACGGAGGACGTGGCTAAGGTAGACGGGGCCAGAACCGCGCACGGGGATCTCTGCGATAGTCATGCCCGCCTTCTTAAGTGTTTTACCACTTGTTCCCCGGGCGAAGAGCATCACCGGTGCCTGAGTTGCCAACGATCGACCGAGATGGTAGGCATAGATGTCCACTGATGAGCACTGTGCGGGAGGGAGTGGATCGTCACCGGGGGTCACGATGGCAGTGATCTCTCTAGCCACTTCATTCTCACCTCACTCCTACTCTTATCTCACAACAAGATATGCCTACTACAAACCGCTGGTTCCGAACAGATTGTACAGTTCTGGCCACTCCCCAGATCGACTATGGCCCCTCTAGTAGCCGATGGGTCGACATCTGGAGTGTGGAAGATGGCTCAAACGTCGCTAGGTGCGAATAAACTGCTCTGGGAGGCCAAAGGAGTGATAGTAGTGAAAGTGCTGATGGTCATAACCCATCTGAATATCGGCGGCACAGAGACCTGCATCCTGTCGATGGCACAGGCTCTGCGGAAGTGTGGCGTCCAGGTAGGAGTGGCTACCAGGGGAGGCCCCTTGATACCAGTCTTTCGAGAGCAACGTATCCCAGTTCATCGTCTCCCCAACGATCCCTCGTCGATCGCTCTAGCCACTGCCCTAGCCAAACTCGTGCCGAGACGCTACAAGGTTGTCCAACTGCACGATAGCCATGGCTTCATGGCAACCAGGCTAATCCACCGCTACTGTAAGGCTCCTGTCGTTATCACCATTCACGGTACCTATTACCGTAAGCAGGCGATTACCGATGGTGCCCGGCATGCCCAGAAGGTCGTAGCTGTCTCTCCATCTGTGGCAGCTTGGACGAGCGCCATTGGGGTACGGTCATCTGTTGCCACGGTACCGAACGGCATCGATATAGCTCATTTTGCACCTTCACGTAATGACCAGCCTGATCACAAACTGATCGGGTTGCCTAAGAGAGCCCAGGTATTGCTCCACCCTTCCCGCTTCGATGCTCGGAAACACCAGATCTCCCTTAAGGTGATTCAAGCATCCGATCGGTTGGCGCGCCGTTATCCCAGCATGCGCGTCATACTGATTGGTCCCGGTGCCTACCGCGATCTGCTTCAGAAGGCTATTGCCAGAGTTAATCAACACCTAGGACGTACAGTCATTGAGCTCCGTCGTCCGACCACTGACATGCGGCGCTACCTTCGGGCGGCTGATCTGGTCATAGCGACCGGGCGTACGGCCATGGAAGCCATGTCCTGCGGCAAGCCTGTCATCGCCTGTGGGATCAAGGGCTATATAGGCACTCTCACGGTCAACAATATGGCGCAAGCCATTCGCAGCGGTTTTGGGGATCATTCTGGCGTTCGCCCGATGCGCGTCGGCGTCCTGGTGGCTGACCTGGAGAAGCTAATGAGGGGTTCATCAACGCTACGAGCGTTGGGCAACTACGGCAGATCAGTGGTCAAGCAACGATTCGCGCATGAGATCGTTGCCCGTCGTTGGCTACGCATCTATCGTGAGTTGCAGGAGGCTGCGATGAAGAAGGGACCTCCGGTGGCAAGCACACGAGGCCATTCGATTGATACTGGGAGAGAGGTACATCTGAAACAGCAGGGACCCTAGCCAGATGTGATGCTGGCTAGGGTCCCTGCGTTGTCTGATGCGATTGGGGTCTGACAAGCGAAGCAATGACGGCACGGACGGACGCGAGTGGGGAGTAGGGGCCAGACATGAGCGGGCGCCCCGTGTCCGCTCACTGGCTGAGAGTCCAGCCAAGATCATTGTGGTAGATCATTAGCTTGGTCATGCCGCCGTCGATGCAGATATTCTCACCGGTGATGAACCCGGCTTTGTCGCTGCAGAGGAAGAGCACCATGTGGGCGATGTCGAGCGGATTGCCGACTCGACCCACTGGATGCTGCAGGGCATCAGCGCCTTCGTAGACTTTGAAATCGGTATCGATCCAGCCCGGCGAGATGGAATTGACCCGGACTCGCCCCGCCAGGCTGACCGCCAGCGCGTGGGTGAGCGCTGCGATGCCACCCTTGGCCGCGGTGTAGCTTTCAGTGTTCGGCTGACTCATCCGGTCTCGGGACGATGAGATATTGACGATGCTAGCACCCTCGCCGAAATATCCCATAAAGAGCTTGGTCAGCATATACGACGCGCTGACGCAGACCCGCAGCACATAGTTGAAGTCGTCGTAGGAGCAGTCCTGTAGGCCGCCCCTCGTGAGCATGGCATTGTTGATCAGGCAGTCCACGCGGCCGTGATCAGCGATTACTTTGGCGGCAAAGGCTCTCATCACACTCTCGTCCGCGATATCACCGACATAGTAGTCGTTCTGATCCTTGTCGATGGTGCAGACCGTAGCTCCTTCTTTTCTGAACTCGTCACAGATGGTCCTGCCGATCCCGGCCGCTCCACCGGTCACGACGACGATCTTGTCCTTGAACATGGGTCCCCTCCATCGATACTAGATGACGGGTCGCGTTGAGCATCCCTGGGTGCGGCAGCAATATGTGCGGACTAGAATGTCTCGTAGCAGACCGTCTCGGTTAGTGGCTTGCGGTCCGTGGCGTGCCGATCCGGCGATTTGACCTCACCATCTGGGTAGCCGATACCCAAGATATTGAGCGGTTCAAAGTGATCGGGAATGGCGAACTCGGACCGGATGGCATCTGGTTTGAAGTAGCAGACCCAGATGGAGTGCAGGCCTAGGTCCGTAGCCTCGAGCATCATGTGGGTCGTGACGATGGTGGCGTCGATATCTGCTGTGTCCTTGCTGTCGAGCGGCCTTTTCCAAGAGACCGAATGATCAGCGCAGATCACGAGAGCAAATGGAGCGCCGTAGAGATTGGCCCCCTTCTTCAACTTCTCCAGACCTTCTGCCGATCTGACCACGAGGACTCTTTGCGGCTGGCGATTGGCAGCGGTGGGCGCAATTCTACCGGCCTCAAGGATCTTCTGAACCTTGTCTTCTTCAACAGCCTTGCTCTGGAAACTGCGGACGGAGCAACGCTTAGCTGCGAGTTGCATGAAATCCATGGCCCTCATCCTTTCATCTCTCTTTTAGCCAGCCAGATCCTTTTGCGCTCATTCGTCGTAGCTGGTGTTAAGAGCCAGATGCCGTGATCCTCCACCCACTGTGGTAGAACTTAACCTGCTGAGGGACAATGTGGTTGGGTCACAGCTCTCGTGGTAAGTGGCGATGTTGACACGGCTCGGGCAGGGAGTGATATGCGGTGCATGGGGGTAATGAGTTACCATCGGCCGAAGACAAGGCGGAGTATGTCCGCGCGCTGTTCGATCAGGTTGCCGATCAGTATGACCTGTTCAACCGGATCATCTCAATGCGTCAGTGGGCCAAATGGCACAGGGAGTTCGTTCAGCATGCTCAGTTTAGGGCAGGAGAACAGATCCTCGATCTAGCCTGCGGCACCGGTGATCTATCGCTGCTGGCGGCAGCCGGTGTCTTTCCAGGGGGGCGCGTGGTTGGCATCGATTTCAGCGAGCGAATGCTCGACGTGGGGCGGCTGCGAGTTGCCCGATCGCCCTATGGGGCTAACATCACTCTGCAGCATGGAGACGTGATGAAACTTACTTGCGCAGATGATAGCTTTGACGGTGTGACCATGGGCTGGGCGATGCGCAATGTTGCTTCTATCCCGCGAACGCTCGCGGAGGTCTACCGGGTCTTGAAGCCAGGCGGACGTTTCGTCTGCATGGATGCCGCCAAGCCCTACAACATCTTGCTGCGATCATGGTTCATTCTCTACTGGAAGACCTTTTTACCGGCCATTGATCGGTTCTTCACCAAAGGATCGCGCAACTGCAAGCTGAGGCCCTATACCTATCTCTCGCAGTCGCTCGACCACTATCCCATGCCCAACGAGTTGGAGCAGATGCTTCGGGATGCCGGGTTCCATAGTACCGAGTGCCACCTACTCAATCTAGGGACCGTGGCGATTCACATCGGAACCAAGAAGTAGGCTGGAGCAGGCGATTTGGCACCCGTATTCTACTAATCGCTCTTCATTGGCGGCTGGTTCGGTCGCTTTCGGCTAGCAGCTCTATCTCAATCACCGTATCGATTGGATCGGGTAGCATGCAGTCGTGTGTCAGATGATCCACCTCGGCGAAGGTGACGCCAGTGTAGGCGTTGGTGATCCAAGAGGTCGAACGCTTGATCTCGCTGCCGTCAGCGAGCAGGCGCATGGCAGCGATCTGGCTGCCCTCCACGTCCAATAAGGCCAGCGGGCCGATGGGCGGCTCGAAGACGTGGGCATAGAGGCGGTTGCCCTGGCGGGTATAGCGTCCCCACTCCGGCTTAGGGATATCGGCGTTGCCGCAGCCGTAGATACTGTCGCCATTGCGTTTCATCCACGCGCCGATCTTGGACAGGATCTCCAATGATTCGGCGGGGATGTTGCCGCGCGCATCGGGACCGACGTTGAGCAGCAGGTTGCCGCCCTTGCTAACGCACTCGACCAGCTTGCGCACGATCATCGGTGCACCTTTGAAGTAACGGTCACCAGAATGGTAGCCCCAATGCTTGTTCATGGTGATGCAGGCCTCCCAGGGGATGGGCTCACCCCTGCGGTTGGTGACGCCTTGTGCTGGTATGATCTGCTCCGGCGAGGCGAAGTCACCGCTCCAGGGGTTAGGTTCGTCTTCGATGATGCTGCCGAACTCATCGCCGCTGGCCTCAAGACGGTTGTCGATCAATATCTCGGGCTGGTAGGAACGGACCATCTCGATCAGTTCCTTGGCCTTCCACCTCTCGCCTTTCATGTGCTCGTAGGCGAAGTCAAACCACATGATATCGATCTTGCCATAGTTCTCGCATAGCTCCCGGACCTGACCATGCATGAACTCCAGGTAACGGTCAAAGTCATGGTCGATGCCTTCATAGGCCTTGTTGTCGCGCATCGGGTGCTGGCGATCACCGTAATGGGGGAAGTCTGGATGGAGCCAGTCGATGATCGAGAAGTATAGGCCGACCTTCAGACCTTCGGCTCGGAAGGCGTCCACGTATTCACGGACCAGATCACGGCCGGCGGGGGTGTTGGTCGCCTTGTAGTCGGTCAGCGCACTGTCAAAGAGACAGAAGCCGTCGTGATGCTTGGCGGTCATGACGGCATAGCGCATACCGGCTTCCTTGGCCGCCTTGGCCCAGATCTTTGGATCATAGTCCACGGGGTTGAAGCTGTCGAAGAAGGGCTGGTAGTCCTCGACCGTCATGCGCTCCGTGCTGCGTACCCACTCTCCCCGGGCAGGGATGGAGTAGAGCCCCCAGTGGATGAACATGCCAAAGCGGTCGTGGCGGAACCATTGGCTGCGGTTGAAACGTTCGTGCATCGAGATCTCCTTTCAGCGGCGGGCTTGGCTACCCGACAGTAATAGCGATTAGACCATGTTTGAACAGTCTTTTCGGTATCGGGTCGGCTAATCCTGCTTCGCGGGAGATAGCAGCTATTCAGCAATGGTACCCGTCCGACACGGTCAGGCGGTGCGCTGACAGCACCAAACATGGCCAGATCCGCGCCCCGCGCAGCAGGGCATGGATCTGGCCTCTTCGAGCGATACTCGGTCCGATAGGCGGTCACCACCCATGCCTTCGTCCTGATGGGTGAAGGGCGTACATCAGATCTACAGCTACCGTCAGTGTGAGTACCTGCCCCTTTCGACTAACCAAGAACAGAGCATGCGGTTCGTGTCACGACCAGCGCTTGCCGGTCGGATAAGTGGTAATATGGCAGCCCTTCCTTCATGCTCATACCAGGTTGCTCACAATGAACATCCAGCCATGCGTTGACCAGTGCAAGACCTTTGATCTTCTGATCTACGAGCGTACGGCTGATATTGGGCGTTGCGATGATGCTGCCCACACTGACCCCGACATAGAGCTTACCCGCGTTCACCATACGGCGAACAACCTCATCAAACCGCCACTGTTTGATCAAAGTCAGCAGATGCTTGGTGGAGCCGCCTGTGAAATAGATCACATCGTATGAGAGCGCTTCGTCGGCCGACATTGGACGGTCAAGATTATAAACGAAAACATGATTAACAGGGATGCCTACGCCCAACAACTCCTCTAGGCAGGCTCGCGCGTAATGCTTTGCCTCGTCGCTTACCGCAGCGGCAGGAATGAAGAGTACCTTTGCCTCCTGTGGCGGTCTTTCAAGGAGCGTCAAGAAGCACTTCTCGATCTCCTCGTTTTTGGCACCATCGGGAGATGCAAACCCGGCAGAACTCAGCAGCAGTTTGCGCGGGAGTCCTTCGTCGCTTGCCCACTGATTCAGCTTCCCAATGCGCGTGCCAGGAGGTCGGTCACCGTGCTCGGCATCGAGGTAGGAGTAAGTGTATAGCTGATCGCAGGGAAGCTCCGGACACTGTCCGCAATGCAATAGCCCCTTCTCCTGACAGCATGCAGCCACAGGGCACGCGCCATGGAAAGGTTTCCCATTGGCTGCGACACAACCGCCACAGCGGCATGGTTCTCTATGTATGCAATCACTGCAGACAAGGCCGCAGCGTGTCTCAATCACATCCCGTCACCCCTAAGCGCCCCTTTCATAGATTGCTGATCGATCCAGAGATTGACGCGCTGCGTGGTGAATTTGAGAATGCAGTAATTGGGGTCGTCGACTCCCTGAAAATGGTCGATGAACCAATCAACCCATAGCTCGGATTTGATCTGTGCATCGGTAAGGATCTCAACAGTGCCCACCAGGGTGACATTGTCCTTGCCGTTGGTGTAGCATACACTGGCATGATCGCATTGGCGGATGCGCTCAGCCTTGTCGCCGTTCGTTCCCGTCGCGAACCAAACTGTTTGGATGCCATCTGTTTTCATGCTGCTGATGGTTGACGCGCTCGGATAGCCATCGAGATCGATGAGGGCAATGGTAACATTGGGGATGGACTTCATGATCTCGGCCGCCTTGGTCAAAATCTCCATGTGGAACCTCACTCCTCTTATCCAGATAACACCATCATATACGAACATACATTCCATATCAATGACCTTGTCTGAAGAATCGAGCTGACTTGAGATGAAACCTATCAACCACACCAATTGCTCTGTCTACAGGTAGTCTGATGCGAATCTTCCAGCCTGCCAGTGAAAGGAAAATGCCAGGAACATGAAGAATATCGTACGCCGTTGAACAAGTTACCCCGCTAACCCCTCAACTGATGGGGAGAGAGTGACGGCGTAGACCGGCCTTTGATGCCTGAACAGAGGTTATGAGGCGAATGGGGATCACAGCATCAGGAGGCGTAGGATGTACGAAGAGCTCAAACAAGTCCTACAGAGATTCAACGATGGGTATGTGAACCGCAACGTGGATGCTGTGGACGCATTCATGGACGAACTGTTCGTCCATGGTCCCACCACCGTGATACTCGGGACCAGTAATGGGGAACTGTGCCTGGGTAGAGAGCAGGCCAAGATGCTGATCAAAGGCGACTGGCAGTATTGGAGCGACCTGCGCGTTGACCCGGACCAAGCCATCTTCCACCAAGTTGGAGGGGCTTACTGGTTTGCAGTCGTTGCGAGTATTAAGTATGAGTTCGAAACCAACGATGTGACGCACGAGCGCCTGGTTGGCTTCGTCAAGCAGCAGTTGGAAGTCACCGACAAAGGTGCTTTGGAGGCACTCACGACGCTGAGCTGGGGCTTAGCACATTATCTGTCCCCGGTGGATAGCGGCAAGCGCGCCTACCTTTGGCCGGTGAGGCTGACCGGGGTGCTTCAGCAGGATGAAGGTCGGTGGAAGTTTCGGTACATGCAGTTTTGTCTGCCGTCCGCTGCATCACCTGATCAGCGCCTAGGCACCCCAGCCCTCGATCATCGCCACAAGGGACGCACCATTGACACAGCCGGATTCCAGCAGTCGATCTACCATGAGGAACTGGTTGACCGCCTACGCCAATTCATCTCTCGCCTCTCCGCCGGTGACATTGACGCTGCTGCGAGCCAGTTTGGTGAAAGTGGGCTAAACCTGGTCATCGATCCGCAGGACGGAGCCATAGACCCGGGCGATGTCGTCGAAAAGCTCGACGCTCTGTGCCGCAAGTGGGGAGACCTGGCCCCCGACCACGAGAGCACAATGACGTTCTCGCAGGGCGATCTGGCCTGGGTGGTCTGCTTTGGGGTAGCGCACAAGTCCATGGATGATCAGATGGTTCTCAACGAGCTGATTACCCAGATCAGGGATCTGACCCATTCTGATCTGCCCGCAGGCGAAAAACTCCTCAAGACGCAGATTGGTGTCGTCACTGCCTTAAGGGATATGGCCAGCGGCAGTGAGTATCACTGGCCTTTCCGCCTGGAGGTGGCCTTCAGCCGTGCAGATGGTATCTGGCGCATTGAAGTAGTGCATCTCTCTTTCCCCTTCTACTGGATCTTTGAGCACAAGATTCCGGCGCAACGTGTGTAGGTCTACCCTCATATGAAAGGAGTGCTCAATGTGAATAACCATTTGGATTTTGAACAGCTGTGGGCTCGGGGTAAGAGCGAGCTGAAGGCGATGGCCGATCGGCTCGCGGATCTGCCCGACCTCGATCTTTCCACTCTTGACCCAACGACGACCGTCTTGGTCATCATTGATATGAATAATGGCTTTGCCAAAGCCGGTTCGCTCTACAGCGACCGTGTTAACGCTCTGATCCCGGGGATCGTAGCGATAGCTCGGCAGTGCCGTGAAAGGGGAATACCCATCGTCGCTTACAGTGACTGCCATCGCGAGGCATCACTGGAGCTGCGTAGCTACCCTACTCACTGCCTGAAGGATACGGAGGAGACTGTAGTCATTAGCGAGCTTCAAGAGGTGGGGATCGACCACTGTATCACCAAGAACTCGACCAATGGGCTGCTGGCTCATCCCGATCTGAACCTGACAGGTGCTCTAGGCCGAGGTGATGAGCGCAACTTCATTATCGTTGGCGACTGCACCGATATCTGCATCTACCAGTACGCTGTGACTCTTAAGGCCTTCTTCAATGAACAAGACACAGACGCCCGTGTGATTGTGCCCACCAGTCTGGTTGATACCTTTGATGCACCGGGACATGGTGCTGACCTCCTGAATGTGGTCTTTCTGAACAGCATGCTCGCCAATGGCGTTGAGGTGGTTGCCCGTATTGGGTGTGGAGACTGATCATGATTACAGCTGAAGGTGGTGGCGGTGATATGGATCTTGAGACGGTCATGCGTGAGCTTGAGGCCCTGGGAACTGAGCACAACAGAAAGACATACCTGCGGCATGGTGCCCATGAGCCCTTGTTCGGGGTCGCCACCGGTGCCATGAAGCCCTTGGCCAGGAAGATCAAGAAGAACCAGGCCCTAGCCGAGGAACTCTATGCGACCGGCAATTACGATGCGATGTACTTTGCTGGTGTGATCGCGGACCCGAAAGTCATGAGCAAAGCGGATTTCGATCGCTGGATGGAGACCGCCTATTTTCATATGATCTCGGACTATGTGGTGGCGGTGACGCTGGCCGAGACTGAGATCGCTCAGAGTGTTGCCGATGAGTGGATCGAGAGCGGTAAGGAGCTGTATATGTCGGCAGGCTGGAGCTGCTACACCTGGCTGCTCGGCTCGCGTCCGGACAGCGAGTTTGACAAAGACAAGCTCAAAGCCAGGCTCGACCGGGTGGAGAAGACCATCCACACTCAGCCCAATCGGACCAGGTACGCCATGAATGACTTCATCATGGCTGTGGGTATCTCCTATCTGCCCTTGCATGACGAGGCGGCCAAGGCGGCTGAGGCTGTGGGCAAAGTAGATGTGACGATGGGCAAGACCCAGTGCAAGACGTGGCTGGCGATCGACTACATTCGGAAAGCTGCTGACCAAGGACGCTTGGGCTTCAAGCGCAAGAACGTCAGATGTTAGGTTGAATTCCGAGGAAGGAGACCGAGGCTGATACTCAGGTGAGATGAGCATCAGCCTTTTCGCGTTTGTCAGCCTTAAGGATCTGATCTATAATGTTAGCCAACATTGGTGATGAGGAGTTGTAGTGTTTATGCGTATGTCGAAGCTGTTCGGTCGGACGCTCAGGGAGATACCCAATGAGGCTGAACTTGATAGTCACAAGTTGCTGCTACGCGCGGGGATGATCAAAAAGCTGGCGTCGGGGATCTATAGCTATACCCCCCTCGCTGTGCGTTCGCTGCAGAAGATCATGGCGATCATCCGCAATGAGATGGATGCCA
>CAZINL010000023.1:0-5161 GCA_964540595.1 uncultured Clostridia bacterium
GGTTCGCTAGTCGGCGGCGTGATCACGGTCAATCCCATCGTCGCTCACCACCTTTTTGGGCTCATTTTCCGTCTGGATCCTTCACCTCATCGCCGATTACCTCTGCCTTACGCAGAGCAGCAAGGCGAGCACCGGATGCCTCAATTACCTCGCCTGGGACGCGGTTCTTGCCAGTCTTGGCATCGGTGTACTCGGCTATAACTACGTACTTAGCCAATGGTATTCACCTCCACGAGAAAGGGGCGGTCTCCCGCCCCCAGTTGCTTACGCCTGTGGTACATCGAGAACGACATACGGGCTGACTTTGGTGACACCGTCGTCAAGGGTGAGCGGTTCAGGAACCCACGGCTTACCGTCGACGTTCCAGAACGCCTTGATAACGGTCTTGTTCTGGCGGAAGAGTACGTGCTCGGATGCAGCAACGTACGGACCAGAACCGTCCTTGATCAGGTAGTATCCGAAGTCGACCAGACACAGATCGCCCTTGTTTCCCAGAGCCTTGGTGCGGCCGGTGAAGCGGATCGGGATACCGGCCAAGGTGCTTGGAATTCCCTTAGCTGCGTCGCCGGCGATGAAGATGTAGCGCCCTCCACCGTCTTGGATGGTAACGAGTTGGGGGAGAATACTCTGGTTAGCGATCCAGACAGCAGTCTCTTGCGACTCAGCAAACAGGACGGCCAGCATGTTGACAATATCTGTGTAAGAGATCTTGTTTGCCACCGCACGCTTGACAGCCATCCCGCCAGCCGCACCGACAACTCCGGTTGGCTTACCAACACCAGTGCCAGTGAGGAAGGCAATGTCTTCAGCAGCCAGCATCGCGTTGCGAAGTAGGTTCTCGATGAAGCTGGAAGCAGCGCCCCAGTTACGCAAGAGCTTATCGGTGACGATGGTGTGTGCAGCGACTTCCTGTGGTTGCAGGGAGATTTCTTCTAGAGCGCCATTGGTTTCCGGCTTTTCAACCCCTTCTCCGATCCACTGAACCGCCACACCACCCAACGCACCCGCAGATCCTTGCTTGAACGCAGGAATGGTGATCTTGGCGTCTGGCGGATCACCTGCCTCGATAACCTGGGCACGGGGACGGACAATGGATGCGTCGGAAGGCATCCGCAGCACATTGGGATCGAATTGACGGGGAATGGCCGCGCCGCCAGAGCCGGCACCAGTCGACCACTCGTTTCTAAACGGCATTAGGCGCTGGGCGAACTTCTCCGGAATCTTGATCCCGTTTCCCTGACCAGGGTTTGGTCGAAGGCTCTGCAGACGGCCTTTCGGGTCGCCAAAGCGGACAGCGTCGATAAACTCACCGAGGGATTTGAAGCCACTATCGTCTAGTACCTGGGGGGCAGGATCGCCGGGGATGATGCGCTGTAGGGCTCCGGCAGGCTTGCCGAGGTCTTCCTGGCGTGCAGCCACCTGCTCGGCGCGGGCGATGGTTGCAGACAGGGCGTCGATGTCCTTCTGCAGCTGGTCGAACTGCTTTTGCTCATCGTCGGTCATGGCGCGGTTAGCCTTGAGTGCGGCATCGACGATGGCCTGCTGTTGGTCGCACAAGGATCCCTTCTTCTGCATGAGTTCGCGGATATCCATAATTCTCTACCTCCTGTTTTTTGTGATCTGACGCTGAGCGTCAAATAAAGAACGCAGGCCGCTGTCGGTCTGCGCTTCTTCCGGTGGTGTTTGTTTGGGCGGTGCGTTGGTGGGCAAGAAGGCCAGCTTGGGTGGATTGCGGTACATCGACAGGTCAGTGGTCATACCGTTGATGATCAGCATATTCCCACTGATAGATGCCGCGACTGACTTACCGCCTTCAACTTCATCGGCCAAGCCGTATTCGACTGCCTCATCGGCCGTCATCCATGTCTCGGCTCGCGGACTTTTCCTGATAAGCGTTGATGATCGTCTCCTCGATCTTCTCCAGGTCATCAGCCAGCTTGCGGAAGTCATCGGAGTTGCCGGAACCCCATGACCATGCCTTATGGATCATAATCATAGCGTTCTTCGGGACCGTCACCTTGTCACCAGCCATGGCGATGACCGAGGCGATTGATGCCGCGAGCCCGTCAACATAGACGTTGATCGTGGCCTTGTGACGCTTGAGCATGGAGTGGATCGCTTGCCCAGCAAAGACATCGCCGCCGCCTGAGTTGATGAATACGTCAATCTCATCGACGTCACCCAAAGCATCAAGGTCAGACTTGAACAGCTTTGGCGTCACCTCATCGCCCCACCATGAGTACTCACTGATGGGGCCATAGATGGACAACTCGCCTTTGTTGTTGGCCTTGGCCTTGAACTCCCAGAACTTCTTACTTTTCGCCATTCGTCTCACCACCCTTCATGATTTCCTTGACCGACTTCATGTTGCCGTTAGCGAGGTAGACGTTGCCTGTTCCGCCTTCCTGCGGGTTCATCTCCTCCAGCTCGCGCCATTCATCGGCGTTGATCACGCCATCCTGACGCATGATGTGGAGACCTTCCTGACGGCTCTTGTAGTCACCGCGGAGCAGGCCAGAGACATTGAACTTGGCGTAGTATCCTTGCTCACGCTCCGTCTTGGTGAACAGCTTCCAGTTGATTGTCTGCTCCCACCTGGTGACATACGGCAGCATGGTGTGCATGACGAACTCAATGCTCTGGTGTTCGATGTTGGAGAATGTCGACCGCTCCAAGTTCGCGATCATGTGAGGCGGAACACGGAATAGACCACAGATCTCATCGCGGTTGAGCTTGCGGTTCTCGATGAACTGCGCGTCAACCAGCGGCATCGGGATCCGCGACCACTTTGACCCACTCTCTAAAATGAGCGGACGCCAGGCGTTGGCCATGCCGCTGCCATGCGCTTCTAAGTCTTCTCGCATCGCCTGGCGCGACTCAGGTTGCAGCTGGCCAGCAACCTCGATCACGCCGCCCATGTTCATCCCTTGACCGAAGAACCGAGCTGAGAACTCGGTGGCAGCCATGCCCAGACCTATGGCTTCGCTGGCCATTCTGATCGGGCTGTAGCCTTTTATCCCATCGAAGCCAAAACCAGGGATATGGAAGACCATATCGACCGGGTAGACTTCGACCTTACCTCGATCTGTGATGTGGTACTCGATGATGCCTTCCTGGTTACGGACTGGGTTCACCTGGTTCCACGGCAGTGGGTAAAGATCGATGACCTGACCACGACGATTCAGCGTGATCAAGCTATAGGAGTTTCCTGATAGAACCAGATGCCCCTGCTGTGTCTCCCTCCAGGTCAGGGATGTCATCTCGTCGTTGGGGCGACTGTGGATCAACTCGTGGACGGGGTGATCTCTGGCCTTATCTCGCCCTCCGGCCGACCGTTCTCTGTAGACGGTCAGCGGCATGGTCCCGAGTGACTCTGCCAGCACTCGCGCACAGGAGTAGACGGTAATGTAGCGCAAGGCCGACTGCTCGTTGACATCGACACCAGAGTGCGAATGGCGGCCTCTGATCACTGACCTGATATCGCGGTTGAAGTCCTCCATGGTGTAGTTCTTCGCGACCAACTGCGACAGGAAGCCCATTATCTATCACCACCCTTTGGCGGCAGACCAACCCACATTAGCATCAGTCCACCGATGATGAATGGTAGCGGTCGATAGATCATCCACAGCCCATAGATGACAGATACAAAGCCAATGAATAGGCTGATCTCTCTGACCGTCTCAAGCTTAAGTCTCACAAGAACATACTCCCCCTTTCATAGGTGATGACGTTGGTCTTCTCTACCCTCATCGCCCGTGCCATGGCGTTAATCAGAGACACGATCACATCAATGCGTTCCTGGGATCGGTTCTTCATGGGCTTGACGTTTTCGTTTCCGTCGACCGCTATGTTGACGTTTCCGAAGCACCATCTAGCGACAGGATTTGCTTCGTGCGTAAGCTTACCTGTGCGCAGCAGTCGTTCGATCTCTTTCATGGCAGGCGACATCTCCGCCATTGTTTGATGGATTGGTACAATGGTGAGCCCTTGCTTCTCCAGCCTCTGGGTCAGCATGTGGCTATTCCATGGATCAGGGCAGATGGAGACCATCTTATACTGCTGGGACAGTGTGATGATACGGCTCTCGACGAAATCATAGTCCACCACATTCCCCGGGGTGGCATGCATAAACTTCTGATTGACCCACCTGTCGTATGGAACGTGGTCGCGGTCCACGCGCTCCTTCATGTTGTCGAGCGGGATCCACGCCTCGAAGATCGCTCGCCAGTCGGGAATTCCGTTCTGGGGCGGGAATAACAGGGCGAGTCCGGTTATGTCAATGATGGATGACAGGTCTAGCCCGGCATAGCACTTCTTGCCGATCAGTTCGCTTACGTCCCATTTACCAACCGTGCTATCCCACAGCGTGAGCGGCAGCCACCCGGTTCGCTTGGTTGAGATCCACTGATTGAGCCTGAGCCACCGGAAGAGACGCTCAGCGCTCTCGCTATTGCGCGCCTGTAGCGCTTCCTGGCGCACACTCTCGATGCTGATGGTCACGCCCAGCGATGGGTTAGCCAGGTACCATGTGGCCTCGTCATAGATGTCAGCATCCTCTGGGGCGCAGTAGATGCGGGCATACCACGTAGGGTCGATCAGCTCACCTTC
The DNA here is from genome assembly GCA_964540595.1 of uncultured Clostridia bacterium. GTDB lineage: Bacteria > Bacillota > JAAYKD01 > JAAYKD01 > CAYOCI01 > CAYOCI01. The sequence goes on from CAZINL010000023.1 coordinate 4,609, forward strand.
GATGACCTTGCGGGCATACTCGTGCTGCTCCCAGCCAATGGACTTCCGATCCGGGTCGTCGCCGGCCGTGGTGATGATCAGCCAGAGCGGTTCACGCCGAGCAGCACCGGCGCCGAAGGTCATGACATCCCACAGTTCGCGGTTAGGCTGAGCGTGGAGCTCGTCGAAGATGACGACGGTAGGGTTTAGGCCATGCTTGTTGTAAGCCTCTGAGCTTAGCACCTGGAGAGTGGTGCCTGTCTCTAGGTTGGTGATCAGCTTGGAACTGTCCGTGATCTTGAACAACGACTCCAGCTCCGGCTCCTGCTTGATCATACTGACGGCTGCCTTGTAGACCAAACCTGCCTGCTTGCGATCGGCAGCACAGCAGTAGATCTGACCTTCAGGTCCATCACAGGTGAGATGGTAAACGCCAAGGCCAGCTATCAGCGTGGTCTTGGCGTTCTTCTTAGGGATCTCCAGGTAGGCGTATCGATACTGTCTATAGCCGCGGTCGTTGACGGTGCCGTAGACATCCCAGATAAAAGCGTGCATCCAGTCGAGCAGTACGAAC
>CAZINL010000023.1:5171-11131 GCA_964540595.1 uncultured Clostridia bacterium
TCATCGGTGAGCTTGAGCATCTGGATGAACTCGATCGGTTCCAGCGCCCGGTCCTTGTCATGCCTCACCGCCACCACCCCTGCGGTTTAGGAATTTGGCCATGCCTGACTTTGGTTTATCATCGGTCACTTTCTTGGGAATGGCACGGAGAGCACCCATGATGGTCATGACATTCTCGCGCTCGATCTGGAGCAACATCTTGCGCTTATCCATGAGCTGCTTGTCCCAGGCAAGTATCTGGCCGTTGGCTCGGTCCTTCTTGTCCAGGTAGGTCATGGCGTCGATCTCTCTCCGCTGATAGATCTCCCTCAGCTCATCGATTTCATCGAGATACCGCTGCTTGGTCCGCTCTGCATCCTTGGCCTCGGCCAGCAACAGGCAGTAACGGTTGATCACTGACTCATGGATCGCGTCGTTGTGGTTGATCTTCTTGAGCAGACGGCGGAGCCGAGTGAACTCCTTGTGAGCGTCCGGGTTTTCAGCTACCTCCGGCCACTCTTTCATCGCCTCCTGGGTGAGAAGGGACTGCTCAGCCTGCTTGCGTGCTTCGAGCTCGGCCTTACTGCGCCGCTGCTTGGTGTTGTCGATCTCAAGAACGATTGCCGGTTTAGGTGGACGACCCCCCACGGCGCTCCCTCCTCTCCCAAGTTTCCATTCTACGAAAAAAATTCACGCGAACCTGGGCGCTCGGTCTATAGCTGTTCGCCCCGAGGTTTCCGAACCCCCCTACCCCTTTGAATTGTATCTGTTCGACACACAATTCGTTCGCGTGCGCCCGACATGTCTCCACTGTGGCATCTCGCCAACGGGCACGTGTGCCACTCCCCAGACTTCCAACGTAACGATTATCCTTGCCTTGAGCGATGCCCATGTATTGGATAGTCGTTCGATCACACAGTATCTCGCCCAGGATAACCAGTATGGACCGGATGCCCTGGATACCAGCATTCTCAGCGTAAACGGCGACTCTGGTCCAATGACTCGCAGCCCTGCGGCACGCAGTTGCTTCTCGTGCCGTTTCCAATCACGGCAACCCACAGTCGCAATACCTAGCGCTGGCCCTTGCCAATGGAATGTCGTGAACTCGTGACCAAGAGGTAGCTCGTGCCTGGTTGCAGTCATCTGTGCGCTGACCTTCATTTGCTCGTACCATCAGTAACCGATAGACCAAGGTCAACTTTCTGCCACCTGCCATTACCGGTATCAACTTCCAACCGGTACAACTTCATGATCGAGCTTGCGATCCTTGCTGTGGTGCCAACCTGCAACACCGGCGATACCATGCCAAGCAAGCACAGCAGCGCGCGCACAAGCACCAGGTTGTGCTGCCTAACCTGCACGTTCACTGTCAATCCGTTAGCCATCGTTCTTACCTCCGCTCGCCATCACTGGCATAATCGGCTGCCCACACCTCGGGCACATTGCCCCGTCGTACCTGAACCCATTCGAGCTACCGTTCCAACTACAGCGGAGGCATGAGTAGTGCTGTCGTTTAGCTTTCATCGCTCTTCCCTCCATGCCGCTTGTTGTGACAACCAAAGCACAGACTGAGTAGGTTACTCAGCACTAGCCTCAGCGACCAGTCGTCTCGGACCGACACGATGTGGTGCACCGTCTCTGCGGGCGTCACACGTTGCTCTTTCAAGCAATCCTGACATAAGCCGTGATCACGTATCAGAGCCTGACGTCTGACGGCTTGCCATGCTCGCGACTGATAGAAGTCACGCGCCCGTTGATCTCTGGTGTTCTGGTCATAGTGTCGATTACTATCCGCCTTGCGCTGCTGGGCTAGATGCTGATGCTTAGCACAATAGCCTCGATCCACTAACTCCGGGCACCCTGGATGCGCGCACGGCCGCTTAGGTCTTGTTGGCATAGATGTCACCTCTTATGCATAACCGCCCCGTCAGCTGGTAACACTGCTATCTGATGGATCTAGGCGCGTGCAGCCCAGCCGGCAGGGAGTGCTGAACACCATCGCAACTAGGTAGGTTCCCGGGAGCCTACCTGCTGTCGCTGTGCCAGTGCACAGCACTCCGATAGTCAAGCCACAGGGATGATCACCCTGGGGCTTGGTTGCGTTTGTCTGACATCGTGCCACGCCCGGCCCCACCCCTACCGTCCGCTCGGCGAAGTGTCAAGCGGTATAGCGTGATTAACCCTGCTCCGAAGAGCCAACCTAATCAGGCGCATAACAAAAGCCGCTCGATCGCTCGGGCGGCTTACAACATTGGACACTACCATAATAAACCTTTTCTACCCCTCAAAACGGACATCTTTTGGACAACTTCTTTTTCCTGGCTGTGGATCTCTTGATCTGATATCTATTGGTGAATCAGCAGGACCGAAGAAGTCATCCATATCATCCAGGAGATAGCTATTCTCCATAAGGATCGGCGCTAACCACGCAAGCACTCTGAATGTTGACTGCGACAGATCATAGTTCACTGTGCCACTCCTTTCAGCTCTGCCTCGTCGATCAGCCCCATCTCGACCGCGATGGCTTGGATGATGCTATCGGTCCAGCGGCGAACCGTCTTGTCACTGCATCCGATCTCCTGGCCAATCCCAGCGTCTGTCAACAGTCTGGGACGCTGCCAATACTTCAGCTCCACCAGCTGCACCTTCTCACGTGGCAGCTCCTCGACCACCGTCTCGATCGCTCTGATGGTCGTTTCAAGTTGCTTCAGTCGGCGGTTCGTGGCGAGGCGGATCGCCTTGCTCTCGGTAGGTCGACCAGTGAAGTGCTGGCCACCGCCACCGCCGTCATCTCTGGCTGGCGTGCCATCTATGATCTCTTCGCGCAACTCCCCGAGATCACGCTTTGACTGCTCGAAATACCTCAGCTCAGCCTCGACGTGATCCTTGATGTCCTTCCTCAGTCTCATCCGCTCACCACCTGTGCATCAAGTAGGCAAAGCCCATGATCATCAACGCAGCGCAACCAAGTCCAACCACTAGACCACCGATCGCCTCAAGGCACCCAACCGGTTCATGTTTCACGCCCACACACCTCGCCTCTCCCGTCCATTGCTGACCGCCAGATCACGATCAGCCGCCCTGTCTGATAATCCAGGTGATCAACCCTGCCGCATTCAGTGCACAATCTAACGCGCTTGCCTTTATGCCATCCTTGCACCGTCCGATGGCCGCAGGCTTTGCAGATCACGGCTACAGCCCATTAGCCGCTCTTAGAGCCTGTGGCAGCTTCTGCTTGATCCTAGTCAGCGTGTTATCAACTGACTTCGGCGTGACACCGAGTCTCTTAGCTATGGTCCGCTGATCATGTCTCAAGATCATGCCGCTGGCTCTGGCCAAAAGCACTTGCCACTCCTGATCTGAGAAATGCGGCCGAATGCTCTGGAGTAGATCCGCCATCTCGATTGACGCAAATGGATCAGTGCGATCAGGAGCCACGTCGCCTAAAGTCATCCGGGTTCTACCCTTATGCGCGAAGATCGGTCTGTCTAGCCGCTCCATCTCCATCGCGAACTTCTGACGCTCCGTGTAGTAGTTCATCCGCATCCACTCCAGCACGCCGCGCTTGACGCACATCCTCAGGAACAGATCCAGTGAACCGCCCTTGCTTTTGCTCAGGTCGAAAGCTTGTAGACCTAACCACGCTTTGACCCTGGCGTGCTGGACACAGTCTTCATCCCTGATAGAATACTTGGCTGTCCATCCTTTAGCATACTGGTCGATCTTGGCCCACAGCTCCTCGGTCAGTTCGATCATCAGATTTGCCCCCTCACCTTCCGTCGATAGAGGTAATTCTGGGCCTCAAGGGCTGCTCTTGTGGGTTGTGCTGGCGGCGCGATGTAGGTCGTAACCGCCCTTGCCTTCACGGCATCCGGGTATTGGGCCGTATACTCGGCCATGGTCATCCCGTGAGAATACTTGAGGTGTGTCGGCAACCAGTCGCACCACTGACCACAGACTAGGCACGGGCCAACGGTTGGCACTCCCACCTCTACCGCCTCACTTTCGCTTCGATCACGCTCTGATAGCTCAGCCCGCGGCGCTTGATCGTCTCCATATGCTCCCGGCTGATTGCGTCGAGGTCACATCCCTGCTCTACCGCGAGAGCCACGATCTTGACCGCTACCTGGATCACGTCCAGAGCCTCAGCGCAGACGCGCGAATTATTGGGCTTCGGATGGTTGACCTCGCGGAGTAACTCGGAAAACTCCTCGACCAGCTTCATGGTCTGCTCCACGTAGCCGATACCCGGCAGGTCTAGGATCGGCAAGGTGACAGTGCCACCGTCCTGCTCTTCGTGCAAAGACGCTAGGGCGCTGTCGGCTCGCTCTTTCTGGCGCCTGGCTTCTACCGCCACCGGACAGGACTTACAGGGCTCAACAGCTGCCGGAAAGGCGTCTCGCTCACAGGCTCTACATACCTCGGTCTTCATGGCTTCTCCTCACTTTCTCTATCCGTGCTTTGACGGCGGCGAGTAAGGCGTCTTGCCCGACGGCCTTGTTACCTAATGCTGCCATCACATCCTCATCGACGGTGCCCTCGGCGACCAGGTGGTGGACGATGACGTTGTGCTGCTGGCCTTGCCGGTGCAGTCTGGCATTGGCCTGTTGGTAGAGCTCTAGGCTCCACGTGAGGCCGAACCATACAACCACATGGCCACCGGCTTGCAGGTTCAACCCGTGACCAGCTGATGCAGGGTGAGCCAGCATGACCGGCACTCGACCTTCGTTCCAGTCCTTGATATCCTTGCTGGTCTTCAGCTCTCTGGCTCCAGGGATGTGAGCGCTTAACCTGGCTAGGTCGTGCTTGTAGGCGTAGAACACCAGCACTGGCTGACCGTTGGCCGCTTCGATCACGTCATCCAGCGCGGCCAACTTCGCAGCGTGGATCTCTCGGGTCTCGCCATTCTCGTCATACACCGCGCCGTTCGCCAGCTGCAGGAGCTTGTTGGTCAGGACAGCTGCCGTGTTGGCAACCACATCGGCGTCAGCCAGTGGCAGCAGGAGATCGCGCTCCAGCACCTCATATCGTTCCTTAGCTTCGGGCGGTAGCTTGACGGTGATGACGTTGTCAATTCGATCCGGTACCTTCAGCCAATCCTCAGCCCTCAGACTGACGCAGATATCTGAGATCTTCGCATAGATCTCTGCCTCGGCCCCCGGCTTAGGCTTCCAGCTGTAGATCACATTTCGGTTCCGTCGGTTCGGCTCGAAATAGCGGTCCCGATAACCAGTCACCGTCTTGCCAAGGCGCTCCCCCTGATCCAGCAGATAGATCTGCGCCCAGAGATCGATCAGCCCATTAGGCGCCGGGGTTCCGGTCAGACCGACAATCCGCTTGATCGCTGGACGCACTCGCCGCAGCGCTCTGAACCGCTTCGCCGTCGGTGACTTGAATGATGAGAGCTCATCGATCACGACCATATCGAACGGCCAGCGCTTACCGCAGCGCTTGACCAGCCACTCGACATTCTCACGATTGATCACGTAGATGTCAGCGCTGGAGTTCAGTGCAGCTAAGCGCTCTGCCTCAGATCCAAGCATCTTCGCGATCCGGAGATGCTTGGTATGCTCCCACCCCTCAGTCTCCCGGCTCCAAGTGTCCTCAGCCACCTTTAGAGGGGCAATCACCAGCACCTTCGAGACCTCGAAGCGGTCATGCAGCAGATCCGTGACTGCGGTTAGACTAGTGATCGTCTTGCCCATCCCGAGATCAAGAAAGAGTGCGGTGACGGGCTGATCAAGTATGCGTTGCGCGCAGTAGCATTGGTAGTCGTGTAGGTTGTCTCTATTCATAGCTCTCCAACCGTGATCACGAAGCCCCTGTACTGGAACTTGGTGCCCTTTGACTTGACCGCCTCACACAACCACTTTTCAGACATCCCAAGATAGAAGCTGAGAGACCGGGCTGAACTGAAGCGGATCTCTTCACCCGTGATCACGTCCAACAGCATGCATTTGACGGACTTGGAATTGAGACCA
>CAZINL010000023.1:11141-15680 GCA_964540595.1 uncultured Clostridia bacterium
ATTAGTGCACCACTCAAGGTTGCTGACCGCGTTGTTCTTTACATTGCCGTCAATGTGGTTGACTTGAGGTAGGCCGTCTGGGTTCGGTATGAAATGCTTGGCAACCAGACGATGTAGAAGATGCTTGGCCACCTTCCCGTTCTTCGAGAGGCTTACTCGCAGATCGCCTCGTCTCTGCAGGTTGACCCAAGGCTTCACCTCGCCGTTCTTTACATGCCGCACTCGCCCGAACGAACTGACACGGTACAGACCTTCATACCCGACAATGTCAACCCAGCGTTCTAGGCGCTCGATGTGTAGGTCATCCCTGTTCATTCCCAAATACCTCAGTCATGAAGTCGTCGATGGCTTGGTAGCTGTCCAGACAGTAGACTTGAAAGCCTAGAGCCATCAGCTGCTTCGCTCGCTTCTTCTGAAGCTCATCCGGTGTCTCGCCGGGACGCTTGATCTCTGCGAACACTGTCCGCCCACCTGGGAGTAACACAACCCTGTCTGGCACCCCTCGCATGCCGGGAGACACGAACTTCAGCGCCCAGGCCCCTCTACGCATTACTTCGAACGCGAAGCGGCGCTCCAATTGGCTCTCTCTGATCACTGTTCTCACCCCTCAAGTAGCAGAGGGCAGGGGTGGACAGGTTTGGCGAACTATTCATATACACGTAATACGTGCACGTATTTTCTATCTCTTTACCTCTTTGTACTGATTTCTTACGTGTATAAGGTAAAGAGAACCTGTCCACGCCGTCCACTCTCAATAGCCGTGCCGTTTTGGAGTTGTCTACTGCTCTGTCCACAGCCGTCCACAAGCGTCTACTTTTAGGCTCCGTATCGCAAATACGTGATGCTGTTCGGGTTGTGGTTTAGGTGTCCACCACGTCCACCCGTCCACATTGCGGTAAACGGAACCTTACCCGTCCACCTCTGCTCGTCCACCTTAGTCGAGGAAATCGGACTGCGGTTCGAGCTTTATCCCTCTCCAACGACGTGGCGCGGTCTTTCGATACTCCCGGATGTCAGGCCTCAATACCTGAAGTCGGACGTTGAAATTGGCCTGATTGATGGGCTGGTTGCCCCATTGGATGCACATGGTTCGATAGGCGTCATAGACTTCTTGCTTGCTGGTCATGGCATCGGGATCGTCGAAGAGGCAGCACTCTTCTAGGAACCTGAAGACGGTATCGCCCCGTTCGCGGTATTCCGTCAGCGCCTGTTCCATCGTCTGGGGCTTCGTGAAGCCGTTCTGTGCCTGCAGCCTATGTAGGCCTTCCAGGGCCCTCAGCAGGAAGCCTGACAGTGCCCCGGGCTCGAATAGCTGCCGTCTCAGCTCCGTGTCGGTGAACTTATGGGGGAAGGGGACCATCAGCAGGCGCCGGTGAAAGCCTTCCGTGTTGTCCTTGCTGACAGGGGGCTCGTTGGCGCTGAAGATCAGCTTAGCCCTATTCCTGAACGAGAACGCTGGCCGGTGCTTCTCCTCTGCCCGGATCATGTCGCCCGAGACCAGCTCCTTGAACCTGGATGAGTTCTCAAGGATCTTGCTGGGGATGTCGGCATGCAGGTTGGCCATCTTGCCGAAGAGCTCAGCGGACGCAAAGCGGTTCTCCGATAGATCTTGAAAGGATACCCCTGAGACGTTGTGAGAGCCCAGCATGGCCGTCAGGACCGCGATCAGCGTTCCCTTACCATTGCCACCTTCACCAATCAGCATCAGCGCCTTCTCGTACCTCATGGTCGGCACCAAGCAGTATCCGGCCATCTCCTCGATCACGGGGATGCAGTCAGGGGCGACCGCCGTCTGCAGGAACCGGTCGATCACTGAGCAGTCCGCTTCGGGATCATAGATCACCGGCAGCTGCACAACTGTCAGCAGGTCCGGGCTGTGCGGCGTCAACTCCAGGGTATCGAGGTGCAGGATGCCGTTCTTGACGTTCAGCACGTTTTGCGTGTTGGCTGCTTCCTCTGGTGAGACACTCGGCACCATGTTCTTGATATAGTCCAGAGCTTCACCCAGCCGATTGCGCTGGAACTCAGCCCCGAGTGCCGCGGTGGCCTCTTCTCGGAAGACGCGCTCCCCGCGAACATAGACGCCGTCTTGGTAGATATAGAGATCGTCGTTCATGACGAAGGCATCGTGCTTCCGCAGGAACCACTCGCCCATGTAGGCAGCCACAAAGCGCTTCTTCTCGAAGAACAGGCGCTTTGGGTCCACCTCTTCGCCTGCGAACTCTTCCTCGATAGCCGCCAGGCGCTCCTGACGCATGGTCTCCTTGACCTGCTCATCGGCCTCAGCGAACTCGACCATGGCCTTGTAGGATGGCAGCTTCTCGCCATCATCCTGCCTGACGTTGGTGTCTAGATCCCCGAACTTATGCAGCCTGATCAGGTCGAAGGCGTTGACCAGATAACCGCTCACCGGGTCGGTGCCGTGATGGCTGAATGCGAATTTGCCGTCATCGTAGACCACCAAGCCCCCGGCGGTGGATCCAGCCACGTAGGTGTAGCGGCCATCACCAGCTGACTGATACACGTCGCTGAGGAAAGCCTCGATGGCTGCGTGGATGTCGTAGGTCCTGCAGAAGGCGCCAACGATCCCCTGTTTCTCAGTCGGATCGCCCTGCTTGTCTGCAGCCTTCTTTCGGTCCTCGTGGGCCCTGGATGACACCGGCCAGAAAGACTGATCGCGCCAGTCCTCATAGCGTGACAACACCTCATCGGGCTCCAGCCACTTGCCGTCTTGCAGCTCGAAGACGAACTGACCATCAGCAGGGGTCGACGGCCAATACATCAGGCGATGGGGCTGATAGGTCGTGTCATCGAAGCGGTCGATCCCGACATCAGCCGCGATCCGCCTAGAGATGGCCTGATACTGATCTGGTGTTACCGGCTTAGCAAGTGGCAGGCAGAGCCTCAGACGCGGCTTGTGCGGGCTGTGGCTATGCGTGGAGTAGACGAGTGCTGCGCAGTCATACATCAGCGTGAAGGCGTCCCAGAGCCCCTCTCCCGCCGTGTCTGCGTCCAGGGTGACCACGTGACGCCAGCCCACGTTGGTGGCCGTGCGGCGGCCCTCTTTGAGAGTGCCGCCCACGAACCCGCCAACGTCCTTGATCTCGTCCTTCTGGGGCTTCAGCATCTTGTCATACTCAGCCAGCGTCTCCCGGGTCCTCGTAGTCGTGCCGAGCTTCGCAACCAGGTCGGACCATGACATCTCGCGGTTCTTCCAGGTGACTGACTTGCGGCTGGTGCCTGTGGCGATGGTCAGCGGACCATCGTGTCTGATCTGTGGCTTGTCCAGGGCTGTGTCAGCTGTCACTAGATATCACCTCGCGGCTTGGCTGAGTGATAATTGCTCTACTACTTCGTCCTCCCAGCCCACTCCGATATAGTCGAGCACCTTTCCCCAGCCCATCTCATACATCCAGAAGTGCCACTCTTTGGGGTTGTCCTCGCGTAGCCTGTCGAACCTATGCGGTCGCTTCTCAATGTGAATGCCGAACCCGCACATAGTGCAGCCGGTTCTCTGTGCCCTGGTGGTGTAGAGCAAGCCGTTCTCATCTCGCTCAATGGTTCCGTAGATCGCGGGGACTGGTACCTTGAGATCCAGAGCGAGCTGGAGTATGTCTTGGCGTGTGAAGATCGCGAACGGGCAGCTCCGCGTGGTGGTCTTACCGTAGTAGTTGCATCCATGCTTCATCAGCGCTTTCTGACGTTGGCCGCCCTCGGATGCCATGAGGCCCATGTAAGGGACTCTACCGGTCTCCTTGGCGTATATGTCGCAGGGGCGCTCTTTCATGTAGTAGCAGCAGTCGGGGCTTACAGCGAAGGGAGCCGTCTGGTAGTGCGTTCCGTATCGCTCGTTCTCTGGCCCGCCGAAGAGGTTGAGCCACTTCTGCGGGAGGCGCATCCGCGAACCTGTCTCTCTCGTCCTGAAGCCGCCGAGCTTCCCAGTCTCACCGGTCATAATCGCATGTCTGACAGTGGCGTTCTTCTCGGTTGGTTTCTGGATTAGCTGGATCTTCCCGGCCTTCTCCTTGCTGATCACCGGATACCCGTGCTCGCGAATTACCTGAACCTTGCTCTTGAGCGGTTTGAGAAAGACCATGTTTTCGAGCTGCCGATGGACCTCTTGGATGCTCCGATCCTCTAACGTCGACACAGATACACCGGGAATGTCGCGGCTTACTCGGGCGCGGAGGAAGTACAATAGGGTGATGCTATCTAGGCCACCGACCGAGCAGAACACGTCACCGTTCATGTGGTCGAAGAACTCACGGGCTTTTATCTCTGCATGCACAAGCTTGGCCTCGTAAGGCAGGGCTTGCTTCTGCATGAACTCATGGGGGTTCATCCTCTCACCTCTGCTTCTATCTAGTCTCGCTCGAAGTGGTCGCGGATCTGGAAGGTCGTGATCACGCCATCCTTGCGAACACCATGTGGTCATGATTGTTCGAGTTTGCCACAGCAAGATCGTCATTTCTGAACCAGACGGTCAACCGCTTTAGGTGATCGACCTTGCGTTCGGCAAAGAAGTCTTTGATGATCTGC
>CAZINL010000023.1:15690-22439 GCA_964540595.1 uncultured Clostridia bacterium
ATCGAAGTGAATAATGAGGCGCGACACGTTCATACGCCGGTCCCCCTAAGCATGTAGACAGCGTCCTCGACCACCTTTGACCAATCACAGCAATGGGTTGTAGGATCAGCGTCTTTATGCTCGCGGTAGGCGCATGATGCCCACATAGCTTTCGGGATGATGCTACTGACGAGCGCTTCCAGCTCCGCCACCCGCGTCTCAGCCGCCTCTGCCCTTGCCAATGCGCTTCTGACAGCGCAACCTAGATCCGCAACCTGCACTTCCGCTGCCTCTGCACGGTCGATGTAGTGCTCTAGCATTGGTATCACTAAGCTCGGTGCTAGGACAACTGCGACAGCTTCCTTGATGTTTGCACAAAACTCGCGATCCTTCGCAATGTCACGCTTTTGCATATTCACTCACCCATTTCTCGTCAATCTTTGCGATAGTAAGTGGCCTCAAAGCCATCAGCCCGCAGAGGTAGCCCCGGGGCCCATGAGATGGGCTGACCAGCGAGCTCCGCAACGTGCTTGACTGACCCGACCCCCTCTGGGGCCTCGATGATGAACTCGTCATGCACATGGAAGACGATCTTATGGCCCGCGTCCGCCAGCCTGAGCATGGCAACCGCCAGACAGTCCCGGGCGATGGCCTGCACGCAGTTATGAACGATGAACGGACCGCTCTTACCCATCACGACAAATCGGCTACGCGGTCCGCAGTTGAGGATGTCGTAAACCGGTTCGTAACGTCCGGGGCGTCGAATAAATGGGCCTGAGGGCACCCGTGATCTAGGCGATAGGTCAGTGTCGTCTTCGGTATTCCAGAACGTTCCGCTGCCTCTGCTACCGTCATCAGTCCCCACGGAGTGTCTACATACCGGTTGGATCTCCGATTGTTGTTTTGCGTCTTGAACGCAACCCACCGGCAGTTCTCCGGGCAATAGCCCCTGTTCACATCGATGCGATCCAGCGACAACCCGCGCTGATAGGTCGGCCCCATGTCGGCCCAGAAAGCCTCGAAGCTCGCATCCCACTGAGGGCATACCTTGATCCCGCGGCCCCCGTAGTTCGCCCAGGCGTGGTGTGATGGGAGACGGCACCGATCCCGCATTGATCTCCACACCCAATATGCTGGATGCTTCGACATTCCGTGTGACTTCGGAGCCGACAGCGCGGCACTGCGTTGGCACCCACAGGACTTCTGTCTTCCCTTCAGGAACTCCGAAGCCGGCATCACCAACTCTTGACCGCAGTCGCAGCGTATCGTCCACAAGGATTTCTTCCCATCTGAACCGGCATAGACTATGGCCGTCAGGTAGTGTAACTTCATGCCGGAAATATCCCTCGCACGATGATGCATAACGCCATCCCCCAGATGTCAAAACTCGGTGATCGAGTGTCATTCGCACCCCGTCTAGTTCAATGGTCTCCCGCACCCCTTTACTAACGAGGCCGTCATGGCTTACCCACTCGACCCCATCCCAGAGCGCGTCGTCATCCTCGACCTCTCGCAGTTCGATCCAACCGCGATCAGTCAGAACTAAGGCGTCCCCAGCAAGGCAGTTCTCGACCAACTTCCCCCCGTAGGTGTCCAGCCGGCCCCACTGCTTCGTCTCTTGGTTCAGCCCCTGATAGGTCAGGGCTGGCTTGCCGAAGCGCTGATCGGTCTTAATCTTTGGCTTAGCGTAGGCCAGCCGACGGCCAGAGGGCAGCTTCGCGAACAGCACTCCTGCCTCGTAGGTGTAGACCACCCCGTGGTGCAGAGGAATGCTTGTCCGCTCCTGGACGGCGCGGATCGCGGCCGCCTCGGTGTCCCACCACAGCTGCACGATGTGTGGGCTGGCTTTACGCCATGCCTCGACCAGGTCCGGGAGCTCGTCTTCGATGAGCTCCTTTTTCTTGTCCATCTTGAGGAGAGCGCCCTTGCCCCCTTGGTAACCAAGGGCCAGCTCTGCCACCTTACCCCGTTGGCGAAGCGGTGAGCCTTTGGTGATCTGTTCGATCGGAACCTTGAACATTTGCGAAGCGCTGGCTTCGTAGATCTTGCCGTGTGTCTTGAACACGTCTAGGCGCCACTGCTCTCCTGCGAGCCAGGCGATCACTCGGGCCTCGATCGAGGAGAAGTCGGCCACGATGAACCGATGCCCTTCAACTGGTATAAAAGCCGTCCGGATCAACTGAGAGAGCGTGTCAGGCACATTCCCGAATAGGAGTTCCAGCAGCTCATAGTCACCCTCGCGGAGCAGTCGCCGGGCTAGGTCCAGATCCTCGAGGTGGTTCTGAGGCAGGTTCTGCACCTGCACCAAGCGCCCTGCCCATCTCCCCGTCCGGTTGGCTCCGTAGAACTGCAGCAGACCGCGAATGCGGCTGTCCCGGCAGACGGAACGCTGCATGGCCTCATACTTCTTGACACTCGTCCGCGACATCTCCTGACGGAGCTCGAGCACCCGGCGAACGGTCTCGCTAGTCGTCTGCTTCAGTAGCTCCGGCACGGTGTCTTTGGTCAGTTGCTCGACCTCTAGCCCCTCAGCTTCACTCAGCCATCTCTTGAGCTGGGCAACGCTCTGAGGGTTATCGAGACCTGTCAGCTGCACCGCCTCGGCCTCTAGGCGCTCACTGTAGGACGTGTCGCAGGTGATGGCATGTCTGACCATCTCTTGGTCGACCATCACCCCCCGGTCGTTGATCCGCTGATCCAGCGCCCAGAGACGGCGCTCCTCGGGGTGAACGTCGAAGCGCATGAGCTTCTGCCTGATCGTCCTCTCCGTCTCCACATCTCGGACGCAGTAGTCCTTGAACAGCGCCCATTTCTCAGGGTCGTGCTGTGGTAGGTTCCTGGTCCGTCCACCGTTGCGCTTGGTCGGCTTACAGGGCACGCAGAAATACCTGATTAGTGCCTTGCCTGCGGTCATCTTGGCTTTGTCCTCTGAGAGGTCCAGAGTCTTGCCTACGGCCTCAAGGGATTGAGGGAGCCCCAGGGTGAGCGCGTGGACCGCTGTGCACTGCCATTGCTCTGGCGGCAGCTCCCTGCCAAAGTGCTTGGCTAGAGCCGTCCGTTCGAAGTTGGCATTGAAGGCGGTCTTGATTATGCCCGGGTCAAAGAGGGCTTCAGCGACCGAGTGTGGTAGGACCTCGCCATTAGCGAGGTCCACCACTTGAACTGGATCGTCATTGAATGCGTAGGAGAGGAGCAGGATCTCGAAATCAGGCGCTTCCGTGTAAGCGTAGACGCCACACTTCGTCAGATCCACGCTGCTGTAGGTCTCCAGGTCGCAACTCAAGGCCTGCATAGCTAGCCCAAGAAGTCTTCGTCGTCATCGTCGCCTAGATCGTCGAAGTCTTCTTCAGCACGGCTGCGACCGCCAAGGTAATCGCCATCGGCGAGCTTCTGGACGTTGTTTAGTCCGCAGGCAATGCCGCGGTTCCCGGCCTGGTTGAAAGCGAAGAAGTTGATGGATGCACGGCCGTAGCAGCCACTGTAGAGCTCATCGGGATCGGTGATCTCCTGCTTCTGCCGATCGACGATACCGGGCTTCTGCTTGGAGCTGGCATTGACAAAATACATACCCTGGTATTCGGGCTGGTTCGGTCTCTCCTCGTCACCGTCGCGGAGAGGCATCTTGAGGCTAGAGGGGACCTTGCCGCCCCAAAGAGACGCGCCAGCAGTCTTAGCGGCCTCGATGGCGGCCTTGATCTTGCGCAGGGTCTCCTTGTCGGACTTGGGGATCAGCAGGCAGATGGAATACTTGGGTTCTTGACCCTCGGAGATAGCGGTTGGTTTGAACACATGCGCGTAGCTGAAGCGCACCTTTCCGGTGATCACCTTGGTATCTTGGTTAGTTGCCATAGTCAATCAGTTCTCCTCTCGTTATTTCTCTAAGGCGTAGATTGTATCGGAGAGATCCGAGTCAAGACTGGGGTTTCGGTATGGAGCACACAATGCGAGTGGTTCTTCGTTATACCCGATGACAAGAAATAGCGCGTCGCCTTGCTTAACTGCCTGTAGTGACACATTCGGGGCGAACGGCTTTAGGTAGAGAACGTTGACCAGGAACCGGCCTTGATCAGCGTGTATTACGCGATAGGTGTTCTTATGCTCAGGGACGTTGACCAGGTAGTTGGTCATCTCTGCGGGTATCTTGGTCTTCTTGACGAAGCTCTCCCAGATGTTTTCCAGACCTTTGCTGGGCGGCGTCTGCCCGAGGATCAATCCGTTGCCTACCAGTAGCGCCAGTGTCTTAGGCAACAGTTCGATCTTGGGAACGCGCACCATGAACGGGCGGTTGGTTAAGTAGTAGCAGCCATCTGAGCCTCTGTCGAAGCGTAGATCATCTTTCAGCGCAGCCACTAGCGCGTTGTCGTTGATTGGTTGGGATGCGTTCTTAGTCATCAGCAAAGTCCTCCTGAGCAGACTTGACGGAGTTGAGTGCCGGACGCTTGTCCGAGAGCGGCGCGAGTGTTGGCTTGCCCGCAGGCTTTACGATCAGCTCACTCAGCAGATCCCCGAATTTCTTCTTGCCGAGCGTCTTCTCCATGGCCGTGATCCCAAGAAGCGAGCGCTCATAGATCATTGCCTCGGGATACCCAGAGCCGATCAGCTTCGCTGCTATCGCGTCAGCATCCGCATACTTCCGCACGCTGCGACCTTCGACGAGCTTCCACCCCGGCCACTGCTTGCCGTGATTCTCAGCCTGGTCAAGAGCGTAAGACTGAACGTCAGCAGCCCATTTCTGAAGGGCTTCAGCTCGTGCAAGGATCTCGCCGATCTCATCGTCTGAGAGTAGAGGCGGGTCAGTGAAGTCGAACTTAGCCAGCTCAAGGTTTGTGTCTGCTCGAGCTCTGCAGGTGTAGCGGGCTCGGCAGAACCGGCAGTGGTCGCCAGCGCTGAACTCGCCCCCGCCATCGATCGCAAGCTCGGCAATTGGTTTGACCAATCCGTTCCCCCAGATCTCCAGATCCAAGACGGATGACTCGTAGGTGGAGATACTATCGAGCCGGGGCTGACAGATGGTCATGCGCACCATCTCGATGTCGTAGAGCATCCCGAACTGGTCGATGGCGCCGAGGGCGTAGAGCATCATCTGCGGGTTACTTTCGGCGCTAACCGGTACCCCCTTGCCATACTTGAAGTCAACGACTTCAAGCACGCCATCGGCGATGATCACCAGGTCGCCGGTGCCGAAGCCCTCTGGCACCCAGGCGCTGAAGTCCAACCGCTGCTCAACCAGGACAATGGCGTCCTTGGATCTCTCCCGGGCTTCGAGGATCCTCTCAATGGCTAGGTCTAGGTAGGTGTTCACGTGGTCCAGCATTTCGGGGGAATATTGAGGGTCCGCGCATAACTCGTTTAGTCTTTGGTCAAAATAGGGACTGTGGTGGAGTCCGACAAAAGCACCGACATGCAGTTCAGCAAGAGCGTGGGCCAGTGTGCCCTCGGCAGCGAAGACACTCTCCTCGTCCGGGAACTGCTCCTCTAGTCTCGCGCTGGGCGGGCACTGGAGCCACCGCTCTGCCCCGGATGCGCTGAGGATTGCGTGAGCCCTCTCGGCTGTGGCCGTCATACGATTGCCTCGGCAGCGGCCAGGAGCTCTGCGTAGCGCTCCTTCGGGATCTCGGTTAGCTTCGATACGCCAAACTGGCTCAGCAGCTCCTTGACCTGTGCGCGCTTCCCTGCGCTTGATAGTGTGGCGAGCTTGTCCCTGACTTGCTCAAGGCTGACCTCTGGCACCGGCTCTGGCTTAGGTTCAGGCGCAGCTGCTGGAGTTGGTTCCGGGGCTACCTCAGTAATGGGCTTTTTGGCAGTTTTGCGCTCGGTTTTGGTGGTTTCGTGCACGGTTTCCGGTGTTTCGTGTACGATTACCGGCTTTTCGTGTACGATCTCTAGAGCGCTGGGCTGAGCGGTCGCGGCGATCTCGGTGATGGCGGGCGTGGTCTGCTGGCATGACAGAGCCATCGCCAGGGCCCCGATCGCGGTCGCCAGCTCCGGGGCGTTGATGTTAACGGTCACAACTATGTTCACAACGGTCTCTCCTCTCACTCTCTATGGTCTCGACTTGAACCAGTCATGGGCCTCGATGGCTCCGGCGATCACCAGGATCGCGCCGGCCGTAAAGGCCGCGCCCAGGAAGAAGCCGAAGAGCATCACATACCAGACGAGCTCCACGGTCATCGCCGGTCACCGCCATTCTCCTCGCTTGCACCAGTCACACCAGACGTAGGCCCCGAGCTCTCCTGGGATGCGTATGGTTGGTCGTCCGCAGTTCGGGTAGGGATCGCTCTGGGCATCCTGGCCAGCGACAGCATCACACAGCACTCGTCATCACCATCCCACCAGGCGCATTGCTCGCCTTGACACGCGACGACGTTGTCAGTCGCGATATTGAGTAGCGGACAGATCATTGCCCGACGTCACCCCACTTCTTGCTGAGGTTGTATGCCTCGCGGTGCCCAATCTGGATGCCTTGCTTGACGCCATGATCGTGGCCGGCGTAGATCCCACATAAGAACGCCATCCCCATGGCTGCCAGGGTGAAAGCGATCAGTTCTAGTGCCATTTGACATTCACTCCCATCGTGCTAAACTAGGAGTAGTTACTAATCCGTTAGCGCCTTTCGAGGCGCTTTTTTTATTGCTCCTTGAGCTCTCTGACTGTCTCATCTAGTCGGTCCCTGGGAACCAGCATGAGGATCGGCATTATTCTGAAGTCTGCCAGGAGCCCCTGAGCTTGTTCGTCGGAGATGATAATCTTTACGAACCCGGCGCGTCTCT
>CAZINL010000023.1:22449-24939 GCA_964540595.1 uncultured Clostridia bacterium
AGCTCATGGCTATCTCACTGACGCACGTGGCCGTATGGAACCTAATCTTCGGATCGTTCTGATCCTTGGCTATGATCGCGGTCACAAGCTGACCTATTGGAACGCTCATTTATCTCACATCCTTTCCGGTGGAGGAT
Organism: uncultured Clostridia bacterium; assembly: GCA_964540595.1. Taxonomy (GTDB): domain Bacteria; phylum Bacillota; class JAAYKD01; order JAAYKD01; family CAYOCI01; genus CAYOCI01. The sequence continues at coordinate 22,587 of CAZINL010000023.1, forward strand.
TCCCAGCTTACAGAGCAGAAACCGTTCGCGAGGAGGTGATACATATGAGCACCACTGGTCCAGGTAAGAAAATCCGCGAGGTCTGCCTAGCTTTGGGATCCCCGTATGAGATCAAGACAATAGACCTCGAATACGTAGTCTACAGAGACCTGGGTAACGGGTATGACATCGAAGTAAGTGGTCTGGACAATCAGCGCCACAATTTTGAGGCGACGATCTATGTCTGGGAGATATCCGGAACCAAGAGGACTATAGAGACTATCAAAGGGATTTCATCTGTTGATGAGCTTAAGCATCGACTAGACGATGTGGTTCGAAGGTATCTTCCATCCCATCCTTGATCTTGATGGTGGTCAGGATCAGGCGCAGGTCTTGGCGTGATAGCCCTTTATCCCAGCACAGCTTGTCCAGCTCTTCACCTTGCTCGGGTTTGATCAGTTCAAACCGTCTCCACCACGTGCCTTGCTCCTGGGGCGGTTGCTGCTGCTCTGGGAGTTTTTCTTTGGGGTCGTTCACTCTTAGTCACCTCCCTTCTGTGGGCTTGTCCTCACCTCGGCAAAAGAAGAAGGCCGTCGCGGCCGTCATCCCTTGTGCCCGAGTATCTTGGGTCTCTGACTGATCGCACGATCGACGCCGAGATCACGGATTATCAGATCCAGTCTGCCAGACACCAAGTCGATCTCGTGATAGCTCAGATCTGTAGCACGCTCTCTCCACTTGGCTTCAAGGAGTAGCACCCGTAGCTGACGCAGCTGGTCGTTCAGATACTCCTTGGTGATCGGCAGGTTCTTGTCCATGGCTCTTCCTCCGTTCCTCACACTCGTTGCTCTTCAAGCCACCTGCGGAAAGGATCACGCGGTATCAATATGGCCTTACCATCTCTAATGGCTGGAAATCCCTTGCGTCGCGTCCATGCGTAGACGGTGTGAATGCCCGCCCCGGTGATCTCCCTGACATGATTAACCTTGAGAACTAGGGGGTATTTATCCCAGTCGTTCATATGTCACCTCATTGGGCATCCTATCTATTGCACTTGAACAGGTCTTGTGGGTCGCACTCCAGGGCCGATGCCAGCTTACAGATCGTCTCGACCGTTGGCACGACGCGATAGTTCTCAATGTCGTTGATCGTGGTCTTACTGACACCGCTCTTAGCAGCCAGGTCCAGCGTAGTCATCTTTTTCAACTTGCGGAGTCGACGAATGTCGTCGTAGTATACTTGCATACCGTCTTCACCTCCTTTTCCGACGGTATACCGTCGCGACTGGTCTAGAGAAGGCCGGGTTACCCCGGCGGTATTCCGTCTTTCGCCTTTTAGTATATGCCGGTATACCGTCATTGTCAACAACCAAATGACGAAATCCCGTCATTTATTTTCCGCCTTGACGGCAGGATTGCCGACATGATTGTCGAATGTTTAATAGTTGCAGAAAGGTGGTGGTAGAATGGCAGAGAGCATCGGAGACAAGAACAACCATGTCGGAGAGAAGATAAGACATTTTCGCACGTTGAAGGGCTGGACACTCCAAGAGCTCCACGAAGTATCTGGCGTGTCACGGACCTACCTGGGTGAATTAGAGCGCGGTGTTAGCCAACCAACAGCAACCGTACTCAAGAAGATAGCCGACGCGTTCCGTGTTCCTATTGAGATGTTTTTTGAGGAAACGAACCTCTTGCCCGTCCAGACGCTGGAGGAAATGCTACCGCCGGATGTGCAACGTTTTCTGCGGGACCAAAAGGGGATCACCTATCTACAGTTGGCGATCAAGGCTGCTGAGTTTCAGGTCAACCCAGATACTTTGAGCCAGATCATTGACGCTCTGCGAAATGCGGAAAAGATTGAAAAAAGTAAAGAAAAGCCTTAATTCCGCTATAGCGGAAAGGTTTTCGGCCATGTCAAGCGGAATCAAGTGAAACAGCATTTTCACTAAGTCCGTAATATATCCCGAACATCTGTTCGCAGTCATGTTCGTATGCTACAATACGAACAGACTATGAGAAGAGCGAGTGAGAAGTGGAGGGGTAGACTTGACAACGGCAATCGTTGACCTAGGCCATCCAATTATCGCTATTGTTTGTGATCGTGTAACGCTTGTTTCTAGGGACGCCATCTGCCAGAAGGTCTCCCAGGAGGAACCTACACTAATTACACTTGAACCTGCTAGTAGATAGCAGGTTTTTTGTCATCTTGGTACAAGAAAGGAATTAACTTCTATGGCTGAGAAGAGGGGTAAAAAGCGTGGCAATAATGAGGGTTCTATATGTAAGCGCAAGGACGGACGTTATCAGGCCGCGATGACCATTGGTTATGGTTCCGACGGGCAGCAGAAGCGCCAGTTTTTCTACGGCAAAAC
>CAZINL010000024.1:0-1657 GCA_964540595.1 uncultured Clostridia bacterium
CCGAATTCCCCTTTGTGGCGCTGCTGGTGTCGGGTGGCCATACGCAGCTGATGCGGGTGGACGGCGTGGGCGCCTACGCCTTGCTGGGCGAGACCATCGACGACGCGGCAGGTGAGGCGTTTGACAAGGTTGCTCGTACTTTAGGCCTTGGTTATCCAGGTGGGCCAGCCATCGATCGTTTAGCCAAGGAGGGCGATGAACAGGGGTATGCGTTGCCAAGAGCAACGCTCGACGGATCACTGGATTTTAGCTTTAGTGGTCTTAAGTCAGCCGTGCTTAACCTGATCAATCAACGTCAGATGAAAGGCGAGACGGTGAACACGGCGGACATGGCGGCTAGCTTCCAGTGGGCTGTGGTCGATGTGTTGGTGGACAAGACCCTGGCGGCGGTGCGCGAGACCGGGGCTCGGCAGGTCCTGCTGGCAGGAGGCGTAGCCGCCAACAGCCGCTTGCGCTCCGAGCTCACGAAGCGCTGCGAGCAAGCGGGACTAAACTTCTCCGCTCCCCCGATGATCCTCTGCACCGACAACGCTGCCATGATCGCCTGCGTGGGGCACTACATGCTGCAGCGCCGTCAGGTGGCAGGGCTCGACCTCAACGCTTATCCCAACCTGAAGCTGGGGGAGAAGGCGTATTGATGCAGACACTAGACTCAAGACACTAGACACTAGGAGTTGAGGGAGTACGCTAAGGTTGCGGACCCGAACGTAGATGGGCCGTAGATTAGGCCACCCGACCTAGTGACACCCTAAGAACGGAAGGACCATGTGGATGCCGTAAGGGCTTTCCGCATGGTCTTCTTGCATTCCATCATTTCTAGTGTCTAGTGTCTTGGGTCTAGTGCCTAGTGCGGTCTAGTGTCTCGAACTTGTCCACACCCCCGGTTGGACAAGTTCCTGTGGATAACTCCCGCACCCCTTGTGCCCGCTGGAGTAGCCTTTGGACATAATTCTGGGTAATTCTTATGTAACTTCGTTGTGGATCATGGGGAAAATGCTCGAAAGTGCCGTGATATATAGGCCTGAGCTGTGGATAACCTTGTGGATTGTGTGGATTAGCCGGTAGATTACGTCAAGTCCAACTCCTACAGTACATCCTATGCTCAATTGGACAAGATCATGACTCCTAGATGATGGCAATGATGGCTCGTACGGTCGACACAACCTGCGACTGGCGATGGCGCTATCGACAGATCTCGTCACGAGTAGCCCATCCACGGTGACCGATCGGATGGATTTCTTTGTTACTTGTGGACAAAAGGAAACCACGCCCCAAACGTCCAATTATAAGGGTCGAGACTTAGGCCCTGGATTTTCGTGCAAAGGAGGCCTGCCATGCCCTCGCAGATCATACTTGCGCTGCAGTCGATCCATAATCCCATCCTTGATGGGTTCTTCTCACTGATTACCCAGCTCGGTTCCGAAGAGTTCTATGTGGTGGTCATCGCGCTACTGTTCTGGTGCGTGAGCAAGGGTTTGGCCTTTCGACTGAGTGTGGTCTTCCTCTCCAGTCAATTCTTGAACTCTTATCTGAAGAACCTATGGCAAGCAGCGCGCCCCATCGGTCAGCCAGGGATACGCAGCCTCATGGTCCAGACGGCGAGCGGTTATTCTATGCCTAGTGGCCATAGCCAAGGGGCGGGGACCTTCTGGGGCTA
>CAZINL010000024.1:1667-24897 GCA_964540595.1 uncultured Clostridia bacterium
GGGGCTATCTAGCCCTACGCGTGAAGAACCGCCTGCTCACCTGGTGGTCGATCGCCATCATGGTTCTGGTCGGTCTTTCCCGTATCTATCTCGGCGTTCACTGGCCTCAGGACGTGCTGGTGGGCTTAACCCTAGGGATTGCCTTCGCCTACCTCTTTGCTTTATTTGACCAGTGGTGGGTCGGGAGGCACATCAGCTTCGCCATCAATCTGGCCGTCGCGATCGCACTGCCCCCAGTCCTGCTGGTGTTTGACCGCAGCTCTGACGCCGTGAAGATCGTCGGCTTTCTGATGGGCATGGCACCTGGATACCTGATCGAAGAGCGATGGGTCGGCTTCAAGGAGCAGTGTTCGCCCATTTTGCAGATCAGCAAGCTGATGCTTGGATTGGTGGTCCTCTTGGCTATTAAGGCTGGGGTGAAACCGATTTTGCCAGTGAGTGTGTTATCTGATGTGTTCCGCTATGCCTTGATCGGCATCGCAGCTACTCTTGGGCTGCCTACGTTATTTAGGCGCCTGCATTGGGGGTAAGTCATTTGGATCGCCAAGAGCTACGCCAGTCTATTTTGTCTGCACGCCGGCAACTTCCGCTTCAGGATGTGAACCAGAAGAGCCAGATGATCGTGGAGCGGCTATGCGGACTGAGCCAGTGGCACCACGCTCAGACCGTCCTGCTCTACGTCGCATTTCGCAATGAAGTGGAGACGCGCAGCCTCATCGACCGAGCTGTCGAGGAGGGGAAGCGGGTTCTCCTGCCGGTCTCGATCAAGAAGACCCGGGCGCTCGAACTGTATCCCGTCTTGGGCAGTCACGATCTGGTCGAAGGGGCCTATGGGATCATGGAGCCCAGGCGAGGGCAGGAGCCGATACCGCCGACGCAGGTCGACCTGGTGGTCGTTCCGGGTGTTGTCTTCGATAGAAGCGGCAACCGCTTAGGCTATGGAGCAGGCTACTATGATCGCTTTCTTGAGAGCTGTCGCCCCGAGGTTGTCCGGGTGGCACTCGCTTTCGACCTGCAGTTGATTGACCATCTGCCTGCTGAGCCCCATGACCAGCGGATGGATTATGTGATCACCGAAACTGAACTCCATCGTTGCCCACCCAGGGATTAGCCTGGGTGGGTTTTATTTCCTTTTCGACAGTAATTTAAAAAAAGTAGCCTGTCACCATTTTTTAAGTAATTGTTGTACGGTAGATTGAGTTCCTTATTCGGCATGAATTGGTTGATGCTGGGAGATGATACACGGGTGAAGGCCATTCAGTTGTGCAGGGAGGTTTGTCCGTGCCTTTTCGCAAGCCCATCAAGCCGAAGAAGTCTTTAGCGTCGAAGCCTACCCCACCAGTCTCTGAGCAATCCACGAGCCCTGCCCGTGCCGACAAGCAGAAGAAACCGACGACGAAGCTGCACGAGAATATCGATTACATCAAACAGACCTTTGATAGCGACGACCTCGTGCTGCGTGAGTTTGCCTTTGGCGTCGAGAAGGAGTTTAAGGCCGTTGCGGTTTTCATTGACGGGCTGGCATCGGGTACCGTGCTCGCTGACGGGGTGCTCAGTGCTCTGATGCACTTTGTGCCGATCGCCAACCTGGAGGAGAAGATCGATCAGGAACATATCATCGATCAGCTGATGTGCCACGCGGTAGTCTTGGGCGAGACGAAGGTGCAGGAGGAGTATGACCCCGCCTTTACTGCCCTGCTTTCGGGCGAGACACTGGTGCTGGTGGATGGGTGCAGCAAGATCCTCCAAGCCAACACCAAAGGTTGGCCGATGCGCGGACCGCAGGAACCGGACACTGAGCCCTCGGCTCGAGGTCCTCGCGACAGCTTCATCGAGGGCCTCCGCGCGAACACGGCCCTCCTGCGCCGTTTTATCCGCGATCCAAACTTGCGCGTGAAGTCGTTTCAGCTGGGAGCCCGCAGCAAGACCGATGTGGCGATTCTGTATCTGGATGGGGTCGCGGACGACAGTTTGGTCAATGAGCTGAAGGAGCGTCTGAACACTATCAAAGAGACGATCGATCCTGACGCCATCCTCGAGAGCCAGAATATCGAGGAGATCATCGAGGACCCCACTTGGAGCGTGTTCCCCACCATCCAGTCCACCGAGCGTCCTGACAAAGCAGCGGCAGCGGTCTTTGAGGGGCGGATCGCCATCATCACGGATCACACTCCATTTGTCATGCTAGTGCCCACCACCCTACCGATGTTGATGCAGGCAGCAGAGGACTACTACAATCGTTTCCCCATCGGTCTTTGGGTACGGCTGCTGCGCTGGGTGGGGATCGTTCTCGGTGTCTTCAGTCCCGCCATTTACATTGCCATCTCGGAGTATCATCCCCAGGTCTTTCCCTTCAACCTGTTTCTCACTGTCGCGGCTTCACGCGAGACACTGCCCTTTCCCAGCTTCGTGGAGGTCATCTTGATGGAGATCGCCATTGAGATCTTGCGTGAAGCCACCATCCGCCTGCCTGGCCCCTTCGGTCAGACCATCGGTATCGTAGGTGGTTTCCTGGTGGGTGATGCGGCCGTTCGCGCCGGTCTAGTCGGTCCACTGCTCACCATCGTGGTGGCCATCACCGCCGTAGCGACTTTTACCTCCCCCAACTATTCGCTCTCACTCGCCATTCGCCTGATCCGTTTTGTGCTGATACTGGCCGCCATCTCTGCCGGTTTCTATGGCGTCGCCTTGGCAGGTCTGGTGCTCTTGGCCCATGTCTGCAGCCTGCAGTCCTTTGGTATCTCCTATCTCGCTCCACTTTCACCCATGCGCGTGTCCGACTACAAAGATACCGTGATGCGCTTCCCCTTCTGGCTCTTCCAAAGGCGACCGGAGAGCGTTCGCTCCCCTCAGAAGTGGCGTCAGGCTGCACCGCAGGGCAACTGGTGGCAAGTAATGGGCCAGGCAACACCCCCATGGAAAGAGTCTTTTACTGACTCGATCTCCCTCAAGCCCAGTCAAGGCACGACTGAAAACCCGGGTGATAGTGACGAAGGGGGAGCAGACGATGAAAGGCGCTAACCGAATCAACCGTCGCCAGGCTTGGTTTATGGTCAGTGGGACCATGTATGGCATCACGCTCTTGACGCTGCCGTACTTAAGTGCCGAGATCGCCCGTGAGACGGCCTGGCTGCCGGTGGTAGTGATCGGTCTACTGTCCGTGATCGTGGCCAGCATCGTGGGACGTCTGGCCGAACTTTTCCCCGGCAGGACGGTCATTGAGCTGGTCAGCGAGCTATGGGGCCGACCCCTTGGTCTGATCATCGGTCTGGCCATGGCGGGAGTGCTGTTTCTCAATGTGCCGCTGCAAGTCCGCCTCAACAGCGAACTGCTCAAGTCGGTCCTGTTGCCCAAGGCACCGCCGACCTTTCTGGTCATCGCCCTGATCGTGACCTGCATCTATACCATCGAGGGTGGCCTCTCAGCCATTGCCAGGCTATCCGAGGTGCTTATTCCCGTTATCATCGTCATCACTCTGGTCGTCTTTGGGCTCGGCCTAAGGCACGCGGAGCTCTCTCACCTTCGGCCCCTGGGAAACTTCCGGCTGCAGAATTTCTTCGGCATGCGCTCACTGCAGATATTAAACTCCTTCTACGGGTTCGTGATCATCCTCTATCTGATCCCGTTTATGGACAAGGTCAAGGGGCTGCGTCACGTGGGGTACAGTGCCGTCTTGGTCGGGACCATCATTTATGCACTGGTCGTCACCGTGACGGTGTCGGTCCTGGGGGCCTACCATACCGTGGAGACCATCTGGCCAGGATTGGAGCTCGCCCGGGCGGTGCATATTCGCGGGGCGTTTATCGAACGACTCGACTATCTCTTCTTGGCCGTGTGGATCGGCCCGATCTTCCTCGTCTGTGTGAACCTGCTCTTCTTCAGCGCCTTCGGCGTGATTCGCGTGGTCAAGCCGAAAAATCCGCGCTGGCTGATCTGGGGATTGGGAGTCGCGGCCATGGTCCTGGCGCTGTTGCCCAAAGGGATCCCACAGCTGGAGCAGTTAGGCATCTTGGCTGGGCTGGCAGGGTTGGTTATCGCCTATGGATTGCCCATCCTGCTCTACCTGACCGCCAAGCTGACCGGGAAAGGGGGCCGAACTGATGAGGCATAGAGCGGTGGCGCTGCTGACGCTGGTGGCAATCCTGTCCACCCTCACCGGGTGTTGGGATCTGCGCCCGCTGAAGGAACGGACTGTGGTCCTCGGTGCAGGGATTGACACAGGCGAACGCCCGGGAGAGCTGGCGCTCACATTGCAGGTCGCGATCATCAAGAAGCTGGGTAGTCCTGAGGGCGGGGGGGAAGGCGATGCCTTCATCAACCTTGAGGGCTCAGGAGCCACACTACAGGCTGCTGTGTCGACACTACAGGAGCAGCTGGATCGGGAGCTCTTCTTCGGACATATCCGAGTCATCGCCTTTGGTGAGGAGTTTGCCAAGCTGGGGATCGATCCCGCTCTGGATTATTTCGTGCGTGATCCTACGGTGCAGCGCCTGGTCCAAGTGGTGATCAGCAAGGGAAAAGCCAAGGATCTCCTCGAAGCGAAAATCCCCGTCGAACCGGCGTCAAGCCTCTATGTGGCCAATATGTTGGAGAGTGCCGACCGCAGTGCCCTCGACTATCGCTCCGATCTCGGCCGTTACCTAGTGCAGCGTCGTGAGCCGGGACGCTATCCCGGACTACCGGTCTTGGAGGTCGTGAAGGAACAGCCGCCAGCGGAGCCGAAAGACGGCGGGGGCGGTGCGGGCAAGGATGCTGACAAGGCCAAAGAAGAGAAGGTAAAGCTGCAGAACGCTGGGACGGCGGTGCTCTACGGTGGTCGTCTCCAAGGCATCCTCACGCCAGAGGAGACCGGGGGTGTCAACCTGATCCAGGGGAACCGCCAACTCGCCAAGATCACCGTGCCGATCGATGGCCCACAGAACTTCGTGACGGTGGTCGTTCGCAATACTGGCACCAAGACCAAGATCACCCCGTCCGGGATTCACAGCGCGCTAACCCTCGAAGGAGATATCATCGAGCAGAGCATGATCCGGGCCTTGAGCCTAGCCGAGCTGATGCAGGCCCAGCAGGCTGTGGCGGATAAGGCTAAGTGGATGATTGACCAGGCTGTTCTAAAATCCCAACAGCTGCGGGCGGAGCCATTTGGCTTCGGCTATCGGATCTATACCAGCGAGCCAGCCCTGTGGCGAGCGATATCCTGGCACGATGCCTGGCCAGCCTGGCAGGTGACTACCGACGTGCGAGTGGCGCAGTTTAGGAGGCAGGGGACGTCGAAATAGAACCGGGGCCAGCCCACCGCGCTCCGGAGCTTCGTGTATACTTGAACGAGCTCGTCACCTCGGGAACCGGCCAAACTCGCCCTACGGGCTCAAACAGTGGCCTGGTTCTTATCCTCGGTGACTGCGCTCTCTTAATGGCCTTCACTAAGTCGCGCTACGTGGGCTGGCCCCTCCCAGGCAGGGGGTACGGAGGCCGAGTTCGTGGAGGAAGCTTGCGGCGAAGATATCGCGAGCAAATGGGAGCAATTTGATCACAATTCGCCATAACTGCCGCATTGAAGAAGAAATGCCATTTGCCATGTATACTGCCATTATTTATTATCAATAATGGTATTAGCACTCAACGCAGGTGAGTGCTAATAGGCAGACTGGCTCACTCAAAATCATAGCTGATCAAGCCGATCAAGCTGAAGTTACTCAAAGGAGGGGTATGTGAATGAATATCAAGCCATTGGGTGACCGCGTTGTCATCAAGGTCTTGGAGCAAGAGGAGAAGTTGGCCAGCGGTATCGTCCTTCCTGGCAATGCCAAGGAGAAGCCCCAAGAGGGCAAGGTCGTAGCCATCGGCACCGGCCGTACGTTGGACAATGGAACCAAGCTTACCATGGATGTCAAAGTCGGTGACCGCGTGATCTACTCGAAGTACGCCGGTACGGAATACAAGCGTGACGGCGAAGAGTTTCTGATCCTCAGCGAAAAGGATATCCTCGCTATCGTGGAATAGTCAGCCCGGGTTAGTCTTGCCTAGACATAGACGAAGGAGGGAATTACTTAATGGCAAAGCAGATTATCTACAATGAAGAAGCTCGCCGCGCCCTAGAGCGTGGGATCAATAAGCTGGCCGATACCGTTATCGTCACCCTTGGTCCCAAGGGGCGCAACGTGGTCCTCGACAAGAAGTTTGGCGCACCTCTGATCACCAACGATGGTGTCACCATCGCCCGCGAGATCGAGCTGGAAGATCCCTTTGAGAATATGGGCGCCCAGCTGGTGAAGGAAGTCGCCACCAAGACGCAGGACGTCGCCGGTGACGGCACCACCACTGCTACCCTGCTCGCTAAGGCTATGGTTCGCGAAGGCCTAAAGAACGTGACCGCCGGTGCTAACCCCATGGTGTTGCGCCGTGGTATCGAAAAGGCCGTCAACGTTGCCGTTGAGGAGATCAAGAACCTCGCCAAACCCATCGAGAGCAAGGAAGCCATCGCGCAGGTCGCTTCCGTATCGTCTGACAACGAGTACATCGGTAAGCTGATCGCCGACGCCATGGAGAAGGTTGGCAAAGACGGCGTGATTACCGTCGAAGAGTCCAAGACCATGACCACCGATCTAGAAGTGGTCGAAGGTATGCAGTTTGATCGCGGCTACGTCTCCGCCTACATGGTCACCGATGCTGACAAGATGGAAACCGTCATGGACGAGCCCTACATCTTGATCACTGACAAGAAGATCGGCAATATCCAGGACCTGCTCCCGGTTCTGGAAAAGGTCGTTCAGCGCGGCAAGCCGCTCGTGATGATCGCTGAGGATGTCGAGGGTGAAGCTCTCGCTACTCTGATCGTCAACAAGCTGCGTGGTACACTGAACACCGTGGCTGTCAAGGCTCCTGGCTTTGGCGATCGCCGCAAAGCCATGCTCGAAGATATCGCCATTCTCACTGGTGGCCAAGTGATCAGTGAAGAGCTCGGTCTCGACCTGAAGACCGCTGATATCAGCATGCTCGGTCGCGCCCGTCAGGTCCGTGTGGCTAAGGAGAATACCACCATCGTGGATGGTGCTGGCAACGCTGACGAGATCAAGAAACGCGTCTCCCAGATCCGCGCTCAGATCGAGGATACCACCTCTGACTTTGACCGTGAGAAGCTGCAAGAGCGTCTGGCCAAGCTCGGCGGCGGTGTCGCCGTGATCAAGGTCGGTGCTGCGACTGAGGTCGAGATGAAGGACAAGAAGCTCCGCATCGAAGACGCACTCTCAGCCACTCGCGCTGCTGTCGAGGAAGGGATCGTGCCTGGTGGCGGCGTCGCCTTCATCGCTATGCTCTCCGCTTTGAAGACCCTCAAAGGTGACAACGCTGACGAGAAGATCGGCATCGATATCGTTCGCCGCGCCTTGGAAGAGCCCGTTCGTCAGATCGCCCACAATGCTGGCTTTGAAGGCTCCGTGGTGGTCGAGAAGGTCAAGGCTAAGGATAAGGGTGTCGGTTTTGACGCTGCCAACGAGCAGTATGTCGACATGATTAAGGCTGGTATCGTTGATCCCGCCAAGGTCGCCCGTTCTGCCCTACAAAACGCCGCTTCCATCGCTTCCATGGTGCTCACCACTGAGTCCCTGGTCGCCGATAAGCCCGAGCCGAAGGATGCCAATGCTGCAGCCGCCATGGGCGGTATGGGCGGCGGCATGCCCGGCATGATGTAGCGAATATCCGTAAGGATATCCGCACGCCCACCGTAGTTACATCTAGCGCCGGCTAGGCGCGAGGTCGACAGCAACCTCTATAGGTTGTGAAAGACAGATGTAACGGGGGATGGGCGGTTGAATGAAAAGCATGCTTCACCCCGCACCGAACGTACCGTCCACCCAGAAGAGAGCCCGCAAGGGCTCTCTTTTCTGCTGTACTACTACCTGTAGCTCTGCAGGAAACTATCAGTTACATGAAGAAAGTGCCAGTTATGATCGTTCTCACATGTAGAAGGAGTGGTGCTGCTTGCAGAGCAACGTGCAGACACTGATGGTCAGCCTCGAAAAGGTACTAGTCGGTAAACGACTAGCCATCGAACTGGTGGTGGCAGCTCTCTTAGCCAAGGGTCACGTGCTGATCGATGACGTTCCTGGAGTAGGGAAGACCATGCTCGTCAAGAGCTTGGCCAAGTCCACTGGATTGGAGTTCCGGCGTGTCCAGTTTACGCCTGACCTCCTACCCGCCGATATCACGGGCGTATCGATCTACAACCCACAGTCGCGGAGCTTTGAGTACCGTCCGGGCCCCCTAATGGCCAATCTGGTCTTGGCTGATGAGGTCAATCGGACCTCACAACGTACACAAACCAGTCTGCTGGAGGCCATGGAAGAACAGCAGGTGACAGTGGATGGGATCACGCATCGCCTGCCACAACCCTTTATGCTGCTGGCGACGCAGAACCCCATTGAATACGAGGGGACCTATCCCCTCCCAGAGGCGCAACTCGACCGCTTCATGCTTAAGATCAGCCTCGGTTACCCCACCCTGGACGAGGAGCTGCTGGTGCTCACTCGGCTGCGAGGCGAACACCCGATCCACGATCTCGATAAAGTCATTTCTGGCGATGAGATTACCCATCTACAGGCGGCTGTGCGTGAAGTCCACGTCGCTCCGAGCATTGATCACTATCTGGTGCAGATGGCCCAGAACCTTAGGCAGCATTCGGACCTGTTTCTTGGGGTGTCACCACGTGGCACACTGGCGCTGGCGCGGCTCTGTCAGGCCTGGGCTCTGCTCAAAGGCCGTGACTACGTGCTGCCGGATGACGTTAAGTTTCTGCTGCCCTATGCTTGGTCTCACCGCCTGATCTTGAAACCCGAGGCGCGCCTGCGGGGGCGGCAGCCTGCGGCGATTCTCAACGAGCTACTCCAGCTAACCGTGGTTCCAGCATGAGGATAGCATGAGAAAACGTCGGATCTATCTTCTGGTTCTAATCCTGATGGGGCTCTTCGCCCACTCGGTGGGGGGATATGTGCCCTTCTTTCTATTTGCCTTTGCGCTGTGCGTATACTTGGGCTCTGCAGCTTGGTTGTATCTCGGCGCTCAAGGGATCGCGCTCAGCGATGAGGTGGATTTCGACCAGCGTGTGATGGTCGGACAGGACTATCCGCTGGTATTGACGGTCAAGAACGTGTCCATGGTCACATGGCCCTGGCTGACTGCGCTGGTAGCTGCTGTGCCTGGGATCGCAGTGGATCAGCCCCAATCTCACTGTGGGGTGGTGGCGCGGCGCGCGAAGCACCGCTTTCGCCTAGTGATCCGCTTTACTCAGCGCGGACGCTACGACCGGCTGTGGGTTCGACTAACCTTGCATGACCTCCTGGGGTTATTTGACCAGGCGTGGGCTGTCGAGCGTCGGATCGACCTGACCGTTCTGCCGCGCATCATCGCCATCGAGGGACGGGTGGATGGAGCTGGCTATGCCACCGGCCTAGCCGACCGAGACCGCCAACTTTCAGAGGATATGGCACAGCCCATGGGCCTGCGCCCGTATTTTGTCGGCGACAGCATTCGGCGCGTGCACTGGAAGACGACCGCCAAGACGGGTGAGTTGATGGTCAGGACCTATGCGCACCAATCGCGGACACAGGTCCATCTGTATTTAGATTGCTGCGCCAACCGCCATGCGGGGACAGGCGATGCCTCGTCGTTTGAGCGGGCTGTGGTGATGGCAGCCTCGTTGATCAGTCACCTGCTCGCACGGAGAGTGGCGACCGGGCTGATCGCTGCTGGCGCACCAGCAGCAGCCTATCCAGCCCGCGACCATGCAGCCCAAGAGACCCTGCTCCTTGACGCTCTCGCTTTAGTTGCCGCCGTGCCGGGGGATAGAGCTAGATCACCCGCGGCTGAGTTGACGGCGGTGCCGTCCGGGGGCGCGTTGATCCTGATCTCATCCATGGCTGATGAGACACTGCATGAGCTGATCCTTACACTGAAGATGCGACAGATACGAGTGGTCGTGATACAGCTTGATCTGGCAGGCTATGGTGTGGAGCCGATCGCTCCAACGCGGCCAGGCACGGAACAGGCCACCCCGTGGCTGGTGGTCAAGGCTGATGATGATCTGGCGTTGGCACTGGGGGAGGTGAGGTATGCGCTCCTCGGTTAGTAGATCCTTGCCCTCTTTTGGTCAGGTCGTGGCCATGCTCGTGATGTTCATCTCCCTGATCTCCCCTTGGTCACGTTTCTTTGTGCTCGGGATCACCGAGGGGCTGCTGCAGGGTCAGCTCCTCATCCTATTCGGGATGATCTACATCGGGTGGCGGAGCCGCTATAGTTGGATCCTTACGCCGCTTTTGGCCGTGCTCGTCATCATCCACGCTGCCAAGACGTTCTTCTTCGATCATCTACCGTGGTGGACTGCCACCTGGTGGGTTGAGTATGGTCACACTCTGCTGGTGCATGTGAAACAGCTGCCAGCACTGACAGACGCTTTTTATGAATCAGTATTTCAACTGTCAGGCTTCCTGCTGATAAGCGCGCTAGTCGCCGTGCTCTTCTTCACGCACGTCTACCAGCGTGAGCACATTCTGGCGACGTGGGCCACGGGGTTTGTCTCCTTCTTTCTGCTGGAGATCACCATTCAAGCTGCGTCCTTTTGGGGGGTAGCGGGCTATTTCACCAGTGTGGTGTATCTTTGGGCTAGTATACGCGGCCGACATCTATCAGCGGAGTTCCCAGAGATCAGTGCAGCACACGAACAGCATCGGGCGGCTTGGTTTGGACTGGTATGGAAGGTCATGGCGTTAGCCCTGCTGCTCGCGTTGGTCGTCCGCGATACGACACCGCGGTTAACGTTGTTTAACCCACTCTATGATCAGGTCATCACCCAGCTCGAACCCTATCTGCCAGCTTCGATCAATGACGATGACGGCGACGGTTGGCGAACGGGACGCCTGGGGAGCTACAATCGGCAAGATCAGACCATCGTCATGCGCGTGGCCTCACCCCGTCCCTTGTATTGGCGCCGTGAGGCCATGACGGTCTATGACGGTGAGCGGTGGGACTACGATCCCAGGTTGGTGGACACTAATCGTCTTCCCGGCTCGGCAGCCCCCTATGACTGGCCGCTGCCAGATGCGCACCAAATGAAAGAGATCACTGCGCGCGTCACGCTACTCACCGCTCCGACGATGGGGCAGCCAACTCAACTGGCGGTCCCCCATGGTTATGAGATGCAAATCGACATGGGCGAACTCGAGACTGCGATCGTGGCCGATGAAAACGGCAACTACCATGCTCAGGTTAGGTACCATATCCCTTCGCCGGCGAGTTATACGACGACGGTCTGGGTGCCTACCTATGACGAGGAGCTGCTGCGCCGGACGAGGACCGCTGATCCGACACTCATCTGGGCATATCAGACCAGCGAGAACCTGCAGCTACCAGGGTCGCTTCCAAAACGAGTGCGGGATCTCGCGACGCAGATCACCACGGTCCATGGCAACGATTATGACAAGGTGCGTGCCATCGAACGCTATCTGTCGACGAGCTATGACTACACGCTCCGGACCTCGCCACCACTTGTGGGTACCGATTTCGTCGATCACTTCCTCTTCACTAGCAAGAAGGGCTATTGTGTCCACTTTTCTACTGCCATGGTGGTGATGTTGCGTTCGGTGGGGATTCCCGCCCGCTGGGTGACCGGCTTCGCGCCGGGCGAGTATGACAGCGAGTCCCGCGAGTACATCGTGCGCCGCAAAGACGCCCATGCCTGGGTGGAGGTCTACTTCGAGGGGATCGGCTGGGTGGAGTTTGAGCCCACACCCTCATTCTTCTCACATCAGTTGATCCGCCGTCCTTCGGTTGATGAGGAGGATCCGGAGCTGGGTGACGAGGATGATCGCACGGAGCTTGGGTCAGAGACCCCGACGCCTAAAGCCATCCCGGCGATCGGTCTTCCGGCTGGCGGCAGCACCGCGTCCCAGCTCGAGCTCCGTTGGTCTTGGTGGTGGGTGATGGTCCTAGCGATCCCCATGGCGTTTTATCGCCGCCGTCTACGGTTTGCCACACGCGTGCTCTTCCGACGCTGGCGACTGAATCGTGCCCACAGGAGGGTCGATCGACCCTGGATCGATGCTCTGTATCGGGAGATGCTGATCATCTGCCGCCAGCTCAATCTGCCTTTGCCCCAGAACCTGACGCCTTACGAGCATCTGGAAAAGCTAGTCGCTCAGCGTCCACATTGGTCCGTTTGGTTACGGTCACTGACCAATGAATATGTCAAGAGTCGTTTCGGCAGATTCCCGGTAGGGGATGATAAGAACTGGAGAGAGCTGTGGGCGATGATGGAAGCCGCGGTCAAGGCTGAGGAGATCGGCGTCTAGACCCTTTACAGCTTTTCCAACCATCTGCTATAATGAACGGCAAATACCGAACGTTTCACTAGGGGGTCAGCCATATGGAGCACCAAAGAGTGATCATTCTCGACTTTGGCGGTCAATACGTTCAGCTTATTGCCCGACGGGTGCGCGAATGTCAGGTCTATTGTGAAATCAAGCCCTACAATACTCCTCTTGAGGAACTACGTCGCCTCAATCCGAAGGGGATCATCCTGTCCGGTGGTCCGGCCACGGTCTTCGCTCCCAACTCACCGTTGGTCGATCCAGGGCTATTTGAACTCGGGGTGCCGGTACTAGGTATCTGCTATGGCATGCAGCTGATGGCCCATCTCTCAGGTGGCGAGGTCGGGAAAGCCGAGAAGAAGGAATTTGGCAAGACCCCGCTAACCATTGTTGACCACTCTGACCTACTTGCTGGTATCGAGTCGGCCACCGAATGCTGGATGAGCCACGGTGTCTATGTTGAACAGGCACCGCAAGGTTGGCAGGTGCTGGCGCAGACCCCGAACTCGCCAGTGGCGGCCATGGCCAATCCTGGTAAGAAGCTCTATGGTGTCCAGTTTCATCCCGAGGTGGTCCACACACCACGGGGCATGGACCTGCTTAAGAACTTCCTGTTTAAGGTCTGTGGCCTGCGTGGCGACTGGACGATCAGCTCATTTATTCAGGAAGAGATCGCACGGATCAAGGCGCGCGTTGGTCACGGGGAGGTGCTCTGCGCCCTCAGTGGCGGTGTTGACTCCTCAGTGGCTGCTGCGTTGGTACACCGAGCGGTCGGGGATCGGCTCACCTGTGTATTCGTCGATCACGGTCTGCTCCGCAAGGGGGAGGCTGAACAGGTCGTTGATCTGTTTAGCAACCGCCTGCAGATGAAGTTGATTCACGTCAACGCCTCCGAACGTTTCCTGGGCAAGCTCGCCGGGGTCACTGATCCGGAAAAGAAGCG
Organism: uncultured Clostridia bacterium; assembly: GCA_964540595.1. GTDB lineage: Bacteria > Bacillota > JAAYKD01 > JAAYKD01 > CAYOCI01 > CAYOCI01. The sequence goes on from CAZINL010000024.1 coordinate 14,970, forward strand.
CAAGATCATCGGGACCGAGTTCATTCGCGTGTTCGAGGATGAGGCGCGTAAGCTTGGTCAGGTGGACTACCTCGTTCAGGGGACGCTGTACCCCGATGTGGTGGAGAGCGGGACGGCTACTGCGGCTGTGATCAAGTCGCACCACAATGTCGGTGGTCTTCCCGAAGATATGAAGTTTGCCCTGGTTGAACCGCTGCGTGAGCTGTTCAAGGATGAGGTTCGCGCTTTGGGACTTGAGCTTGGTCTTCCCGAAGAGGTTGTCTATCGCCAACCCTTCCCGGGACCCGGCTTAGCCATTCGGTGCCTAGGTGAGATCACCACCGAGAAACTGGAACTGCTCCGCGATGCTGACTGGGTCGTCCGTGACGAACTGAAGCGGGCGGGGCTCGATCGGGAGATCTGGCAGGCCTTCGCTGTCCTGCCCAATATCCAGAGCGTCGGTGTAATGGGCGATGAGCGCACCTACAGCCACGCAATCGTGGTACGCGCTGTATCGAGTTCGGACGGTATGACCGCCGACTGGTCGCGCATCCCCTATGACACCCTTGAGCGCATCTCCAACCGATTGGTGAATGAAGTGCGTGAGATCAACCGCGTGGTCTACGATATTACCTCCAAACCGCCAGCCACCATTGAGTGGGAGTAATTAACGAAGCGCGTGATGGGCAGACATAAAACCGACTTTGCTCTGTTTGCTTCTCATGAGCGGTGGGTTGATAGGTAAACAGGTCTGCTCAAATGAATCCCAATAAGCGAGCCAAACGGCTCTACTGACCTTCTGAGAAGAAGTCGGTAGAGCCGTTTTCACCGGATCGTTGACGAAGCTCGAGGGAACGGTCTGCCACTAGTGGGTGCGTTTGATAACGTAATAGTGCCTTCGCCAAGTTTAGTGCGAGTGCTTGTCTATGCACAAGAACGCGAAAAGGAGCAGGTGGAAAAATGAGCAAGCTGAAACATCTGACCTGTGAAGACTATGTGATCAGCCGTTGGAGCGGAGGTGTCACGACTCAAATCGCCATCGCACCGGAAGGCGCAGTCTATGCAGACCGGAGGTTTCTATGGCGGATCAGCGCGGCCACTGTGGAGGACGAAAGCTCCGTTATGACCAGTCTGCCTGATTACAACCGACTGATTGCCATTCAAAAGGGTGCCCTGGAGATGACACATACAGGCTGTCCCACGGTGCTGCTGCGGCCTTACCAGGTCTACCGCTTCTCCGGAGGAACCCCCACAGTCTGTGGCGGAACCTGTGTGGATTATAATTTGATGCTGCGAAAGGATATCTGCGACGGCGTCATGGACGCAGTCTTGCTGGAGGCCGGTCAGAACTGGCCACTGAACCAGTGGACTGACGGCACAGAGGTAGTGGTGTTCTGCTCCGAAGGTCAAGGCGTGGTTGTATCGCCGGAAGAACAGATTGCCATGAAGGCAGGGGAGGCGGTGCGGTTTACAGGCAGCGTAGACGTTACCCTGTCTGCACCGTCAGGCGGCAAGTTTCTGATCTGTGCTGCCTGGCAGAAGAAATAAAGATTGACGATCGGGGTCTGACCCCGATCGTCAATCTTTTTCACTATTGAGCCTGGTACCAGCCCTTTTGCTCCATATACTTGTAGATGGCGAAGCCGTGGTCCTGTTCTTCCTTCTGAATGTGGTTCAGAACCTGACGCATCTGTTGGTTCGATGATTCGGTGATGAAGGTCCCGTAGAAGTCGTTGACGGCTTTTTCGGTGGTGACAATGTCGTTACAGATCTGCTGATCAGTGAGCTGACCTTGTCCGGTGAACTGCGTCTGGCTCGCTGACATGCCTTGCATCTGCTGACCATGGCTTTGCTGCTGGCTAACTGACGACTGGATCTGATTCAGGATCTGGTCGACTGATGGGGTCTGACCGGACTGTGACTGCATCTGGCTACCCGGCTGACCTGACATCTGCCCACCTTGCTGACCACCTTGAGAACTGCCGGTCTGCGGGATCTGTCCCTGGGAAAGCTGCTGGATGCTCTGGAGATGGGTTGTCTCTTGTTGACCGGCCCACTGCAGAATCTGCTTCAACTGCTGGCATGAAACCATCTGTGAGTAGTGATTGAACTTTGCGATACAGAGTTCCTCATGATGTTTCGCGTCTTGCAGGTAAAGCCGTTCTTTCTGGGTAAGCTGCAACATGTATTCGACTCCTTTCGAGTTTACTCCGCCCTAGTTTGCATCGTCATGAGCAATCCTAACCATCCATGGACGAGTATCAATTGGCGGTCCACGCCGCAAACATGGTAAACTCCGATAGTTATTGTGGGAAAATTGTCCAATATGTTACGATGTATGCGTCCGAATGTGTTGCCTGCAGTGAGAGCCTCGACGTGTCATGCGCGCATGAAAGGATGATCCTGGTGAGAAAAGCTGCTAGATCTCTGATCGTGATGGTCATGGTCTACCTCGCGATCGTAGCGGTCGCCCCGCCCGCACTGGCGGGTGGAATCTTGATCGACAAGCCAGCTCTTTTGGGGGTAAGCCAAACCGACCTGAAGCTTCTAAACCCAGATCGCAGGGTGTTTAACGACTGGAACCTCAGCGCCAGCTTTCGCTTGGTGGATGCCTCAAACGCCCCCTTGGCAACCGGTCCTTCGACGGCGTGGGCCGAGGTGGTGATCACATGGAGTGCCCCGTCCCCGCTTGTGTCTGGACAGCTGCCTGTAAAGTATAACGTCTATCGATCCAGCGCCAACGATGATCTGTTTCAGGCTAAGAACCGTCTAAACGACTTTGCCCTGACAGGCTTGACGGTCACTGATAGCGTCGCAGTAGGCCGCTATTACTATGCTGTACAGGCTGTCCTAACGGATGGGACCGTGGTCTCAAGCTCTGCTCCCATGGAGGCAAACCTCGTCGCCACGCCGCCGACACAGCCCACCACGCAGCCTGGTACCGATGAGGGGATAGTACCTTCCTCAGGTGGTCCGGGCAAGTTCCCCATCTACCTGATCATCGATGGCATTCCAGGATCCATAGCCGAGGGCGGCTTTGCCGGCGGCAGTCACGTGCTGGACTATCAGTGGGGTGTCACCCATGCCGATGCAGGGTCAGGACCAAGCCTGCAGCAGCTGACCGTCGTGCGCGAACCGGACAACGCCTCGGGTGGGATCGCCACGGCCTACTACACCGGTCAACAGATCCCTACGGTCACCATGACGGTTTGCGGTCGTGTCGTTGGACCCAGCGGTGGCGATCTGCCACACTACCGTCTGACTCTCTACAATGCCCGCGTGGCCGATCTCCAGGTTGAACTAGGCGATCAGTCAGTCTGTCAGGTGCTGGAGAAGATCAGTTTCGTCTACGACGACATTAAGGTTCAAGGGCGATATGCGACGGACGGGGTTCAACCTGGTCAGATGATTGCGGTTGACTATCGCGACAACCATGTCGTCGCTCCCGAAGCGGCTGACAAGACGCCCATGTCATCCCGTGGAGACGCGTATGCGCGTGCTCCTCGAGGGGTTTACCTGACCGTGCCAGGAATGCCCGCCAACACGTCAATACCGATGAACGCCATCAAGTACGGCATCGAGATCTCTGACTTTCACTTTGGTGGTTCGTGGTCTGCCACAGGTCCTGTGCTTGGTCGTATGACTGTCGCCAAGCGCGTCGATGCTGCCTCGATACGTCTAGTGGCCGCTTGTTTCACTGGTGAGTTGATACCAGATGCGTGTCTCGAGGTGGCGCGGGGGGCAGGCCCCGGCGGCGGCTATGTAGTGTATCGCGCGGCATTAACGGGTGTTAGGATTGAGAGCGTCCAGGCGGCGAAATCGGACGATGAGAATGCGGCCGATCAGGAGATACTGGTACTGAGCTACACTGGCATGACGATTGAGTCGCGCTCGATCGGCATGACCGGACCGGGGCCTTGGGTAACGGCGCAGCTGCAGTCGCGCTAGCCCAAGAGGATGTCATAAGTTGTGACAACTGCGAGGGTGGCCACGTGGAGTTTTTCTGCGTGGCCACCCTCTTAATCTGCGCATCCCTGTAGTTTGAACAATTATGCTCATATTAATGTCGAATGTTCGACAATCGTAGCTGTCGATTGTTCGCTTTTTCTATTGACACTCCTGTGCCACGATGATAAAGTAGGGGTGCAAGAACACCAGGTCAACAAAGTAATAAGCAAACTCGTATATCCGCGGGAATATGGCCCGCAAGTCTCTACCAGGCCGCCGTAAATGGCCTGACTACGAGGGAGAGTGTACCTAGGGTTCCGAACGTTTTACGTTGCTGGACCGAGCGGTACAGGCGCTTCTTTGGCGCTACACCGAAGGGAGAAAAGCCCGGGCGGGGAGGTTTCACTCGAGTCTCCTAGAGAGTCTCTACTCAAGTGAATCTCCCCGCCTTGTCGTTTGTCTGATCCCGAAATCTTGTTGCTGTCAGCGGAGGTGATCGAAAGCTAGGGTTCCAGATTGCGCATGATAAGAGGAGAATGGAGAAGGAGAGGTAGAGAAAAAGATGCTAGAACGCCTGTTTCACCTAAAGGCCAACAAGACTACAGTACGGACCGAGGTTATCGCCGGTCTGACTACGTTCATGACCATGGCCTACATTATCTTTGCTAACCCCGATATTCTGTCGGCCGCTGGTGTTCCAAAGGACGCCGCCATTGTCGCGACCTGTCTAGCCGCTGCTGTCAGTACGTTGTTTATGGGTCTTTATACTAACTACCCTTTTGCTCTGGCAGCTGGCATGGGCCTAAATGCGTTTCTTGCCTTTGGAATTGTCGGTGAAACTGTTACAGTGGCAACCGCCATGGGTATCGTCGTCATCGAGGGTGCACTTGTCACCTTGCTTGTTCTGACTAACCTGCGTGAAGCTGTCATGAATGCCATCCCGTTGACCATGAAACGTGCCATCGGTGTGGGTATTGGTCTCTTCATTACTCTCATTGGCTTGATCAATGCGGGATTTGTCGTCGGTAACCCTGCTACTCTGGTCTCCTACGGGGATGTCAGGAGCCCGAAGCTCTGGGTCGCTATCTTCGGCCTGTTGGTCACCGCTATTCTGATGGCCCGTAAGGTCAAAGGCTCCATGCTGATCGGCATCATCGCTTCCACCGTCTTCGCTATCGCGATCGGCGTTGCCAAGCTGCCAAGCGACATCATCAGCATGCCTACCGCTTCCAGCTTCGCTACTATCGGTGCTTTTGATCTCAAGGCCCTAACCAATATCGGTCTCTGGACGGTCATCTTCTCATTCTTGATCACGGACTTCTTCGATACCATGGGCACTGTGGTCGCCATCGGTGGAGAGGGCGGCTTCTTGGATGAGAAAGGTCAGCTTCCCCGTTTGAAGAAGGTTCTCTTCGCGGACTCCATTGCCGCTATGATCGGTGGTCTGTTCGGTATCAGCTCCAACACCACCTACGTCGAGGGTGCGTCCGGCGTTGCCGAGGGCGGTCGTACCGGTCTCACTTCCGTGGTGGTTGCACTTTGCTTCGCGGTCGCTATTTTCTTCGTGCCGCTGATCGGCATCGTGCCCAGCCAAGCAGTCGCTCCGGCGCTGATCATCGTCGGCTTCCTGATGATGAGCGTTGTTAAGGAACTCCCCTTCGACGACATCGAAGAAGGTTTCCCCGCCTTTGTTACCCTGGCTACCATCCCCTTTACCTATAGCATCGCTCGCGGTATTGGTTACGGACTCATCTCCTATATGGTCATCAAGTTGTTCAGCGGCAAGGCGAAGGATATCCATCCTCTCATGTATCTCGTATCCGCTGCCTTCATCGCTAGCTTCCTTCTTTAGACAGCCGTGAAGAAGAGCGGACGGAGACGTCCGCTCTTTTGCTTCCATAGCACATATGAAAGGATGAACGCCATGTTCAAACGTGTCTGGATTGTGATGGGAAGTGATTCGGATCTGAAGGTCATGTCCGAGGCGGCAAAGGTGCTTGAGGATTTTGGGGTCGACTTTCGCATGACCATTGCCTCGGCCCACCGCTGTCCCGACCAGGTCATCGGCATGTCCAGATCGGCCCATCAGGAAGGCTTTGGCGTGATTATTGCCGGCGCTGGATTGGCTGCTCATCTTCCGGGCGTTGTGGCCTCATCCACCACACTTCCCGTGATCGGCGTGCCGCTTAAGAGCGGAGCATTGGCCGGAACCGATGCACTCTATGCCGTGGTGCAGATGCCGCCCGGGGTGCCTGTGGCAACCGTGGCCATTGATGGCGCCAAGAATGCCGGACTCCTGGCGGTGCAGATCTTGGGGGTTGAGGATGTCGAGCTTGCTGACAAGCTACAGCAGTATAAGGCCAAGATGGCCAAGGATGTTCAGGCCAAAGACGCCAAGCTGCAGGAGCTGGGTTACAGGGAGTATCTGAACTCCTAGGGGCCTAAGGCGACTCATATTACATGCCCATGCGTCCGGTTTCTTGTCCGCTAGGGATTTGGGACTCGGGACTTGGGACTCTCGATGGGAGGATATTGCCAATGATTGATCGTTACTCTAGGCCGGTCATGGCCAAGCTGTGGTCTAAGGAGAACCGCTTTCAGAAGTGGCTCGACGTTGAGCTCTTGGCCACCGAAGCCTGGGCTGAGCTGGGCGTTGTCCCCCGTGACGCTGCGCGGCTGATGCGTGAGAAGGCGCGCTTCACCGTCGAACGGATCGAGGAGATCGAGGAGACTACCCGTCACGATGTAGTGGCTTTCACGCGGACGGTGGCGGAGTCCCTCGGTGATGAATCAAAGTACCTTCACTACGGCTTGACATCCACCGACGTGGTCGATACTGCGCTCTCGTCCGTGCTCGTCGAAGCCTGCTCCATTATTGCCGACGATTTGCAGGAGTTCCTCAATACCCTGAAATCCCAGGCCATTCGTTATAAGGACCTGCCGATCATGGGTCGTACCCATGGAGTTCACGCGGAACCGACGACGTTTGGGCTGAAGCTCGCGCTGTGGTACGCCGAGACCCAACGCAACGTGATTCGTCTGACCCGTGCCAAGGAGACCATCGCCGTCGGCAAGATCTCTGGGGCGGTCGGAACCTACGCCAATGTCGACCCCTTCGTCGAACGTTATGTCTGCCAGGGGATGGGTCTGAACCCATCGCCGATCTCCACGCAGGTTCTCCAACGGGATCGACATGCCGAACTGATGACTACTCTGGCGATCATCGCCTCCTGCCTCGACAAATACGCCACCGAGATTCGGGGACTGCAAAAGACCGAGATGCGTGAGGTAGAGGAACCGTTCCGCGCCGGGCAAAAGGGTTCTTCGGCCATGCCGCATAAGCGCAACCCTGTTAATTGCGAGCAGATTAGCGGATTGGCGCGGGTAGTGCGCGGCAATGCCATGGCTGCCCTGGAGGATATCCCGCTCTGGCATGAACGCGATATCTCACACTCGTCTGTGGAGCGGATCATTTTGCCCGATACCACCACGCTGATCGACTACATGCTCAAGAAGTTCACTGGCATCGTAGCCAATCTTCATGTCTATCCCGAGAACATGCGCCGCAATATGGACAAAAGCCGCGGTCTCATCTTCTCCCAGCGTGTACTGTTGAAGCTGATTGATAAGGGGCTCTTGCGTGAGACCGCCTACGATCTGGTACAAAAGAACGCCATGCGTGCCTGGGAAGAGGAGAAGAGCTTCAAGGAGCTGATTGCCGCCGAGCCCGCTGTGCAGGAGCATCTCTCTGCAGCCGATCTCGACGATTGCTTTGATCTTAGGCACCACCTCGCGCATGTGGATGGGATCTTTGCCCGACTAGGGCTGACAGAGTAGATGGACTAAAGGAGGAATAAGACGATGTGGAAGGCAACAATTACGGTGACCCTGCGCCCCAGCATTTTGGACCCCCAAGGCTCCGCTGTGGTGAGTTCGCTCAAGAGCATGGGCTATGATCAGGTGCAGCAAGTTCGTGTAGGCAAACACATGGAGTTGGTGGTTAAGGCGCCAGATCGTGGGGAGGCCGAACGGTTGGTGCGGGAGGTCTGTGACCGACTGCTCGCTAACCCCGTGATCGAAGACTATCACTTCGAGCTAATGGAGGGCTAGATCATGAAATTCGCTGTGGTGATCTTCCCAGGCTCCAATTGCGATGTCGACTGCGTGCATGTCGTCAAAGAGGTGCTGCAGCAACCAGTCACGACCGTCTGGCACCAGGAGACTGACCTTGCAGGCTGCGACGCGGTGCTTCTCCCAGGCGGCTTCTCCTATGGCGACTATCTGCGCACAGGCGCAATCGCACGGTTCTCACCGATCATGCAGGCCGTAGTACGGCATGCCGATCAGGGCAAACCGGTGCTTGGCATCTGCAACGGTTTCCAGATCCTGCTGGAAACCGGACTACTCCCGGGAGCCATGCTGCGCAACACCAATCTACAGTTTCGCTGCCACGACCTCTATCTACGCGTTGAGAGCAATCGTACCGCTTTTACCAACCAGTGTGAGGCTGGGCAGGTACTGCGCGTCCCCATCGCCCATGCCGAAGGCAACTACTATGCCGATGGCGCTGCTTTGGCAGAGCTGGAAGACAATGGGCAGGTGCTCTTCCGTTATTGCGACGCCCAGGGGCAGGTAACCACCGAGGCGAACCCCAATGGCAGCCTGAACAATATTGCCGGCATCATCAACAAGCGTGGCAATGTCTTAGGCATGATGCCGCATCCTGAACGTGCGGCGGAGAAGATGCTAGGTTCTGAAGATGGACGCCTGATCTTCGCCTCGATGCTGGCAGACTGGAGGGATCGACAATGAAAACCCCTTGGCAGCAGATGGGTCTCAGTGACCAAGAGTATGGTCAGATCAAAGAGATCCTGGGACGAGAACCGAGCTATGCGGAGCTGGGCATGTTCGCCGTCATGTGGTCTGAGCACTGCAGCTATAAGAACTCCAAGCCCGTTCTAAAGCTATTTCCCACCCAAGGCCCCCGCGTGCTGCAGGGACCCGGGGAGAATGCCGGTGTGGTCGATATCGGTGATGGCCAAGCCGTCGTCTTCAAGATCGAAAGCCACAACCATCCATCGGCCATTGAGCCCTACCAGGGAGCTGCCACCGGCGTCGGCGGCATCATCCGTGACGTCTTCACCATGGGTGCTAGGCCGATCGCCCTGCTTGATTCTCTGCGCTTTGGCAGTCTGGACAGCGCTCGTGTCCGCTATCTGACCAGTGGCGTGGTCTCAGGCATCGCCGGCTATGGCAACTGCATCGGCATCCCGACCGTCGGTGGCGAGACCTACTTCAACGACTGTTACAACGGCAACCCGCTGGTGAACGCCATGTGTGTCGGCGTGATCGACCACGGTCGGATCCACAAGGGGATTGCCACAGGAACGGGAAACCCCGTGATGGTCGTCGGTGCCCGCACCGGCCGTGATGGTATCCATGGGGCCACCTTTGCGTCCGAGGAACTGAGCGAAGAGTCTGAGGCTAAGCGTCCCGCAGTGCAAGTGGGCGATCCCTTTATGGAGAAGTTGCTCATGGAAGCCTGCCTGGAGCTGATGAACACCGATTTTGTGGTCGGTATCCAAGATATGGGCGCTGCCGGCCTAACCTCATCCAGCTGTGAGACTGCCAGCCGCGGCAATAGCGGGATGGAGTTTGATGTCGCGCTGGTGCCTCAGCGTGAAGAGGGGATGACCCCCTATGAGATCTTGCTCTCTGAGTCGCAGGAGCGGATGCTGGTCATCGCTAAGCTCGGACACGAGCAGGATGTGCAGCGTATCTTTGCCAAGTGGGGCCTCGAGGCCGTGGTGATTGGCCGCGTGACTGACGATGGGCTGCTGACGGTCAAGGAGCATGGGCAGATTGTCGCCCAGATTCCCGCCAAAGCCCTCGCTGAGGACGCACCAGTCTATCAGCGCCCGGCCGAACGACCAGCTTATCTAGATGAGAAACAACAGCTCACAGAGGAGCTACCGGAACCTAACGACTATAACGAGGTGCT
>CAZINL010000025.1:0-1479 GCA_964540595.1 uncultured Clostridia bacterium
CAACTTACTGAAGTAGAGCAGGACGAAGGTGGCGATGATCGAGATCGGGATCGAAAGCGCGATGATCAGCGTGCTCTTGTACGAGCGTAGGAAGACCCACAGGATAGCCACAGCGAGTAGACCGCCGACGACCAAGTTGCTTTGCACGTTGTCCACGGCCATGTTGATGAAGGTCGCCTGGTTGGTGGTAATGGTGAAGTGAAGCTCGGGGATCTCCGCTTGGATCTTGTCCAGCTCACGTTCGAGCAAGCGCGCCACATTGACCAGGTTGGCATCGCCCTCTTTGCGGATGGTGAGTCCAATGCTGGGCAGACCGTTGGTCCGGCTGATGCCGGTGGGAGCAGCGTAACCGTCGTGCACCTCGGCCACATCGGCGAGGGTCACCGGGCGGAGGGGCATGGCCTCCCCGCCCGGCAGATTGAGCTTGATCCCGAGGCCTGAACCACTGCCAAAGGACGTTCCCTGCGCGGCCATGGCGGTCAGGACCGGCTGCTCATCGAGCGGAGCCAGGGTCACGGTCAGCTTCTTCAGTTCCTCGACACTGCTGAGGCGGCCCAAGACGCGGACATTGAGCTGACGCCGGTCCTGTTTGATCACATCGGCAGGCAGGTTGACATTGTTGGCTTGGATCACCTGCACCACCTGGGCGTGGGTGAGGCTGTACTGCTGCAGCTTGGCCTGGTCCAGCTCGACGGAGATCTCGCGCGTGGGGGCACCGGTGATCTCCACCGCCGCCACCCCATCGAGGCTCTCGAGTCGAGGCTTGACCTTGGTCTCCAAGATACCCTTGACCTGAGTTAAGTCGAGCGCACTGCTGGCGGAGAGCTGCATCACCGGCATCATAGAAGGATCAAAGCGTACCATCTGCGGTGAGCTGACCCCCTCGGGAAGGGTAAGGCGGGCTAGCTTGTCGGCGAGGTCCATGCGGACCTCCTGCATGGAGGTCCCCCAGGTGAACTCGCCAACGATGATCGAGACGTTCTCTTGGGAGACTGAAGAGAGTTGCTTGATATTCGTGCAAGTGCTGACCGTGGCCTCTAGAGGTTCAGTAACCATCTTGCTGACCTCTTGGGGCGAGGCGCCGGGAAAAAGGGTGATGACGGCTATCACGGGAGGGTTAAGCTTAGGCATTAGGTCGACACTGAGCTTGTTCAACGAGACCGTGCCCAGCATCAGGACCACGGCAATGGCCATCCAGATGGTGACTGGGCGTCGCACAGCGAAGCTTGCGACTTTCATTATGACACCTCCCGCCAATTGTTGCGGAACGAACCTTTTATTATTATTGCCAGGACAGTTAAGGGGCAAGGCATCCCCTACACAAAAAACACCCGGCCGCATGGTGCGGTCGGATGTTTCCATAGTCACTTGGAAACTAACGTTTCACTGTGGTCTGTGGTCTGTGGACTCTCCATACTGCTCCCAGACCAGCTTCGCCAGATCGGCCGGCTCGGTCACCGAGCCCTGTAGACCGACGCC
>CAZINL010000025.1:1489-24889 GCA_964540595.1 uncultured Clostridia bacterium
GCTTCGCCAGATCGGCGATCAGCTGGCAACCAGCCTCGGTGTTGCTGGTCTTCTCCGACATCACCGCGATGACGAACGGCTGTGAACCATAGACGATGCCGACATCGTGGGTGATCCCATCATCCTCGCCAGTCTTGTGGGCGATGCGCACCCCATGTGGCAGGCGCAGCGGGATCTTGTGGTTCATCTGCTGGCGCGCCAAGACATTCAGAGCGCGTTCGCAGGAGGCAGGCGTCAGGATACTCTGCTGATAAAGAGCCGTCAAGAGCATCATCAGATCGGCAGGAGTGACCTCGTTGCGTACCCCACGGGCTGCCGCCGCGCGGTCGAACAACCGTCGACGCAAAGTGCTGCGCTCGACACCAAACCCACGCAGCGCGGCGTTGACCGCATCGATGCCGAGATGGTCGATCAGCATGTTGGTGGCGGTGTTGTCGGAGATGATGATCATCAGCGTGCAGAGCTCCCAGAGCGAAAGCGTCAGCCCTGCGCCGAGCTCCTTAAGCACCCCACAACCCGGGACTTTGACCGCATCGGTCAGCGCTAGTCGATCGTCCAGGGACAGCTCCCCGGCCTCTGCGGCCTGCAACAGTCTCAGCATGATCGGTACCTTGATCACGCTGGCGGCGTTGAAGCAGTGATCACCGTTGATGATCGTCTCTTCCCCCGTGACCAGGTTCTTCACCGCCACCCCCCAGATCCCATCCAGGCGGGACAGTTCGGTTTCGATACGTTGACGCAGCATGGAAACTCCTCCCCATTGGTCCTATTTGCACCAGTCTACCATGAAATGGGGTGAGGGCGAACCCCCGGATGAGTCATCCGTCTTAGTCAACAGTCTGAAGACGACGGACGAAGAAAGGTCGCCTCACGGCGACCTACGGGCGTATGCGACTACGCACCTACCATCAATTCACCCGTTTCAACGGGGCCGTTCTGCGCCCACGTTTCTCCGTCCCCCACTAGGGACTTGGGACTCGAGACTTGGGACTCGCCAAGCACCTCAGCGCTTTACGACGCCACCAACTGCAGGGCATGCTCCAGACTCTCGGCCAGATGGCGCTGGGCGAATTCAGCTTCGGCCACGTCTTCGAGCAGTTGCCGCTTCTCGGCGGCGGTGCCGTAGAAGAGCAGTTGCTTGCCCTCATCGTGTAGACGCTCGGCCAGCTTCTTCAACGCCAGCGTGCCGGACACATCCAGATGATGCAGGCGGCCCAGGTCAAGCAGCACCGCCTTGGCGGGGATCGCTGCCACCTGATGCACCTTCTCGGCATTGCCAAAGAAGATCGGTCCATCGACCACGTAGGCCTTGACCTCGCCACTTAGGCGGGGGTCCTTAATCTCATGCAGATGGAGTCGGCCTCCCTGATGTGTATGGACGACGGTCGTGAGCAGGATGCCGACCATAACGGCTACCGCGGCGTTGGCCAGAACGGTGATCACAGCGGTCAACAAGAGCACAGCGCCAAAGCTGCGTGGAGCAGTCCGAGTCATCTGCAGGCTCTGCCAGTCAATCATGTTGTAGCAGGTGACCACCAGGATGCCGGCCAGCGCAGCCAAGGGGATACGTCCTGTGATCGGACCTAGGAAAAGCATGATACTGATCAGCAGCAGGCTCTGGACGATGCTCACCCACCGCGTCTGTCCACCGCTCTTGACATTGACGGCCGTTCGCGCCATCACACCACTGGCAGGCAATCCGCCGACCAAGGCCGAGGCTACATTGCCAATCCCTTGACCGATCAACTCACGATCGGAGTCATGGGATGTCTTGGTCATGCTGTCGGCTACGGTGGCCGAGAGCAGAGTCTCGATGCAGCCCAGGAGCGCGATCTCCAGCGCAGGCTTGGCCACCCCCTTGAGCAAGGTAAGGTTCATCTGTGGCAGCGCCACGGTCGGCAAAGCCGTCGGCAGGACCGGAACGATGGGTCCCGCCTGCCCGGCCAACCAGTGAAAGCCAGTTCCCACCACGAGTCCCACCAAAGAGGATGGCAACTTGGGCGCAAAACGGCGGCTAGCCGCGATGGCAGCAATCGTCACCAGTGCGACCCAAGGACTGGCCTTGAGGGTGCTCAGCTGGCCGATGAAGATGACCACGGCGATCCCATTGGTAAAGCCAGCGACCACACCATACGGGATTAGCTTCACGATCCGGCCTAACTTGAACAGACCAAGGGTTATCTGGATGAGTCCCGCACCAAACCCTGCTAGCAACATCCCCTGTACCCCATATTGGGCGACCGTGGCGGTCAAGACGGCCGTCATAGCTCCGGTTGGCCCGGTGATCTGGAAGCGGGATCCACCACAGAAGGCAGCCAGAAGCCCGGCTACGATAGACGTGTAAAGTCCCGCGGCGGCTCCGGCCCCGCTGGCGATACCGAAGGCCAGCGCCATAGGCAACGCCACGATGCCGACGGTAATACCACTGAAGAAATCCTTTGACCAACTAGACACTCGCTGCAACCCCTTTACCCAAAATAAAAAGCGAGCAAGGGTACACAGTACCCTTGTCGCTTTCTGCTTGCTTACGAGGTTAGCTGACGGATTCGGGCTGGAAAGTCGCCCTACCCAAGGCACAGCGCAAGACTTGGATTAGCCCCACGCACGGCCTGGGATTCACCCCGGAAAGACGGTTCCCCCGCTCTTCATCGACGAAGATTCAGCAATCTATGACACATGATATCATGATACGCCTCATTGGACGCACGGTCAACGGGGTGGGCGGTTTTTCCTGGACGACCTGTATCGCTCTAGAGTTCCAGTTCCATCCTCTCTTCGGCTACGAAAAAGCCCCTTTGCCTGATCTGCCCTCTCACCTCGTAATTAGAAACAACAGCCGGATTGGTATGATTCAGATGCGTAAGATAGACCCTCGTCTTCCCCGCATCAACCACGCCCTGGAGCAGATCCATGGTGGTAGTGATCAGAGGGTGAGGCACCTCGCGATAGTCTCGACCTCGCCTGGACAACTCATCGGGCGAGAAGAAGGTGGCATCCAGCAGGCAGTAGTCTACGGCAGACGCAATCTCGCTCAGGTCCTTTTCCCACTGTTCCCAGCGATCGATATCGGGGATGTAGAGGAGCTTTTTGCTTGGTCCGGCAATGATGAAGCCAAAGGTTTCGGCGAACTCATTGCGGTGAGGTACTAGTAGCGGTGTCACACTCAGACCGACATCCAGGGCAAAAGTCTCACCGTCGCGCATCGGAATCAGCTCGATATTGCACAGGTCGACTAGCTGTTTCCACGGGACATGATGACGCAGGATCTCCGCCATACCGTCACCAGCATAGACCGGCGTCCCACAGGTGGCCATCACCTCGCGTCCCAGGTGCATCAGCCCGGTATAGTGGCCGATGTGAGCATGGGTCAAGATGACAGACTGCATCACGCCCAGCTCCGGATACTTCTTTTGAACCATGGCCAGTTGTTCCGGCAGATCAGGCGTCGCATCAACCAGATGCCAGCGCTTGGCCTGAGGCAAGATCAGCGCCAAAGCAGCCGAAGTGCGGCGAAGAGTAGAGTCCGCCATGGCCGCCCGGCAGTGCTCGCAGCGGCAACCAGCCTGTGGAAAGCCGCCATCTTGGGCGGTGCCAATCAGTTTCACGATGACTTGGGGTTCAGACATGCAATGTCCTCCTGTCTTCAGAGCCCACCGGGGCAGAGAGTGCCATATAGGGGGCGCCAGCGGAGCCCTTTCCATTGCCGTTATCATCTGCCTATGCTCTACTTTGGGCTTTGGCCGTTGGCCGTTGGGCCGCTCTTCACGCCAACAGCGCTCGATCATCATACATCTTGCGGTCGGCGAAGAGCGAGCGCAGCTTCTCTACGGTCAGCGCCGCCTTCTCCGGGCCACCGAGATCCTGGATGATCTGGCCGTTGTTCATCATCAGCAGGCGGTTGCCCAAGGCGATCGCATGGTTCAGGTTGTGAGTGACCATCAGCGTCGTCAGACGCTGCTCTTTCACTACACGCGCTGTGATCGCTAGGACCCGCTCAGCGGTGGCGGGGTCTAGGGCAGCGGTATGCTCATCGAGCAGCAGCACCTTCGGTTGCACCAGGGTGGCCATCAGAAGGGTCAGCGCCTGCCTCTGTCCCCCCGAGAGGAGACCCACCTTTGTCGTCAGTCTGGCTTCCAGCCCCAGGCCTAAGGCGGCCAGTTGTTCCTGCATCTCACTTCGTCCCGAGCGGGTGAGTATCCTGCCCAAGCCTAGGGACTTCCCCCGCTTGGCCGCTAGGGCAAGGTTCTCTTCCACTGTCATGCCCGGCGCTGTCCCCTGCATGGGGTTCTGGAAGACGCGACCAACGGCGCGAGCGCGACGATGCTCCGCCTGGTCGGTCAGGTCTTGACCATCGATTAGTACGTGTCCGTGGTCAGGCCGGTATACACCGGCCACGGCATTGAGCAGGCTGGATTTGCCCGCCCCATTGGACCCCACCACGCAAGCGAACTCGCCTGGAGTCAGGTGGAGAGAGACGCCGCTGAGTGCAGCTTTGGCCATGGGACTCCCCTGGTTAAAAGTATGTTCCAGTTCTACGAGACGCAGCATCGTCTCCACCTCCCATTGTTTAGGACGACCAGGCCAAGCGTACGATCCGCTTCAGCCGGGTTGTTGAGACAGCCAGAACCACCAAGATGGCAGTCATTAGCTTCAGATCCGTGGGAGCAAAGCCAAGGCGAAGTGCGCCGAAGGTGAGTAAACGGTAGATAATCGACCCCGCAGTCACTGCCACTAGCGCCCGATCAACTGACGAGCTCCCGAACAGCACTTCGCCGATGATGACTGACGCCAGGCCGCAGACCACCGTCCCGACCCCCATCCCGATATCTGCGAAGCCCTGATGCTGTGCCACCAACGCACCAGCCAGAGCGACCAACGCGTTGGATAACGCTAGGCCGAGACGTTTGAGTGAGTCACCATCAATCCCCAAACTACGGACCATGGCCTCGTTATCCCCCGTGGCACGAAGGGATGCGCCTAAGCTGGTTCTAAGAAACCATGATAGGAGCAGTATCGTCGCTACTACAATGCCCCCCAGGATCGCTAGCACGACTGGCCCGCTCAGACGCTCCGCCCAAGTCAGGATGGTCTCGACGCTCAGGAGTGGGATATTGGATCGACCCATCACCCTGAGGTTGATCGAATAAAGGGCGGTCATAGTCAGGATCCCAGCCAAGAGCGGTGCGACGCGCATGCGGGTCGCCAGGGTTCCCGTGATATAGCCTGCAACAGCGCCAGCCAGCAACGCAACTGCGGTGGCCAGCCAAGGGTTTACCCCAGCCATGATCAGACTAGCGGTGACGGCGCCACCCAGTGGGAAACTCCCTTCCACGGTCAGATCTGCCACCCCGAGCACTCGGAAACTGAGGAATACGCCGAGGACCATGATCCCAAAGGCCAGGCCTTGTTCTAGGGAGCTAAGTACGACGCTCACTTGCTGATCACCTCCGCCTGCTTAAGTAGGGGTTCAGGTATCGCTAGTCCGATCTTCTCTGCCGCCGTTATGTTGATCACTAGGCGGATGTCCTTTAGGCTCTCGACAGGCATCGCGCCCGGCTTCTGACCGTTCAGGATGCGAATGGCCATCTCACCAGTCTGCCGCCCAAGCTGATAGTAATCGATCCCCCAGGTGGCCAGCCCCCCCTGCTGAACGATATCGCTCCCTGCGCAGATGGTGGGCAGCTTCGCTTTTTCGGCGACCTTCAGTACTGAGGCAAAGGCCGAGACGACGGTATTGTCCGATGGGATATAGAGCGCATGCACTCGTCCGATCAAGGACTGGACGGCTTGCGCCACGTCGTTGGTGTTGGTAACAGAGACTTCCAGTAGTTCGAGACCGAGGGTCGGAGCGGTCTTACGAGCGATCTCGATCTGAACCAGCGAGTTGGGCTCACCAGCGTTGTAGGGGATACCCACCTTCGTGGCATTGGGAACCAGGTCCTTGAGCAGTTGCAGTTGCTTGGCAACCGCGTTCATGTCGGTGGTGCCGGTGATATTTCCTCCTGGCTGTTCCATGCTCTTAACCAGCCCAGCCGAGACAGGATCGGTAACGGCTGTGATCAACGTAGGGATGGTGGTCGAAGCCTTCGCCATCGCCTGCGCTGCCGGTGTGGCGATGGCCAGAATTAGGTCTGGCTTGTCACCCGCCATCTTCTGGGCGATGCTCTGCGCTGTGGGCATGTCGCCTTGGGCGTTCTTATAGTCGAAGGTTATCTTGTCCCCGAGCCCCTTCTCATTAAGTATGTCGATGAACCCTTTCCGTGCACTGTCAAGGGCGGGGTGCTCGGCCATCTGCACGATGCCGATCTTGGTCTTGGCGCTGCCTGGGGTCTGCCCCCCTGATGTGGTCGCGCTGGGTTGCGCCGCGCAGCCAGCCAAGAGTGCGGTCAGAGCCGCTGTTGTGATGATGGAACCGAGACGTCGATGAGTTTTTGTCATTGTTCTTTCCCTCCATGTCTTTTCTCCGCCGAGTTCGGCGGGATAGGGCATGCGGGAGACGGGCAAAGGAGCAGTCGAAACACAAAAAGGCACACTCAGACAGAGTGTGCCTAGGCTTCTCCTGCTATCGGGCTACAACGACTCCTGTCGCACTGTTTGGTCCGCCAGTGGTTCCCCACCCGCCAAATGTCGAAAGGCCCATCGCCATAGTCTATCCCTAACCAGCCTACCATGCTGCCGTCCTACATCACCCATCATAAACGGTGGACGATAAGACTGTCAACCAGGGAAACACACGGAAGTCATAGGGATGGAGCCAGCACAAAGCACTCATTTACCACGCGGCCACGCCTGGGGCAGGATCTGCTTGATCTGCAATACTGGCGCAAAGAGGTCTCCCAGTCGCCGGACCCGATCAGGAACGTTGCGAATGGTGAAGTCGCGCGGGTAGACGGTCTCCGCCTCACCCCAGGTGATCGGCGTCGAGACCGGCGCTCCCGGGTGCGGGCGGATGCTATAGACTCCCGCGAGGGTCTTGCCCTCGCGGTTTTGCAGGTAGTCGACGTAGATCTTGCCATCGCGGTTTTTGACTAGCCGCTCATTTGTCACCCGCTCAGGGTAGACCTTGACCAACAGATCGCCGATGTAGCGGACAAACTCACCGACGGTGTAATACGAGTAGACATTGTCTAGGGGGACGTAGATGTGCAGCCCGGTCGAACCAGATGTCTTGGGGAAGCTGAGTAGCTCAAACTCATCGAGGATGCGCTTGACCAAAAAGGCCACCTCGCGCACATGCTCGTAGGTCGCCCCTTCGGCCGGGTCGAGGTCGATCACGGCTACATCCGGCAGGGGCAGACTGCCGATCCGCGAAAGCCAGGGGTGCATCTCGATGCAGCCCTGATTGGCCAACCAGGCCAAGGTTGGCAAGCTATCGCCAACGACATAGGCAATCTCACGCTCTTTGTGGACAACAGCATGCGTGTGGACCCAATCTGGGGTCCCCTCGGGGACGTTCTTCTGATAGAACCACTTCTCGTGGATGCCATTGGGATAGCGCGTCAGCACCAGCGGGCGCTTCTCATAGTGGGGGATCATCACCGCCGCCATCTCGGTATAGTAGCGGATCATATCACCCTTGGTATAGCCGTCCTCGGGCCACAAGACCTTGTCCAGGTTAGTTAGCTGGAGCGTCTTGCCCTGAATCTCGACCAGCGTTGGTTTGGTAGCCATGGCGTTCCTCCCTGTGGATGGATGGGCCCCTCGTCCCCCGCCCTCGTGGGGTTCTATTGGTGTTAGTCTAAACCGATCCACCACTCCTATTCTTTTCCACATGAGATGTGATATGATGGCAGCAAAGGTCTCCAACTAGGGAGGTGTTGTCCATGACCGTTCTGCATTGGCTGCTTCTCCTTAGCCCGCTGTTACTCGGCTATCAGTACGTGATCGCCTTGAAGCCTCTAGAAGCTTCGCTAGGTGCAGGGACTGCCCATTGGATGCTCAATCTACTCTTTGCCGTCTACTGGGTATGGGTGGGCTACTACTTCGCACGGTCAGCACGCAACCCTAGGCGAGCTCTAGTGGTTGGCTTGGCGCCATCACTGATCGGCCCGGCCTTGTTGGCTTTTAGAGCTCCGGTCATTCGCATGGGCGGACTGCTCATCACTACGTCGTTAGAGCATTACTGTATCTACCAGATCAACTGGGCAGCACGCCTTCTGGCGCTGGTCATGCGCCAGACCTCATCGAATGTGGCGATCGTCGTGGCCTACGCATTGATGGCTGGCTGCTTCTACCTCGGCTTTGCCATGGGCAAAGAGCGCAGGCCAGCACGAGCTCTGTCCATCGACAGCGTCGGACGATCTCGCTAAGGGCTGAACTGCACCAAGGGGGGACAACATGGAGCTGCTGCGAGGTCGCTTCAGACTGCAGAAGGATCACCCGACCGTATGGGTCTTGATTGGACTGTGCGTGGCCGCCAACCTCCTGATCGACGCATCCCATTCACCAGTACCACGGCTGGCAAGGTTCATGGCCTTCGCGCTTGTCATCTGGTGCATATCTAAGCGGTGGCACAGGTGGCTGCTGATGCTCGTCATCACGCTTCTGTGCAGCTATGGTACCTTCTATCACACCGGTGCCAATAGCATCGTAAGCAAAGCTGCACCGACCCCAGTCAGGCCGGTGGCAGAGGTACGTGCATCTGTCATTCCAGGTGGTGATCGCCTAGAGATCTGCACGGTCGATGGCCATTTGGTGGTGCGAGTATGCTATTATCTCGGAGACGGCAGCGCCATTGCAGCTGCCCATCGAGGTGATTTGAGCGTCGGCGAGCACAAGGTGGCCTTGGAAGGGATCCACCTGCGCGATCCCATCTCGGTGGTGGCGGACACCAACTATGGCCTAGTCATCGAGGGGTATCCTCCAACGCCCACTGATCGTACCCCGCTACCCATCGCCAGTGCGGCGGAGATCATGGTCGGCGAGAAAGGCATGGTCCTACAGGGAGATGAACCTCCCATCGAGGTGCAGATCAAGGGATTTCAGGATGCCAATGGCGTACAGAAGCTGGTCTTGACCCCGGCCGCCACTCGCGATCCACGTCTCAGACCTGGCAGCAGCGGCTCACCCGTTGTCCAGAACGGTAAGATCATCGGTTTCATCCACTCAGGGGTCTTCGTGAAGGGCACCGTCTCCTACGCTAGATTGGCGGCGGATATCTACAACGGTATCGAAGCTAGATGACCATGATCACTGAGTCCACCCCGTTGAACAGATAGAGCCGCAGATCCAGTTGGATCTGCGGCTCAGCGCTTCTCTGCCACCCCACTAGGGACTAGGGACTCGGGACTAGGGACTCAACTAAAACATCCTCTTCCTCCACATCAGCACCACTGCACCCAAGGTGGAGAGCAGCGAGATCGCGAGCACCCCAGCAAAGGCGTAGGGTGACGTCTCAAACGGCAACGCAACGTTCATCCCGTAGAAGCTGGCGATGATAGTAGGGACGGCGAGGACGATGGTCACCGATGCCAGAAGCTTCATGACGATATTTAGGTTGTTGGAGATCAAAGAGGCGAAGGCATCCATCATGCCACTCAAGATATTGCTATAGACCTCGCACATCTCGATGGCCTGTTTGTTCTCGGTGATGACATCCTCGAGTAGATCGACATCGTCCTGATACATGCGCAGGAACTTGGATGTCTCGGCACCCTCGGGGTCCGGCTTGTTCCACGACCGTAGTAGCTTCTCCATCACAATCTCATTGGAGCGCAGCGAGGTGGTGAAGTAGACCATGCTCTTCTCCAAGTTTAGCAACTCGATGACCTGGGCGTTGGTCATGGCGTGGTGCACTTCGCGTTCCAGTTCGTTGGACTTCTTATCGATCTGCTTCAGATACCGCAGATACTGAGTAGCGGTCTTGAAGAGGATTTGCAGCACGAAGCGCGTGCGCTTCACCGTGCTAAAGCCGCGGGGCTTGCGCGAGGTAAACTCATCAAAGATCGGGTTCGGTTCCAGACAGATGGTCACGACTACGTCCTGGCCGACCACGATCCCGAGCGGGATGGTATCGTAGGTAAGATCGGCATCCTTCCTGATTAGGGGGATGTTGATCAACAATAGCAGCTGGTCATCCTCAACGTCAATGCGCGAACGCTCTTCTTCGTCGAGAGCAGCACGCAGGAAATCCGGCAGCAGGCCGGTCTGTTCGCTAACCTGCTGGAGCTCGCTCTCCGTAGGGTTGACAAGGTGAATCCAAGCCCCTTTCTCGCCGAGATTGACTTGGACCAGCTCATCGAGGGTCTTGTAGACATGCAGCATGGTCGCCCTCCTCCTTCTCTATGAGGGCCAGAGACTCACTCAACCATGCTGCCAGATCGTTAACAGATCAGGAAGATAGTGAGAGAGACCTGGCCGATTTTGGACCAGATTGACCAGAATTTGAACATCTAGGGCCAGGGTCGGCGTTGGTACTCAACTCTCGTCTCACTCCTCCGTATTTCGTCCAATTGCTCCCCAACACACTATATGCCCCGGCCAAATTCTTGTCAACCCTAAGCCTGCATTCTCTCTCTAGAGTCTTTGATGAGTACGGAGTGGAAATGCGCCCTCAGGCAAATCCATCGCTCTTCAGGGTGCTGCCGTCGCTATCATACCGCCCGTGAGGTGTCCAGAGGAAAGGAATTGGCTACTCTATGTACCGAACTAAAATGCGAGTTGGATTACTTGGCGCACTAATTAAGGAGGTGATGACAATGGATGCCCTAACGGCTATCAGATCGAGGCGAAGCAGAAGGAAGTTCACAGACGATCCCGTCGACCAGAACGTCCTTAGGGACTTGGTCGACTGTGGTCGGCTGGCGCCATCCGGTCACAACAAACAGGGTCGCTACTTCCTAGTCTTAACAGAACAGGAGAAGATCAACGGGGTAGCGGGACTGACGACCTGGGGCAAGTTTATGGTCGACAAGGTGCATGCCTGCATTCTCGTCCTCTGTGATGAGCAAGAGGCAGTAACGCTGGTGGAGGACGGCTCGGCTGCCACCGAGAACATCCTCATTGCGGCTACGGCCCACGGATTGGCCTCCTGCTGGATCGCCGGATACGGGATGACGTACACCCAAGCGGTCGAGCTGTATATCGGAGCGCCTGCCAGCTACAGGCTCGTCTCCATCATCGCCCTCGGCTACTCAGGCGTAGCCGAACCTAAGATGCCACCCAAGAAGACACTTGACGAAGTAATCCGCTGGAACCAGTTCTAGCGACACCGTCAAGGAAGATCGAGACACAAAGCGAGAGGCGAAGTCACCATGACTTCGCCTCTCGCTTGTTCTGTTTACTTGTGCGTCTGACAGCCTAGGGTCCCAACCCACTGCGGCTGCGGACCTATACCACCTTCATCGGGTTCATGATCCCCTTGGGATCAAAGACCTGCTTGATCCCGCGCATCAGGTTCATCTGCGTCTCGCCCAGCCGTTCATACAGATAGGGCCGCTTGGCGAAGCCGATCCCGTGCTCGCCGGAGACCTGTCCGTGTAGCTCAGCGCCTTTGGCGTAGAAGAGCTCCATGACGCGGTCGAGCTTCTGGTGCCAGGTGGCTTCGTCCAACTGGTCGCGCAGGATATAGACGTGCAGGTTGCCGTCCCCGGCGTGGCCGAAGGAACGGATGCGGATCCCGACCTCGTGCTCGACCTCTTTGGTGTACTCCACAAAGGTGGCGATCTGGTCACGGGGGACGACCACGTCACACTCGTCCATGACGCTGCCGGCCTTGAGCGCTTCGAGGAAGGCGCCGCGCGCTTCCCAGATAGAGCCCTGGCGGTCGATGGTGTCGGCGATCAGCGCGTCATAGGCGCCGTTCTCTAGGCAGACCTGGGCCGCGGCCTCCATGACCGTGTCCAGCTCGGCCATGTTATTGCCATCGAAGCGCAGCAGCAGATAAGCGGGGGCGCTCTTATCAGGAAACTGCTTGCCGAGGAACTCCTCGGCGGCCTCGATAACCTCTTGTTCCATGAACTCGATGGCCTGGGGGCTGATCTTCTTCAGGCCAAACTGCGGCACGGTGCGGATGGCGGCCGCCAGCGAGGGGAAAGGCACCAGCAGCGAGACCAGCTTCTTCGGCATGGGAACCAGCTTTACGATGATCTTAGTGATAATCCCGAGCGTACCCTCACTACCGACCAAGAGGTGCAGCAGGCTGTAGCCAGAGCTGTTCTTGGCGATCTTGCCACCGAGCTCGATGATCTCGCCGCTAGGCAGCACCACTTCAAGACCGCGCACGTAGTCGCGGGTGACGCCGTACTTGACCGCGCGCATGCCGCCAGCATTGGTCATGACATTGCCACCGATGGTGGCGCTCTTCTCACCCGGATCGGGTGGATAGAGCAGTCCCTGTTTCTCAACGACCTCCTGGAAGTTGAGCAGGATGACACCCGGCTCAACCGTGGCGGTGAGGTTGTTCGGGTCGATCTCCAGAATGCGGTTCAGCCGCGTGACGCTAAGCAAGATGCCGCCGCAGACGGGGGTCGCCCCGCCGCAGAGGCCGGTGCCGGAACCGCGTGGGGTCACCGGGATCTGATGCTCGCTGGCGTAGCGCAGGATCTGAGAGATCTCCTCGGCGCTGCCCGGCTCGACCAACACCTCGGGGTAGTGGTGAGTCTCGCCCAGCTCGTCGTGGGCGTAGTCCTCGGCGATGGCGTCGCCGACGAAGACATGGTCAGCACCGCAGGTGGCGCGTAAGAACTCCAGGTCTTGTTCACTGACTGGCTTAAAGGGCACGGGTCTCGCCTCCTTCGCGTATGGAGCTGACCAGTTCCGGAACGATCTGATAGAGGTCGCCGACCAAGGCGTAGTGGGCGACATCAAAGATCGGGGCGTTCTTATCCTGGTTGATGGCAAAGATCAAGTCGCTGGAGCGCATCCCGGCCACAAACTGAATGGCACCGCTGATCCCAGCCGTGATCATCAACTGCGGGCGAACGGTACGGCCGGAGAGACCGATCTGGCGCGAGTTGGGCAGCCAGCCCTTTTCCACCAAGGGTCGGGTACAGCCGACCATGGCGCCCAAGCTCTGGGCCAGATCCTCGATCATGGCCAGGTCGCGGTCGCTCTTTAGCCCGCGACCGACGGCGATGACGATATCGGCATCGGTGATGGCGCTGGTCTGGGCCTGTTTGACCACGTCGAGCACGCGGCTCTTGCGGCTCCAGTCTGGGCTGACAGGGCGGTGAACGATCTCGCCGCGAGGGTTTTCTTGACGCTGGGCAGCCTCCATGACTTTGTAGCGCACCGTCGCCATCTGCGGACGATGCTTGGGGGTGAGGATGGTGGCCATGACGTTGCCGCCAAAGGCGGGGCGAGTCTGGACCAGGTCCCCATTGGGACGGATATCGAGGATGGTGCAGTCGGCGGTCAGGCCGGTGCGCAGGCGGGTGGCCAGGCGCGGGGCCAGGCTACGGCCGACTGCGGTGGCACCGATCAAGATGACATTGGGCATCAGTTGGGCCACAGCATCGTCGAGAACGTCGGTGAAGAGCTCGGCGCGGAAGTGGCGCAGCTCAGGATCATCATAGACCAGCACCTTGTCGACGCCATAGTGGCGCAGTTCCTGGGCGGCATCGCCGACTTGATCACCAGCCAGGGCCACGTAAACCTGCTGGCCGACCTTGTTGGCCAGTTCGCGGCCTTTGCCGATCAGCTCATAGGTTACCGGCTGGAGATGGCCCTCGCGCTGTTCGGCGAAGACGAGCACCCCTTGGTAGTCGGCCCGATTGAGGGTAGGCCCCTCTTGGGTTTGCTGAAGCGAGATCGCCTGCTGAGGGCAGCGCTTGACGCAGATACGGCAGAGACGGCAGGCTTCGGTAAAGGCGATCCCTTCGCTCTGCATCTCGATGGCACCGAAGGGGCAGGCATCAATGCACACTCGACATTGATCACAGCGGCTGCGGTCACATTGCAGCTGGCTCATAGCACTCTCAACTCCTTTAGCTTGGACTGCAGACGCTTGGCGAGCTGAGGTGCATCGCCCTCCCAGGTCTCACGAACCTGGTTGCTGGCAGGTGGAAAGATCTTCTCCACTTGCGTGGGCGAGCCGTCCAAACCGAAATAAGCCTGCTCTCCTCCGAGATCAGCGGCCGTCCAGACGGTGACCGCACGATCTTTGGTGGCCAGGCGTTGTTTATACGAAGGTAGACGCGGGCGGTTGATCTCGCGCGTCACGGTGATCAGGCAGGGCAGCTGCACCTCGACCGTCTCAACTGCGTCGCTCATATCCATCTCGACCACCAGGTGGTCGGAGGTCATCTCAACCAGACGTTTGGCATAGGCCACATGGGGTAGGCCCAAGAGCTCAGCGATGGCAGGTCCCACCTGAGCGGTGTCGCCGTCGATAGTCTGCATGCCGCAGAAGATGATGCTGGGCTCCAGCTTCTTGATCGCCTGACTAAGGGTATAACCGGTGGCCAGGGTATCAGCGCCGGCAAACTTGCGGTCAGACAGCAGGATACCTTGATCCGCACCGAGGGCATAGGCTTCTTTGATCACAGCGGTGGCCTGCGAAGGCCCCATGCTGATTACAGTGACGGTGCCACCATGCTTCTCTTTGAGCTGAACAGCGGCCTCCAAGGCGTGTAGATCAAAGGGGTTCATCTTCGAGTCGACCCCTTCGCGCTTGAGCGTCCCTTTGACGGGATCGATCTCGACCTCGCTGGTCTCGGGGACCTGTTTGATACATACCACATAGTTCATCTATTGTCTCACCCCTTGGGATAGAATCGTGTACGGTACTGGTACTAACCATCATACCACATATAAAGAGGCATGAGTCAGGAGTTCGTCACGCTACACAGACAATGGTGCAGTCTCATATGATACGTTATGAAGGTGCTAAGTGATCCGGTAGAAACGCTTTGGTGCGCAGGAATGATATGAACAGCAGCGAACTTTCTCCGGAGATTGCTATAGAGAGATTTTACAAGGGAGTTGTGTTCAATGCTTTTACCACTGCATCACTATGTTCCAGCTAAGAAACCATTCGTCGGTCTATTCCTGTTTTTCCTGCAACTTCTCCCCGGTTGTGTCAGCTATGTCGAACTGCCCACCACCAGCGTTTCTGCTACCTCACCTCAGACCGCGTCGCAGCAGTTCCCGCTCTGGTCACGCAACAGCGTTGTTGCCTCAGCAAGATAAGGGTTCAAGCCGCAGGACAAACCCCCGTGCAACCACTTGGTCGCACGGGGGTTTTGGTTTGGACGTGGGGACACTTCTCTTGTCCAATAGTCATCGCTCAGGCGCTCGCATGCACGTTGTATAAGCTCGCATACGCACCGCGCAACGCCATTAGCTCCTCGTGCGTCCCCTGTTCCTCAACACCGTTGTCGGTGAGCACGACGATCCGTTGCGCGTTTCGGATGGTTGACAGCCGATGAGCAATGACGATGGTGGTGCGGTTATGGGTCAACCTCTCCAACGACGCTTGAACTGCCTTCTCACTCTCATTGTCCAGAGAGCTAGTCGCTTCATCAAGAATGAGCACAGGTGGGTTCTTCAGAAAGGCACGGGCGATGCTCAGTCTCTGCTTTTGCCCCCCTGAGAGCTTGACGCCGCGCTGACCGATATCGGTCTCGTATCCATCCGGTAGGGCCATGATGAAATCATGAGCATTGGCCTGCTTGGCCGCCTCGATGACCTCTTCTTTGGTCGCGTTAGGCTTGCCATAGCGGATATTCTCCGCCACGGTCCCAGGGAACAGGTAGACATCCTGCTGGACGACACCGACCTTGCTTCGCAACGAGTGTAGGCCAATCTCCCTGATGTCTCTCCCATCCAGTAGCACCGCTCCCTCACTCACATCATAAAAGCGAGGAATGAGAGAACATAGAGTGGTTTTCCCCACGCCCGAAGAACCGACCAGCGCGACAAACTCACCAGCCTGGATGTCGAGGGACAGGTTCTTGAGGACGTAGTCATTCCCTTCTTGGTACTTGAAACTGACGTCCCGGAACTCAATATCCCCGTGGGCATGGGAGAGCCCAATGGCGCCTGGTGCGTCCTTGATATCGGGTTCGATCTCCAAGATCTCCATCACTCGATCGAAGCCGGTGATCCCCTCCTGGTAAAGCTGGGCGAACTTGGCAAAGCTTTGGATAGGACCGATTAGGAGCCCGATGTAGAGGGTGAATGTCAGTAGGTCAGCCAAGTCCAAAGAAGCATGGACGATGCTGGCACCGCCAAAAATGATCACCACGATCGCTATGAGCTGAGTGAAGGCGATCATCCCCACCGAGAAGTAAGCCTCGCTCTTGTAGCCATCTTTCCTACTCTGCACATAGCGTCGATTGGCGAAGGTGAACTTCTGGATCTCCATCGCTTCGTTAGCAAACGACTTGACGACCCTGATGCCAGACAGCGTGTCCTCAACCTGCTCATTGAGTTCGCCGATTCTATCCTTGCTGATACGGAGTGTCGTGTTCATCTTCGCATTAAAGTAGAAGGCGTAGGCGGCGACGATGGGCAGGAACAACGAGACCAGCAGAGTGAGCTTGAGGTTGATCTTGATCAGGATGACAAAGGCACCGATCAGTGTCACCAGCGCGATGGCTAGATCCTCCGGGCCATGGTGGAATAGCTCGGTCAGCGACCACGGGTCATTGGTAATGCGGGTCATCAGTTGCCCCGTATTGTGACTATCGTAGAAAGCAAACGACAGTTTCTGATAATGTGCAAACAGCTCGCTGCGCATGTCGCCTTCCATTCGTGCCCCCATGGCATGCCCCTGGTAGTCGACGAACATATTGCAGGCGGTATGGATGGCCACCAGCCCCAACATCAGAGCGCCCATCAGGTAGATCTGAGTGAGCGCATTAGGCATCTGCCCTTCCAGGACATTCTTTGTGATGTAGCGGGTGCAGAGGGGAAGGGCCAGCGCGATGGCCGACATGATGAAGGCACAGGCTAGATCGGTAAGCAGCAAGCCCAGGTAGGGTCGATAGTATGATACAAACTTCTTCAGGCGATGTTTCACAATGCTCCTCCATAATCGTGGAGGGCTAGACGCTTGTCCCCCTCCAGTCTTGATCGGCTCTCACTCTCAGTGTGTTTCTCATCGATAACACCCTTTCCGTTCATGTTTATTACATCGCAGCTCAGCTGCGGCGTAAGCGTTGCCAGGCTCTATAGACCGAATTATACCAGAAACATCGGTACGGAAGGAGCACCCGCGCCATCAAAAGCGCGGGTGCTCCAGTTACTCTGGATTACTTTGTCTCCCCCATTAGCCGGCGGTGTTCGACCATCAGACAACGGTCCATGACCAAGGTCATCTGCGGGACCTTGGCAGCTACCTCTTCGGCGCTAGGGTGAGTGATGCCGAGCTGCAACCACAGGCAGCGTGGCACCATGGACGCCGCCTGAGCGGCGATGGGTGGGATGGCTTCCGAGGGGCGAAAGACATCGATGATATCGACCTGCTCCGGAATGTCCGTCAGAGAGGGGTAGCTCTTCTCCCCCAACAGTTCATCGATGGTGGGGTTGACCGGGATGACGCGATACCCCTGTTCCTTGAGGTAGCTGGCGACACGGTAGCTCGGCTTGCTCTCATCCTTGGAGAGCCCGACCACAGCGATCACTTTGGATTGGCGGAGAAGTTCTCTCAGGATGTCGTCATTGGGTATTTGGTATGGCATGCTTCAGCCTCCTGCGTGTTCGTCTCTTTTATGATATCCCGCGCCAATCGCAGTTAGGACACGAGAGCAGGCACAGAGCCTGCTCTCGTTGCTTATTTCTACTCAGCGACTTCCGCGTCGCCCGCCGCCTTCTTCATCTGTTCGTAGGGCTTGAAGACCATGTAGCCGCTGGCGGCGTTGTAGTCGATGATCTGGCCATCGACCGGCGAGCACCATTCGCGGTACTTAAGGCCAAAGAGCGTGCTCTGGGTGGCAACCACTTCGCCGCGTTTGACGCGGTCGCCGGTGCTCTTGAGCTGGATCCCTTCCAGTATGCCATCGACGACGTCGAGGCGCAGGAGGCGTACCCCCTCCTGCTGTTCGCGCTCGAGCAGCCAAGGGTAGGGACGCATCAGCCGGTCAGTCTTCTCGGTAACAATGGGGATGGTGCGGCTAAAGAGCAGCTGGTTGACCGTGGCGACCTTGGCGGTCAAGGTCGGGAACCAGGCGGACAGCGCCAGGACCGCGATGGTGAGCACAGTGCCCTGCAAAAGCAGACCACGCAGAGTGGCGGGATCGAGCTGGCTCATCCAGCTCAGCCGTTGCCCGAGCACTCGGATGACGGCATAGCCGACCCCGAGCCCAAGGACACCGGATAGCGCTTGTTCACTGCCCAAGACGAGGGCAGTTTGCCGATTGGAGACGCCGAGGGTCTTCAGCACTGCCAGTTCACGACGGCGTTCGAGGAAGGTGATCAGGGCGATGGAGAGGACGCCGATCCCCATGAAGAGGTAGACCATGGCCAGGACCTGCTTGCCCGGCTGATACATATCGGCGATGATCCGCTGTCCGAGGGTGCGCGGGGTGTAGGCGGAGAGAAGTGTGTGCTGGGGGAAGACGGTCGACATCCATTCCACCAGGTATGACAGATCACAGTCGCTGTATTTCTGGATTAGGAAGCGGTTGGGGGTCGCCCTGCCTCTAAGTACATAGAGGTCGTCACGCAGTGCCAACGGCTGGACCAGCTCGTAGGAGGGGTTGATGGTCCCGACCACAGTGAAGGCAGCCTCTTGGTAGGCGCCGGAGCTACGTTCAAGGGCCGCTAATGTGAGCTTGTCGCCAATCTTGATCTGCTTGCTCTCGGCCAGCGCCTGCGGGAGCAGCAGGTCGCCCGGTCTGGTCAGTGGCTGACCGATCAGGCCGATCTTCTCCGCCGAGAAGAAGGGCGTGCTGAGTTGGACACCCAGGATCTCCAACTCACCCAAGCGCGAGTAGGTGGTCAGGGCGACCGCCTCTTCGCCGTGTTCCATGATGCGCCGGTTGTACTTGGGCTTCTCAAACTGGGCAGCGGTCTTCCCTAGCGCGTCGCCCCGAGCCACCACCACCATATCAGCTGGAAGGGAGAGCGCCTTGATCTCAGCCATGCCCTTCTGCCCATTGGTGACTAGCAGCGCCCCGTAGAGCACATAGAGACTGAAGGCCACCGCCACCAAACCGGCCACTGCCAGCGCCCGATAGCGCCAACGCCAGAGGTTCTTTGTGGAGAGGCTGAGCAGTTCACTGAAGCTTCGGAAGGCAACGCTCATGCGGTTAGTCATTGCGCAGCACCTCCATGGCGGTCAGGCGTGAGAGCTTCAGCGCGGGTAGTAGCCCGAAGAGTAGTGAGACAACCAGGGTCGAGCCGATCACCATCAGGTAGTCCCCACCCACCGAGCGCAGGATCAGCCCGAGGGAGTGACCATTTGTGATCTGCGTAATGACACCGAAGATGCGGATCAACAAGAAGCCACCGGTGGCGCCAATCGCCGAGAGCAGCATCGCCTCGGTCACGGCCATAGTAACGATATCCAGGCGCCGGGCCCCCACTGCCTTCAGGATGCCCATCTCCTTCTTGCGCTCGTTGACGGCAGTGAGCATGTTCGCCGCCACGATCAGAGCGGCATTGAGATAGACCAGTACCAAAAGCGGCTTGCGCAGGTCAAGGGGTAGACCATCCTGCTTGGCTAGCTCTTGAGGTTGGCGCATCTCCGCCGGGGCCCTGAAGATCGGCTCGATTAAGCCGCGACGGGCGGCCAGTTCGGCCTGCCGGGGGACGCTGACAAAGCTATGATGGCTGAAGGTACGGCTGAGGTTGACAACGGTATCTTCGAGGTAGGTCAGGTCAGGGATATGCAACGCCACCTGGTATGGAGCATAGTCGGTGCCACCGGCCTGACCATAAAGCGCCTGCCAGGTGGCGAGGGGAACCTGGATCTCACTGGTATGCCAGTAGAGCTGTTCGGCGGCAGTGGTTCCCTGATCGGTCTGCCAGGTCAAGAGCCGCGTGGGCAGCTCAACCTGACCAATCACCTGTAGCTCGGTGGTGATTCCATGCTCATAGTCGAAGGTGGGTTGGCCATCCTGCATGACAATCTTCGGCAACCGGACACTGATGCGGCTGCCCACTGCAGGGACCTTGACATCCTTGGGCAGCTGCTGTTTGCTGCTCACCACGGCCACCAGACGTCCGTCATCTTCGGTGGTGAAGTAACGACCAGCTACCACGGTCTGGCCCAGATCGCCAGCGGTCTGATGGATGTCGCGACCGCGAATGGGGCTCTGATAACGGAGCCGTCCTTCCCCGCCAGGAGTCAGGGTCTGCCCAGGCATGACATAGTAGGGGTATACACCTGCTACCCCAGGGGCCGAACTGATGGCCTTTAGCTCCGCCTCCGTAAACGGGCGCGGAGCCACCTGACCGCGCGCTAAGAAGCCCTCGGTGAAGAGTTCGGGGCGAAAGACGGCTAGGTCAGACGGCGGGGTCGTAACCAGCCGATTGTATTGCATGGGCGCTTGCTTCCCGTCGGTAGCGGTGAGGTCGCCCGTGAAGTTCACGGAATAAGCTACGACCTCTCCGCCCAGCATCTGACGATAGATGCGGTACGCCTCGCGAGGATAGCCGCGGCTGAGCGTCAAGGTCGTGGTCAGGATTGCACCCGCCACCGCCATACTGATGATGGCGAGGAGGCTGCGAGTGAGATTGCGTGTGGCATTGAGAAAACCGAGGCGAAAGAACATGGCGACACCTCCGGACAACGAGTCCACGGTCTCCAGTCCACAGTCCGGGCGTGGCTGCGAAGCAACATGCCCACGCCGACCGCAGTCACAACTAGCGCCGGATAGGCGCGGTGTCGACAGCGGCTTGGATAAGCCGCGAAAGACAGTTGTAACGGAGGATGCGGCGGTTGCATGCACTAATACGAGTCCACAGTAAAGGGGCGGGGACAGGGCGAGAGAACCGGGGGTATTCCTACGTTAGTCTAAATACTTCGCAGCAGAAGGGATAGTTTCCTGCTAAGCGGGGTGGAAATGGGAAACCGGCGGTTCTCGCGTTGGCGAGTAACCGCCGGTTGGTAGTTTGGGGATGAGTTGAGTTCGGGTGGAGCGGTGGTTTCGTAAGGTCGCCTGCGGCGACCCGCGGGCCGGCCTCAGACCGGCCCATACAGCCAGCGTACCGGTTGCAGTTGATGTGTGGTTCAACAGCAATGCAGCGGTATGCGTTCCTGGATCCTACTGTGGACTGTGGTCTGTGGACTCGGCGAAGCCGTTATGGCATCGCCATGAACCACTTCATCACCGTGGGTACCCAGCGTTCCACCACCTTCTGCTGGTCCGCGGCGGTTAGGGGGTTGTATTTGTTCTCCAGGATGGTGCTGTAGATGTAGCTGCCGTCGCTCTCACGGGTAAAGCGTTCGTAGGGTCCGCCATAGACCTCGAAGGTCATGGACGGGATGCCGCGCGAGTAGAACCAGTCCAGCGATACCCCGAAGTGGAGATACAGCTCGCTGGCACGCTGCACGGTCACGCTCTCGTCCGGTCGGATCTGGCGGGCGATCGCTGCCAGCCGTTCCAGCTCAGGCGTGGTGTCGAGGGTGTACGCCCAGGGCGTGAGGATGGTCTCCACTCCCGAGTGCAGATCGAGGAACTGTACGATATTGGGATGGTCGAGGACGTAGTCACGGACAGCCCGGACCTCGCGTTCTGACCAAGGTTCGGTTCCACCGTAGGAGGCGCTCATGACCTGGTCGCTCCAACCCCACTGATACTCCCAGTTGCGATTGGGGTCGATACCGTCGTAGCCGTCTTCGCCTTCGCGGCCGTCGCCATCGTGGTCGACCTGTCGATAGAGCTGTCCATCAGGGCCGTAGAGCCCCTGGTATTGGTAGGACTTCAGATGCAAGTAGCGGTTGTCAGCATCGCGCTCGCTCCACCCAGTGACAAATGGGTTATCGGCGTGCTCCGCCAGCCACTCGGGGGTGAAGGTCACCCGTGCCCGCTGCTCAAATCCGTGAGGGATGATGGTAGGGTCTTCATCGGTGCGAAAGTCCTTATCAGAGTCGACCCCAGGGCGCGCGTTGCGCCGCTGCTGGCTGTTGACGGTGTTGAAGATCTCGTAGCCGTCTGGGTTAACCATTAGAACGGCATAGAGGGTCTTGCGCCTGAGCAGCTCAGCAATGCTCGGATCGGTATCACGCTGAGCGAGAAGGTATTGGACAGTACCCAGCCCCAGCTTCCAGCCCATGGGCTCATTGCCGTGCTGTCCGGCGATCATCATCAGCGCTGGTTTCTCCTCGGCCGCACCGATGGTCAGGTCGGTCACGGTGAGGAGGTAAATGTTGCGTGCCTGGTTGCTCTGTCCGATGACATCCAAGCGGGTGAGATCTGGATACTTCCCGGCCAATGCCTTCAGATCTGCCTCCCACTCCTCATACAGTGGGTATGGTGAGGTAGCGGGCTGGTAAGCCGTCACAGGCAGTGAGCGGCGCTCCATGCTCACGCGCAGGCCGAAGAGCAACGCCGCCATCGCAAGTCCAATCACCCAAGCGCCCTTGCCAGCAGTCAAGGAGCGCAGCCGATCGCCCCACCTGGTCTCGAGCGGCACCACGTGGACCTCCTGCCCCTGCTTGGCGCCGAGCACCTGATTGGCGCGACGCCTTTGGGCGCGGCGTCGGGCGGCCCCACCAGAGTCCGCCAAAGCTACCGATGCCGAGCTGGCTCCAGGGTCGGAGAAGGATAGGGACTCATACTGGACCTTGGGCTGTGGTTTGGCTGGCTTGAAGACCATGGTACCAGTAAACTCATTGAACTCGATGATCTTGCCGTCGACCGGCGAGCACCACTCGCGATACTCTAGGCCAAACAGACGCTCCTGGGTGGCGATCACTTCGCCCCTCTTCACGGTCTCGCCCGGCCCCTTGAGGCGGATTCCCTGAAGTCGTCCATCGACCATGTCGAGGCGCAGGATGCGGACTCCTTCGCGCTCCTCACGCTCCACCAGCCAGGTGTAGGCATTGACTAGGCGGTTGATCTTCCTAGTGCGGATCGGGATAGTACGGGCAAACAACAACTGATTGACCGTCGCGACCTTGGCGGTCAGGGTAGGCAGATAGGCGGCGAGAACCATGACCACGATCGTCCATGCTATTCCCTGCCAAGCCAGCCCATTGACCGCAGCCGGAGTGAGTTTGCTAAACCAAGCCAGTCTCTGACCAAGAAAGCTGCTGATCAGGCCGCCTACCACAAGGCCAGCGATTCCTACCGCGCCTTGCTCCAAGGTCATGATCGTGGCAACCTGGCCATTGGATACGCCCAGGGTCTTCAGCACCGCCAGTTCGCGCCGGCGTTCCAGCAGGGTGATCAAGGTGACCGAGAGCACACCGATCCCCATGAAGAGGTAGATCATCGCCAGGACGATATAGCCTGGCTGGTAGATCTCCTTGGCAATCTTGCGCCCCAAGTGAGCGGGGCTAGCGGCGCT
>CAZINL010000026.1:0-24126 GCA_964540595.1 uncultured Clostridia bacterium
CAGGGCTCTAGACCGATCTAAAGCTAGCCCTGGGCCGCCAAGCAGGCGATCAATGATGGCAAACGCGACCCCAGGGTTTATCTCTAAGATCGCCGAGCCTTTGAGCGGCTCAAGGCTGAAGATCATCATGATCGTTGGATTTTGCAGTGAGGTCACGAATTCCGTATAGGTCATCTGGTGGTCAACCGATGCAACCGTCATCTGGACAATGGTTCGCAGCTGTGCCGAAAAGTAGTTGGTCAGAAGCCTAGCGAAGTTGTCGTGCATCATATGCAGCGCCCTGACCTGTTCCTTGGAGAACTTGCTCGGGCGCTTGAAGTCGTAGACTTTTATCTTCGGCTCTTCTTCTTCCTTCTTGATCTGATTTAGATCCAGCTGTCCAGTGGACAACGCTGACAGTAGTGCATCAATCTCCTCTTGAGAGAGGATTTCCGGCACAAAGCATCACCTCCGAAGAAGAGCGTGTTCGGAACCTGAGGTCGGTGGTCGTCACTATTGGATCACGATATCGGAGAAATAGATGGCCACGATCTTCCCATTCGTCAAAATGGCGTTGATACGGGTGACCAAATCCTGCTTCACCCGCTCCA
Organism: uncultured Clostridia bacterium; assembly: GCA_964540595.1. Lineage (GTDB taxonomy): Bacteria > Bacillota > JAAYKD01 > JAAYKD01 > CAYOCI01 > CAYOCI01. The sequence goes on from CAZINL010000026.1 coordinate 591, forward strand.
CCTTTTCGCCCTTGAGCTCGTCGGATGTCTTGCTGCGCAAGACGGAGAAGACGAGGTCCTTGATCTCAGTCTCTCTTTCGGCCAGCTCGTTCTCGAGGCTGAGATCTGGCTTCTCACTGAGAAACTTCTTGATTTTGACCTCAGGATAGCCGATCACGACCTTGGCTTTGACAAACCTGCGCGTAGATTGGTCCGCCAGGTCGGTCAGAAACTCCCCTAGATCCTTTTTGAGCAACACAGTGGTGTTGACGGGTTCCGCTGGTGGTTGCCCATTAGGAGCGGCCACTCTGGTCGCCACGAGATACGATACCGTTGCCGTAACGCCGAGCACCGCAATGATTACTACGATTATGACAGCCAATCCTGGCAGACTGACACCCTTCATGTTGCTACCTCCGCATGGAGTGACTTATGATTGTGGCCCGAGGATGACGATATCGACACGTCGGTTTTGGGCACGGTTTTTCTCAGAGATGTTACTTACCACCGGGCGATACTCGGCATACCCAGTCGGTGCAAGTCTCTGGGGACTGATCTGATACCCATCGACCAGCCTGCGTGTCACAGCCACCGCTCGCGCCACCGAGAGTTCCCAGTTGGATGGATATTCCACCGTCTCAATCGGCAGGTCGCAGGTGTGGCCCTCCACGATGATAGAGTTGTCCATCGCCTTGAGTGCCTGTGCCACCTTGGCAAGGGTCGATTCCGCCCCTGCTCTGATCTGAGCCCTGCCCCGCTCAAAGAGCAGCGGCTCTAGGACCCGTACCACCAGCCCTCGTTCGTCCGGCAGAACCTGGACTTCGCCCAAGAGACCTTCCGCCGCGAGCAGCTTGTCCAGATACTCCCCCGTGGCTTTCATATCCTTGCCCAACTCGGGGGGTTGCTCGATGGGGTCGTCAGGGTTCTTGCCTGTGATGGCCCCATCACCGCCGCTGGAACCTGGCATAATCCCATTGCCCATGGGAAGCACACTTCCCCCACTGATGGAGACTCCAAATGCCCCTTGTATGGACGTGAGTACTTCTCTGAGTTTTTTTTCCTCAATCGTAGAGAACGACTGCAGGAGCACGAAGAAGCAGAGTAGGAGAGTCACCATGTCCCCGTATGTCGTCAACCACGCGGCCGTTGGAGGGGGACCCGCTGAGCCCGAGTCCTTCTTACGCCTGGACATTGGTATTACCACCCTGCTCGACTTTGACCTTACTGGACTTACGCTGCTTCGGCGCCAAGAACGCTTTCAGTTTCTCCTCGACGATCCTGGGGTTCTCCCCGGCTTGGATCGACAAGATACCCTCCACCATGACCTCCTTGAGCAAGATCTCCTCGCTACTGCGCACGCCCAGCTTAGTGGCAATCGGGTTCATCATCAGGTTGGCCATGACCGAGCCGTAGAAGGTAGTGATAAGAGCAGCTGACATACCGGGTCCCAGCGCTGAGGGGTCATTGAGGTTGAGCAGCATGGCACAAAGACCGATCAGAGTGCCGATCATGCCAAACGCCGGAGCCATGGCGCCCCAGGTGAAGAAGAATGCTTGACCCTGCTTGTGTCGCTCCTCAATGGACGACATCTCGATCTCCATGATCCCTCGCACCAACTCGGGGTCGGTACCGTCCACCACTAACTGGATCCCTTTCTGCAAGAACGGATCCTGCAATTGGCTCGCCTCTGCCTCCAAGGCCAGCAGACCTTCACGTCTAGCCCGTTCGGCGAAGCGAACCAGCAGCTCAATCACCGTGTTAGCATCATGCTTGGGTTCGCTAAAGGCCAGTTTGGTCATTTGGATGACCGTCTTGAACTGGCTCATGGGAAAGCTCATCATCGTGGCGAAGAGACTACCCCCGACGGTAATATAGATTGACGGGAGGTCCCAGTAGGCGCGCATGTTCCCTTTGGTGGACAAGATCATGCCATAGATCATCATGGCGACCCCTGCCAAGAAGCCCAACAGTGATGCGATATCCATTCATCACACCTCAATCCAACTTGCTCTCGACCTGAGCCGAGTCGTGAAAGCGCCTAAAACATAGCTGTTTGAAAGCCACGACCCGCTCTATGATCACCTGGGGCGACTCCGTCACCACCAGTTTCTTGCCCGTGGTGAGGGTAATCACTGTGTCAGGGGTAGCTTCGACATTCTCGATCAGGTCAGCATTGATCACAAACTCCGTCCGGTTCAATCTGGTCACAAAGATCATCTCATGCACCCCCCGCAGAGAAATCGAGGGGCCTAGGGACTAGGCCCCTTGTTTCTCGGACTACCGTTTCAGGTTGACTAGCTCCTGGAGAATCTCATCGGACGTCGTGATGACGCGCGAATTCGCCTGGAAGCCGCGCTGAGTGGTGATCATGTTGGTAAACTCTTGCGAGAGATCGACGTTGGACATCTCCAACGAGCTGGGAGCGATATCACCAAATCCGCCCGTACCAGCAAAACCGCGAATGGCCTTGCCCGAGTTGTTTGACACGGTGAAGAGTGTATCGCCGATCTTCTGTAGTCCATTGCGGTTAGCAAAATCCGCGAGAATTATCTGCGCCAGAACTTTGTTTTGACCATTAGTGTAGTGCCCGGTTATGTTGCCGAGAGAGTCGATGGAGTAGTCATTGAGTGTCCCCGGTCCATAGCCGTCGCTGGTACTGACGGTTGAAACCTCGGCCTCGACCTCACGCAACTGGGAAAAGTCGATGTCTACGCTGATGTCATCTGCCCCATTTGCAAGTCCCGTTACGGTAATCTTACCGCTTCCGCTACTCCACGTCCCATCCGACTTGAACACTAGGGGATCTATTGTGGCCGACACTGAGGCGCCACTCACTCCGGGGATCGTTGCGCTCCAACTATTTGTAGCAGTCTTCACGAATGTGACAGGAATAGCATGCTTGCTGCCCTTGCTGTCCACTGCCTCCATCTGAGTCTCGTAGCTCTCGCCGACTCCCATACGACTGTCCAGTGTCCCGGCGAAGGCAACCTTGGTCGTTGCCTGACCCAAAACCGTGTCACCTAGCGGAATGAAAATGTCTTCCGGACGGTCCATGGGCTTCGTGTCACCGGGGAGCGGTCGCCATCCCTGAACTCGCAAGCCGGTACCGGCATGGACAAGATAGCCATCACGATCCTTTTCAAAGTTTCCTGCACGGGTATATGCATAGTTACCATCCGCGCTGGTCTTGACGATGAAGTAACCCTCGCCATCGATAGCAAGGTCGGTGTTCTTACCTGTTGTCTCGATGCTGCTGCGGCCGTGAACAGTATCGATCGTGCCAATAGTCATCCCAAGACCGACCTGAATCGGGTTCATGCCACCCCTGCTCCCCTGGGGAGCGGCTGCCCCGCGAATGGTCTGACTGAACATCTCTTTGAAGGTAGCGCGACTACCCTTAAATCCCACGGTATTGACATTGGCGATATTGTTGCCGATGACATCCATGCGCAACTGATGGTTGCGCAGACCTGACACCGCTGAAAACATGGATCTTAGCACGCTTTGACCTCCTCCACTTTCTTGCCGCGTCAATCAGTCGGCGGCGAGGGCTTCCTCGAGTGAGGTCCAGCCCTAGATGATGATGGCACTATCAATGTTGGTAAACACATTTTCCTTGAGATGGTCACGATCGACAGCGGTTACCACAGTGTTGTTCTTCACACTCACCAGAAAGGCTGCCTTATCGGAGAGGATCAGCGAGTCCTGAGCCCCCTTGGCTCTGGCCTTGGCCACTGCTGCTTCGAGGTCGTTGACATCGCTGGCAGACAAGGCGATATTGCGCATCGTTAGACGCTGCTGAGCATGTGCCGAGAAGGTCAGTGGACGCTGCCCGCTAATCTCGGTCTGCAGCACTTGGGCAAATGATGAACCTTGAAGCGGTTTGTCTGGTGTTCTCCGCTGCTGAACTGGGGACGTGGGTCGCGGCTGAACAGGCGGGATGAATGGCCGTCTGAGATCTGTCATGCCTTGTTCACCTGCCCTGTTACCTGATCTGTCACCTGGTCTCTTACCTCTACCACCTGCGCCAGCGAGTAGCGTTGGCCGGCTATCACCAGTCGCGGGTAGCCCTGTTCGGTGACAATCTTCTCCACAACGCCAACCACCGAACGCTCACCAGCTTTGACCGTCACCTCTTTCCCCAAGAACGCCACGGCCTGATTGATAGTAGACAGCTGATTGATCTGCCCCTGCGCCACCAAAAGCTCAAACAGAGCAGCTTGTCCCTCCTGTTGGCTCGCGAGGAGTTCAGAAAGTGAGCTATTCATGTTCTGCATCTGCTCAAGGCTGCTAAACTGCGCCATCTGGGCGATGAACTGTTCGTCATTGACCGGCTCAAGGGGGTTTTGATAACGCAGGCGGGTGATGAACAACTTAAGGAAGTCGTCTTTGCCCAGCTCTTTCTTGGCGGCAGGTCGGCTACTAGTCTGTGCCTCGCTCCCGCCCATCACCTGGTTAACCATCGGCAACTCTGGTCACCTCCTCACTAAACGGTGTAGTCTACGGAATGTCCTAGGGTGATCCGTGGTGTGGCGTTCGGACCTCCAGACGCCATCGTGACGCCAGCGACGGCTTCATAGCGCCCCCGTGGTTTCGTCGTCCCGATCGGCTTACGATCTCGCATCTGCCGATCACCAAAGCCCTGAGTCTGTCCCCCGCCGACCTGCACAGAGACTTGATCGAGGTGAAGACCCTGCTGCTCGAGGGTATCGCGCAGCCTGGGCAGTTCTGCTTCGATGAGCTGCTTCACCATGTGGCTCTCCGCGTCAAACCGTGCGGTGATCAGCCCGTTTTCCATGGATATGTGCATCTCGAGCCTGCCCAGTTCCCGGGGTTCTAAGGTCATCCGCATCTGGGTCTTCTCACCACCACCGCTAAGGGAGATGCGGGCACCTTCTGATACCAGCGCTTCCAGCTGCTTGGGGAACGAACTGCTTGGTGCCTGGTCCACTGTTAGCGTCGGATGCGACAGCGGGTGGCCCTGAGGGATCTCCCCCATGACAACGACGCGGTCTCCCCAGGGTGACTTGGCTAGTTCTGCCGTCCCATGTTCGTCATCCGTGCCTGTCTGTCCGACCAGTGCAGCCAGATCATCTGTCGCGACAGACGTTGGCACTTTGTGCAGCAACTCTTCCCCTGCCAATGGGGTACCTCCCACCTGCAGCGGGCGGTGCATGATCTCCAAACGTACCGGCAGATTGCGGTCATTGGTCACACCAGCACTGGACAACTCCGGATCAGACTTGCCGGCAATCGCCCGAATCGAGGGACGCAGCATGGGTAGCGGTCCGGGTAGAACCGAAGCCTGGGTAACGGCTGTGGCAGCTCCGTCTGCGGCCATGGCCGTGGTCGTGGTAACACCAGACCTAGACCGCTCTAGATCGACGGCAGTGGAACCCCGAGTGGTAGACCTGCCCAATAACGGATCTTCCACCCTAGCAGTGACGAAGGTCTCCGGATCGCTGGCGATGACTCCTGGGTCAGCCACTGGTGCAGGATGATTTGGCAGCGATGGTCCCGCGTCTACGGCAGTAGCGGATGAAGGAGAGAACTCAGCCGCTGACCCGCCCTGCGGCAAGATGATCAAGTCTGGCCCGTCAGAGACCTGCTCCACAGCTCCACGCACCAGTTCGGTCACCGGCGCGACCATGGGTAAGACGCCTCCGAGCGCTGTGGTCTCGGCTCCCATGGCGGCGGACGCCCGGATATCCCCCTCTTCGGTCAGAGGTTCACCATCCTCGGACTTAGCCGGCTCCAACTGGATCACTGGCTGCTGGGCGAACCAAGCACTCATGGTGTTCACTACCTGTTGCTCGTTCTCCTCAGACCACTGGTGATCCGATTCGCCTTCGTCTAACGGTGGACCATCGACTGTGATCGGTTGTCGAGCCGATCTCGCACTGGCCGTGCTGACTCTGGCTTGCTGCAGACACCTGGCAAATGGCTCTGTCGTTACACCGGGTGCGGCTGCGGGGCGATCGCCACTGGGCCTAGCCTGACCGAAATCAGGCTTCGCTTGACTGCGACTAGCCTTCGCCTGGCTGGCGGACGCAAAAGTTATCTTTTGATCGATTATCTATCATCACCTCCTTTCGTAGGCTAAATGGGCAACTCGGCTTAGCGGCGACCTGGATATCGGCGGTTATCTTCTGAGCAGTTCGGTCACCGCTACCGCCCGTTGTGGGTCCATGGCGGCCAGGATCTTGGCCACTTGCGCAGTCTCCATACTGCGCAAAATCTCTAGGACCGTCGCGTCAGGCAGCTCGTTGAGCAGGCGCGCTGCCTCATCAGCCTTCATACTCGCGTACGTTTCGACAATTTTCCTTATCTTCTCTTCACGCCCAAGCTTATCCTGCTGTTGATCGGTGAGTTTTTGCGCAGCATCGGCCAACTCTTTGGCCTTTTGCTCCAGCTGCTTCTGTTGGTCGCTCAGCTTCTTTTTTTCGGTCTCCAGCTTGGACCACTCTTGAGCCAACGTATCTTTCTCCTCGTCCAGCTCCAGGCGTCGTATCTCCTCGGGTTTGGGCTGGGGAGCGGGGATCACCCCTCCGAGCAGTGGCAGGCTATGACCAACACTCTGCAAGGCCCTAAGCTGCGGCTCGAAGCTAAACAATCCTAGGGATGCACCAAGGACTATGGTCATCAAGGTGGTAAATACTAGCGGGATGATGATCAGATAACCAACCATCTGCGTCTTGGTTGGCCTTGGTACGTTAGAGGCGACTGCGGTCTTCTGGTCGGCCATTATCTCCCCCCCTGCTGTGATGCCTCTCGCGACAACCGGATATGGCTGATGGTGCTTAGGTCATCGAGCAGCTTCTGCTCATCTGCAGCTGCCTGCTGCAGATGAGCTTCCAGGTGCTTCTCGCGCAGCTTCTCCAGCGCTTGATGCTCCTTGGTGGCCTCGATCAGCAGGCGTCTTGCCTCATCGACTTTACCCCGGAGCAGGTGAACACGCTTTAGATCGTGCTGCCAACGCTCACGCAGCATAGCAGCATAGCGTTGCCCCTCATCGATCTGCCACACGGAGTAGACCCCGGGTCGCTTCATCCTAGTCAGAGCCACCTCGGCCAGACGGCCAGACTCCTCGGCACGACGTTCCGCGACCTGACACTCACGCAAGCTGGCCGCCAGTGTCTCCTCGGCCATCCGTCGCCGATAGTTCTTAATCTCCAGGAGTTTCTCAAAACGAAAGCGAAAACGTGCCATCGTATCTCCACTCTTTGAAGCTTATCACCCGTAGGTGCCCCACAGCGTAGGTCAGACAGCGACCGTAGCAGCCCGTGAGCAGCTACATGGAAAAAGTCGACTTGAGGCGAGCAGCGGTCTCATCGTAGCTGGTGACCTCCATGACTCCTTGCTGCAAGAACTGCTTGACTGGCGCGATCATCGTCCTGGCGTAGTCGATCTCAGGGTTGCTACCTGCCACATACGCACCGATGTTGATCAGGTCTTCCGCATCACCATAGGTGGCGAGCACTGACCGCAGACGATGAGCAGCTTGGGTCTGGGGCTCGGGTACGATCTCACTCATCAACCGACTAATACTCGCCAGTACATCGATGGCTGGGTAATGCCCCTGATGGGCTAGCTTGCGTGACAAGACGATATGGCCATCTAATATCCCACGCACCGCATCAGTGATCGGTTCATTGGTGTCGTCACCGTCCACCAGGACCGTGTAGAACCCCGTGATAGAGCCCTTTTCGGATCTGCCCGAGCGTTCGAGAAGGCGCGGCAACAGGGCAAATACCGAGGGGGTGTAACCGCGAGTAGCTGGAGGCTCACCCACCGCCAAGCCCACTTCTCGCTGTGCCATGGCAAAGCGGGTCACCGAGTCCATCATGAACATCACGTCCATACCCTGATCCCGGAAGAACTCGGCGATGGCAGTTGCCACGAACGCCCCCTTGAGTCGGACTAAGGCAGGCTGATCAGAGGTAGCAACCACAACGACCGAGCGCTTAAGACCCTCTGGGCCCAGGTCGCGCTCCAGAAAGTCTCTGACCTCGCGGCCGCGTTCCCCGATCAAGGCAACGACATTGACCTCGGCTGCAGTGTTGCGAGCGATCATGCCCATCAGCGTACTCTTGCCGACTCCACTGCCCGCAAAAATCCCGATCCGCTGCCCTTTGCCGCATGTCAGGACCCCGTCTATGGCACGAACCCCGAGCGAGAGTGGCTCGGTGATGCGCGGCCTAGTAAATGGGTTCGGAGGCAGGTTCATGGTAGGGTAGCGATCGGTGATCTGTAGAGGCCCGCGCCCGTCCATGGGATTGCCTAGACCATCGAGAACCCTCCCCAGTAAACCTCTACCCACCCCAACCTGCAACGCATCGCCGCTGGCAACGACGCGGCTACCCGGACCAATCCCATTCATCTCCCCTAAGGGCATCAGCAGCAGACGGTCGCTGCGAAAACCAACGACCTCGGCGGCAATCTCCTGTCCATCGATACCACTGACAACACACAGCTCGCCGTTCCGAGCCTTGGGTCCCTTGCTCTCGATCGTGAGCCCGATGACTTGATCAACATGCCCAACCAACTGGACGGGGTTCGCTCTGGCAATGGCTAGCATGTAAGGATTGAGGTCAAGCATGATCTTCAGACCTCTCCTGCGTCAACGTGAGTAGCGTCTTGCGCAATACGCCGAGTTGGGCATCCAATCGTCCATCGACCGTCCCAGATGGCGTATCGATGAGGAAGTCGCCCGATGACAGCATGGGGTCAGCCATCATCTCAAGGTGCACGATCTCTCTGAAATCGCCTCTGAGGGCTTCTAGGTGGTCGCGATAGAGGCTCAACATATCTGGACAGACCCGCAGGACTGCTCGGGGAGTCTCGCGCAGCTGGACCAGCGCCTGATGTGCCATCTCGATCGCCATCTCCGGCGTGGTTGTCAGTTCATGCATCAGAATGCGTCTCGCCACTGCCACTGCAAGCTCGACCAACTCGGTCTCACTCTGTAGTAGACGGTCGCTGGCCGCCGCCTGCGCTGCCAGCAGTACTTGCGACGCTGCGACGATCTCCGTGCTGGCCTGAGCACGCCCATCGTCTAGTCCTTGGGCTGTGCCTTCTTCATAGCCCTGTTGATAGGCGCGCGTCTTGATCTCCTCGGCCAGGGCAGCTGCCTCATGCTTAGCAGCTTCAACACAGCCTCTGGCCTGTTCTTCTGCCTGGGCAAGGATGAGCTTGGCTCTGCTCTCCGCTCCCGCAAGCATCTCCGCCGCCTGTTGCTCTGCCGCTTGCAGCCGTTCTAGGACCTGGCCTTCAAGTTCGTCAAGCCTGGACTGCTGCAGGGCGAGGGAGACCGATGATACTGCACCGCCGCCACCATGTGCCAAGGCAAAGCCCTCAAACTGGACATGCGCAGCTTTGATGATCCTAGACAACGATCTCGTCGCCTCCCCCTCGCGCCACGATAATCTCACCAGCGTCTTCCAGTTTACGTATAACATTGACGATCTTCTGTTGTGCATCTTCGACATCGCGCATGCGAACCGGTCCCATATAGTCCATCTCTTCCTTGAGCATCTCGGCCATCCGTTTGGTGATGTTTTTGAAGATACGATCCTTCACCTGATCGCTGGCCACCTTTAGTGCCATGGCTAGTTCGCGGTTATCAATCTGACGCACGACAATCTGGATGGATCGGTCATCAAGATAGATAATGTCTTCGAAGACAAACATCCGCTTGCGAATCTCTTCCGCCAGATCCGGATCCTGGATCTCCAGGGCTTCGAGGATGGTCTTCTCGGTGGTTCGATCCACGCGGGTCAGCGTCTCAACTACGTTTTCGATACCTCCAGCGATGGTGAAATCCTGAACGACCAATGAGGAGAGCTTCCGCTCCAAGACGTTTTCTACTTCTCTAAGGACATCAGGAGAGGTCCTCTCCATGATGGCCAGACGCCTGGCAACATCGACCTGTAGTTCAGCGGGTAATCCGGAGAGGACGACCGCTGCTTGGTCAGCCGTTAGATAGGCGAGGATCAACGCAATGGTCTGGGGATGTTCGTTTTGGATGAAATTGATCAGTTGGTGTGGGTCTGTCTTGCGCACGAAGTCAAAAGGACGAACCTGCAGCGAGGAGGTCAGGCGATGGATAATCTCGCTCGCCTTCTGCGCACCAACAGCCTTCTCCAAGACCTCTTTGGCGTATGAGATGCCGCCCTGAGTGATGTAATCGCGGGCCTGACACAGCTCGTGAAAGTCAAGCAGAACTCGGTCCTTCTCATCCGGCGAAGTCTTGCGCAGGTTAGCAATCTCCAACGTCAGCTGTTCGATCTCATCGTCACGCAGATGCTGAAACACTTTGGCTGATGCATCCGGTCCCATGGAGACCATCAAGATGGCAGCCCTTTGTCTACCGGTCAAGCCACTGGTCAGGCCTCGCGCCATCCGACATCCTCCTTCTACTCCTCATCAAGCCAAGACTTTAGTAGTTGTGCGAAATCCTCTGGCTTTTGACGGGCAATACGTCCCAGTTCATCCTGCACCTTGAGTCGCTGACGCTCCTCTGTACTCAGCTGCCGCTCGGGTAGGCGAACGTCGGGTTGGAGAGCGGCAAGCTTGGCGCGTTCCTCTTCCTCGCGGCGCCGACGTTGCCAAGCCCCATAGAGTTTGAAGAGAATGAAGCCGGTGACCAGGACGACGGCTGGGATGGATGCCATGGTGAACAAACGCTCGCGCTGTTCTTGGGCCTTGACCGCAGCCACTTCAGCTGGATCAATGGCGGGCACGAAGTCATAACCGAGGATCGTTACCTTCTGTAGATTGGCACCAGTGGCGCTGGCAACGGTCTCACGAATGGACTGAGAGAGCTGATCGTCGAGCTTGATCTTCTTGGTGTTTACGGCCACTGCCACACTCATATCTCTGATCTGCGGCGCCTTGACGATGGTCTCGGTGATCTCATTGACCAGATAGCTAATCTTCTCCTGGTTTTTCTCCGAGGAGTTCTGTGATCCTTGGCTCGTCGGGGCGGCCGCACCAGGGATATTGCTGGTCGTACCCGGGGCTGCCCCGGCACTGGTCCCCTTGAATGTCTCCGTCATCCGATCCACATTCGCTACGATGCCATCGCGACTGCCGGGGATAGGCGGGGTATAGGTCTTGGTCGTCTGCTGCGACTGGTTGAAATCCATGACCACGTTTACCCGAGCATCCACATTACCCAGACCAAATACTTGGTCCATTAGGGACTGCACGCTTTCCTGCAGTTCACGGCTGACCGCCTGCTCTTGCTCTCTCTGTACCCCGATCTCATTGCCAGGACCGGTATTGTCTCGGTACAACCTACGCCCATGTTGATCCGTAAGGGTGATGTTCTGCGTCTTTAGCCCCTCAACGCTGTGTGCGACGAGGTGAATAACGCCCTGGATCTGGCCGGAGTCCAGTTGCACGCCTGGCTTCAGCGTCAAGACCACCGCGGCACTTGGCTCGCGTGATTCGTTCGCTTTAAGGAAGAGCGGCTTTTCGGGGATGTTAAGATTGACCTTGGCTGCTTGAACCCCTTCAATGCGTGTGAGGGTGCGTTCCAGCTCACCCTGCAGAGACATCTGATAGAGATAACGCCTCTGCTGCTCAGTACTGGTGATCGGAATGTCCTTCATGTCGCTGATACTGGCACTGCCCTTAGGTAGACCGACGGAAGCCAGCTGCAACCGCGCCTCGGTCACCTTCGCCGTGGGCACCAACACGTTGGTCGTCCCGTTAGCGGTGGTGCTAACCCGATTAGGGATCTTGAGCTCAGTCAGTTTCTTGGTCATCTCTCCTGCGTCCTGATCGGACAACCCACTAAAGACCGCCGCGTATTCGGTGCGCATGGCATAAGATAATAGGAGACCGATTGCTGCCGCTGACAGTAGAAAGATAACTCCGATGCGAATTTTCTGACCTTTACTCAGACCCCGCCAGAATTCCGTAATCTGGGCTAAGCCTTGACTAAACCACTTATCCATGCCTCCACCCCAACTCAAGGAACGCTAGATCTGCATCCTCATGATCTCTTGATACGCCTCAATAAGCTTGTTTCTCACCTGAATGGTCAGGTCCATGGCCAAACTTGCCTTTTCCATGGCAATCACAGCTTGATGCAGGTCCACTCTCCCCAGCAGCAGTTCACGGGCAGTATAATCGGCATCCACCTGGAGCTGATTAACATCCTGTAGAGCTGCCCTGAGCAGATCCCCAAAACTGCCACTCTGGTCTATGGGCTTGGTGGTCGTCGCTGTAGGTCCCGTCAGTGCGGGGGAGATCAGGTTAACCGCTTTGATCGCATCCATTTATGTTCATCTCCCGATCTCTAGTGCTTTGGCCGCCATAGACTTGGCCGAGTTCACCACCGTCACGTTCGCTTCGTAGGCGCGAGACGCTGAGATCATGTCTACCATTTCGGTGACGGGGTTGACATTGGGGTAGCTGACGTAACCATCTGCATCAGCATCCGGATGACCGGGTTCATACACGCGCCGCAAGTCGCTCTGATCGGCGCTGATGGCGGTGACCCGGACGCCACGCCCCACGTTGAGCGCCATAGAGCTGGAAGTGGTGCTAGACAGCTCGTCCAGTGTTGGTTGCCGTTCCGCGAACAAGACCATCTGCCGGCGATAGGCCTCACCGGTCTCTGTCCGGGTTGTGTTGATATTAGCCAGATTGTTGGCGATCACATCCATACGCAGACGCTGGGCAGTCAACCCCGATGCGCTGGTAACGAGCGAACGAAACAGACTCATAAACTACCGCCTCCCTTCATTGATCACGGTGCGCAGTTGAGCATAACGTTTGCTCAGAAGCTGCGACATGGCATTGTAGAGGAGGTTGTTCTCTGCCATCTCGGCCATCTCACGTTCGATATCCACGTTGTTGCCATCGTTGCGCACGCTCGTATCCGCTTCGGTTACGACTCTCGGTGCAGCGTTAATCCGCTCATCACGGTCGGCGGCGTTCATGGCCTCAGACATGGCTTGCGCAAAATCGGTGCCTGAACGCTTGAACCCGGGTGTATCCACATTGGCAATGTTATGGGCCAAAAGCTGATGGCGGAAAGAGGCCATGTCCAATCCTCGTTCCAGAACCTTGATCGTGGGGCTCGACAGCCAGTTCATCGCTTCTCCTCCACTCAGATGCCATTTGATGTCTATCAGCCTACATGACTCATTGCTTCGGAAACTACGTGACGTAGATCATATAGTGGAGTCACGCAACTTCCCAAGATGTCGACTGTCTTTCGACAATCCCGGACAAAAATCCTGCTGGAATTTGGTTATTTTGCCGTTTGCTATAAAGTTTTGCTCGAATCATGACGATCATTGTGTATTTGAGCATTCTACATGAAAAAACTCTTTAATACTAATTGTACGGGAGTTTTGCAACTATTCGCAGTCCCAATCTCGATAGGACCAGGGTCCTAGCTAGGCGTGGCTGCTGTAGGGGCGCCGCCATGCTGCGCCCGCACCCACGCCCACGCTAGTTACAGCTAGCTTCAGATCTGTGGTCATAGAATCACAAGAGCCAAACCCATCATGGGTTTGGCTCTGAGTGTCTAGTGCCTGGCTTTAGCGATTCTTCAGTTCATCCATCAGTCGATCGTTGAGGATCTTGATGTAGGTCCCTTTCATACCGAGCGAACGAGACTCGATCACACCAGCGCTCTCAAGCTTTCGGAGTGCATTGACGATGACGGAACGGGTGATCCCCACCCGATCTGCGATCTTGCTGGCGACCAGTAAGCCCTCTTTGTTGTTCAGCTCCCGGAAGATATGCTCAACAGCCTCAAGTTCCGAGTAGGAGAGCGTGCCAATAGCCAGCTGTACACCCGCCTTCTTGCGCGCCTCTTCCTCGATCTGAGAGGATTGGGAGTGGAGTATCTCTAGGCCAACCACGACCGCCGCATATTCAGCCAGCAACAGGTCATCATCCACAAACTCTTTGCCCGGACGAGAAAGGAACAGTGTTCCCAGGCGCTCCCCACCCGAGACGATCGGCACGATGGTGGATAGCTTGCCGCTTTGCGGACAGGTGATATCATCACCGAAGGAACACTCATCCCCCATGGGGATGTTGGCGGTGGTATTGTCAGTCTTGAGCAACTGCCGGTTGTAGTCCTCGCTGACCCGACCTTCCTCGTTGAACTGCTGTTCGAGGATCTCGCATTCGAACCCTGGGCGGAGACCATGCCCGAGGATTTTGCCGCGACGGGAGATGACATAGACATTCGTATCGATGATATCAGAGAGTACCTTGGCAACCTCCTTGAAGTTCACGATCTCTTCGCTAGGACGTTGCAGCAACCGATTGATCCGCCTTGTCTTGTCCAATAACGCTGTCATTTTCTACTCCTCCTGCTACAAAATATAGCGACTTAGGTCCTGATTAGCGATGATTCCCTGCAGAGCATTCTGGACATAGCTCCGGTCCACGACAAACTCTACTCCCGCCATATTTGGCGCATGGAAGGAGAGCTCATCTAGTACTTTTTCGACGATGGTGTGCAGTCGACGGGCACCAATATTCTCCGTCTGCTGGTTCACCTGCACCGCCATCTCGGCGATCTCATCAATGGCGTCCGGTGTCACTCTCAAGATAAGACCTTCGGTCGCCAGTAGAGCTTGGTACTGAGGGAGCAGTGCAGATTGTGGCTCAGTCAGAATCCTCACAAAATCCTGTTTTTCGAGGTTCTCAAGCTCCACGCGAATGGGGAAACGTCCCTGCAGCTCGGGGATAAGGTCGGATGGTTTGGCCAGATGGAACGCGCCGGCGGCGATAAACAACATATGATCGGTCTTAACCGCACCGTATTTGGTCGAAACAGTACAGCCCTCCACGATCGGCAGGATGTCTCGCTGTACTCCCTCGCGCGATACATCGGGTCCGCCATGGCTGCCACGGGCAGCGATCTTGTCGATCTCATCGACGAAGATGATCCCGTTTTGTTCGGCACGTGCCACCGCCTGGGTGATCACCTCATCTATATCCAAGAGCTTGGCGGCTTCTTCCTGCGCCAGCAGCTTCTTGGCCTGGGCAATGGTTACCTTGCGTTTCTTACGTTGCTTGGGCAGAAGGCTGCCTAGCATCTCCTGGATGTTCTGCCCCATGTCTTCCATGCCTGGACCGGCAAATGCCCCAATCAGCGGGCTCTGTTGTTCACTCAGCTCAATCTCAATGACGCGATGGTCCAACTCGCCACGTACGAGTTCCGTACGCATCCGTTCGCGCTGCGCCTGAGTATCGCGTTGCTCATGATCGTCGGTTGCTTCATGGTGGTACGTGGACGGGTAGGTCGGGCTTCCGCCACCGAAGAGCGCTTCAAAAGGGTTGCGTTGCGGTCGAGCATTGGGGCCTGGAACCAGTGTCTCAAGGATACGCTCAATCGCCAGTTCCTCGGGCCTCTTGCCCAAACGCTCCGTTTGCTCCTGCTTGACCAAGCGGATGGCCGCCTCTACTAACTCGCGGATCATGGACTCCACATCGCGGCCCACGTAGCCAACCTCGGTGAACTTCGTCGCTTCGACCTTGATAAAAGGAGCATTTACCAACTTGGCTAAGCGGCGGGCAATCTCGGTTTTTCCCACTCCAGTAGGACCTATCATGAGGATGTTCTTCGGACTAATCTCTTCCCGCATTTCATCTGAGAGCAGTTGTCGCCGATAGCGGTTGCGTAGAGCGATCGCCACAGCGCGTTTGGCCTTAGTCTGCCCGATAATGTATTTGTCCAATTCTTCCACAACCCGCATGGGCGTCAGGTTTTCCATCAGGCCTACATCTCCTTTGTCACATCTCCTCTGCTACATCCGCTTTACTACATCTCTTCCACGGTGATGTGGTGGTTGGTGTAGATACAGATGTCAGCGGCGATGGACAGCGCTTGGCGAGCGATCTCTCCTGCTGAGAGAGTCGAGGCAGAGACCAGCGCCCGAGCGGCGGCAAGCGCATACGGTCCCCCGGATCCGATGGCAACGACTCCGTCATCGGGTTCGATGACCTCCCCGGTTCCTGAGATCACCAGCATATTGCTCGCATCGGCCACGATCAGCATCGCTTCAAGGCGGCGCAGGACACGATCAGAGCGCCATTCTTTCGCCAGTTCCACAGCAGCCCGCTGTAGATTGCCACGATACTGTTCCAGTTTGGCCTCAAATCGCTCAAACAAAGTGAAGGCATCGGCAACCGATCCCGCAAATCCAGCCAGAACCTTATCTTGGTACAATCGGCGCACTTTGCGTGCCTGATGTTTCATGATCATGGCATTGCCGAAAGTGACCTGTCCATCCCCTGCTAGCGCGACTCTACCCAAGTGCCGTACCCCGACTATAGTCGTGGCGTGTAGTGTATCAGACAACCAGATCCCCCCTATCTACCGCGCGACTGCCGCAACCGTACACGGCTGGCCGTTGGATCATGCGGCACTCCCGCGCTTAGTCTCTCGAGGCAACTGATGCTACAGCGACACACGGGTAATCCATCGCGAGCAGCACTCGCTATCAGAGCATTGTAAGGAACAAAAGGGCTTCTCACTGGACTAGACATCAGGAGCGGGACTATTCTACCACAGATGCACCTTTGTAGCAACCGGATATGTCTAAATCTTTGCAATGACGCGGTGAGCAGGAAGGTTGTGCCAACTGTCTACAATTTTGATCAATTTACGCCAGTTTCATACACCGGAACTGGCATGACATCAGGACGTTATGCCGACATAGCCCTTAGTGCCTTACTCTGCGTCGGGCAGGCTCCGACAGAACCAGTTGCGCCACGCGCTAACAAAGCAAGGCAGGCCTATTCGGCCTGCCACTGCTGTAAGGCTGCTAGTGCACGTTCAGCGTACAGCTGTTTCTTGCGTTTTTTATCACGAATCTTCTCGTTAAGCGGAGGCATAATGCCGAAGACCGCATTCATGGGCTGAAAGTGCTTGGCGTCGGTGTGGGTCACGTACTGCACGAGAGCTCCAAGCATGGTCTCAGGAGGGGCGATGAGCGGGGTCTGTCCGCTCAGCCAGCGCACGGCATTGCACCCGGCAAGCAGACCTGTGGCAGCCGACTCAATGTAGCCCTCGACCCCAATCATCTGCCCAGCGAAGAATAGACCGCTGCGTCGTTTGAAGGCGAGCGATGGATCCAGCAGAAGAGGGCTGTTGATAAAGAGGTTGCGGTGCATGACTCCATAGCGCACGAATTCGGCTTGCTCAAGGCCCGGGATCATGCGAAAGACCCGTTCCTGTTCGCCAAAGCGGAGATTGGTCTGAAAGCCGACTAGATTGTACAAATCGCCCGCCGCATTATCCTGGCGCAGTTGGACAACAGCGTGCGGGATACGCCCCGTCTTCGGATCAGGCAGCCCGACTGGCTTTAGGGGGCCAAATGCCAAGGTGTCTTTCCCCCGCCTAGCCATCTCCTCGACCGGCATACAGCCCTCAAAGAACTGTTTGTCCTTGAACTCCTGCTCTTCAAATCCCTTCAGGGGGTGTTGCTCGGCGGCAACCAGTGCCTGCCAAAAGGCGTCATATTCATCCTCATTCATAGGGCAGTTCAGGTAGTCCGCATCCCCTTTGTCATACCGTGAGGCACGATAGATCCGCTCCATATCGAGCGAGTCGCTGCTCACGATCGGGGCAGCCGCATCAAAGAAATACAGGTAATCTTCTCCCATCATGGCCTGGAGATGCTCCGCTAACTGAGGGGATGTGAGCGGTCCGGTGGCCACGATCCATGGCTGATCAGAGTGCTCCGGGATAGCCGTCAGCTCTTCTTCAACCACAGTGACCAAAGGATGCTCGCGCAACTTCAGCGTGATAGCGTGAGCAAATCCCTCACGATCCACCGCCAGGGCTTGCCCCGCTGGGACGGCATGCTCGTCAGCCGCTGTCATCACCAGCGATCCCAGCCGTCGCAGCTCTTCTTTGAGAAGCCCGGCGGCGTTCTCCGTGCTCTTGGCTTTCAACGAGTTGCTGCATACCAACTCGGCGAACAAGCCGGTATGGTGGGCAGGGCTCTTGACGCTGGGACGCATCTCGTGAATGATCACGGGGATGCCGCTCTTGACTACCTGCCAGGCCGCTTCAGAACCAGCTAGTCCAGCCCCCACGATATGTATAGCCTTACTCAAAGTCGTCCTCCTCTTCGACAGGGACCGTCTCTTCGAAGTGGCACGCCTCGTTAAGACAGCGATAGGTCACAGTGCTGTCCCGCTTGTTCAGCTTCTGCCCCATGGCTCGGCTTCCACATTCTGGGCACTTCCTATTCACGGGCTGTTCCCAGCTAACGAAGTCGCAGTTCGGGTAGTTTTCACAACCAAAGAACTTACGACCCTTCTTACTTTTCCGCTCCAACAACTGACCACCACATTTGGGGCAGATGACCCCAGTGGACTTCACGATCGGTTTGGTGTTCTTGCAGTCGGGGAAGCCTGGACAGGCCAAGAACGGTCCATAGCGCCCATGCTTGACTACCATCATGCGACCACATAGCTCGCACGGTGTGTCACTGACCTCGTCTTCCACCTCGAGGGGACCGATCTTCTCCTCTGCCTCGGCCACCGTATGCTGAAACGGACCGTAAAACTCGCGAATGGTATCGACCCACTCCTTGGCACCGTCTTCGATCTGATCAAGGTCCTCTTCCATCTGAGCCGTAAACTCCGGATCAACGATATCAGGAAAATACTCACTTAGCAACTGGTTGACAAGCAGTCCCAGCTCGGTGGGGACAAACCGTTTTTCCTCGCGGTCCACATAACCACGTTTCACCACGGTATCAATGGTCGGTGCATAGGTACTCGGACGACCGATCCCGAGCTCCTCAAGTGCTTTGACCAGCATCGCCTCTGTATAGCGCGGCGGCGGCTGAGTGAAGTGCTGTCGGGGTGCCAGGTCGCGGATAGCGACCTTATCTCGCTCATCCAGAGCTGGCAAAAGGGCTTGATCGTCCTTTTGCTCTTCGTCTTGGCCTTCGATGTAGAGCACCATGAAGCCAGAAAATTTCACTGAGGATCCGGTAGCTCTGAACAGATAGCCTCCATGGGCCAACTCTGCACTGACGGTATCCAACACAGCGACCGCCATCTGGCTGGCTAAGAAGCGATCCCAGATCAGCTTGTACAAACGATGCTGATCCCGCGACATAAAACTCTTGACCAGATCCGGTGTACGGCCTATGGCAGTGGGACGAATGCACTCATGGGCCTCCTGAGCCCCTTTCTTGGCAGCATACACTCGTGGCTGATCGATCTGGTAATCAGAGCCGTATTTGTTGCCGATATAGCTCTGGGCCTCTTCATAGGCGGTGCTAGAGACCTGAGTGGAGTCCGTACGGATATACGTAACCAGACCCACCGAGCCTTCCTCTCCCAGTTCTAGCCCCTCATATAGCTGCTGGGCGATCATCATGGTCTTGCGCGCGGTAAAGCCAAGGCGGCGAGACGCTTCTTGCTGCAGACTGCTCGTGGTAAAGGGAGCTGCCGGCTGACGTCGCCGCTCACTGCGTTTGACCTCTGTCACGACCATATCCTCGTGTCCCATCTCAGCGAGGATCTGGTCCATTTGTGCCTGAGAGCAGACCTCAATCTGCTTCTCACCCTGGCGCGAGTGGAGTTTGGCAGTGAAGGCCTCACCATTGCTGGTCAGGAGTTCAGCGGTCAAGCTCCAGTACTCCTTGGGGACAAAGGAGTCAATCTCCTGTTCGCGGTCGCAAATGAGCCGTACCGCCACCGACTGAACGCGACCTGCGCTCAGGCCTCGACGGACCTTTTTCCACAACAGCGGGCTTAGCTGGTATCCTACAATACGATCCAACACGCGCCGAGCTTGCTGGGCGTTGACGTGGCCCATGTCAACGGCGCGGGGCTTCTTAAAGGCCTCGGTGATGGCGCGTTTGGTGATCTCGTGAAACTCGACGCGGCACTTTTGGCTGGGATCGATATTGAGGATCTGCGACAGGTGCCACGAGATGGCTTCCCCTTCACGATCAGGGTCGGTCGCCAGATAGATGCGCTTGGCTTTCTTGGCCGCATCCTTTAGCTCCTTGATCAGATCCCCTTTGCCGCGGATAGTGATGTACTTGAGCGCAAAGTTGTTCTCGGGATCAATGCCAAATTGGCTCTTAGGCAGGTCCCGTATGTGACCCATGGACGCCTTGACTGTGTAGCGCTTACCCAGGAATTTGGCGATGGTCTTCGCCTTCGCTGGGGACTCTACGATGACCAGAGATTCTGCCATGTTGGCGGTACCACCCTTCCACATCAAGCCCATAGCCCCGAGGGGGATTATCGAGGCTCATGTCATTGTTTCGCTACTGCTGGTAATTATACTCGAAACACGGGGGAGCAATGCAACCCCGAAAACGACATTCCACTATGTTCGTACGTAGTGTCGCCCGGGAAGCTGCCTGATAACCCCCAGCAGCTCGAGCTGAGTGAGTTCGCTGAGCAGGCGACCCATGGGCATGGCGCACTGACGGACGAGCAGGTCGAGATGAAGTGGATCAAGGCTTAGGTGATCGAGTATCTGACACTGAGGTGCGCTGAGCGCGACCTCTAGGCTCCCCCCTGCTAAGGGTGATGATGTTTGGTTCAGTCGCAAGCGCAGCTCGTCGACGATGTCCTGAACGCCTTCAACCAGTCTGGCCCCCTGTTTAAGCAAACGATGGCAGCCGCGACTAGTGGGAGACATAATGTTGCCCGGTATGGCAAACACCTCTCGGTTTTGCTCAAGGGCGAAATCAGCTGTGATCAGTGAGCCACTGGTCTCCTGGGCCTCCACCACCAGTGTTCCCAGCGCAAGACCGCTGATGATGCGATTGCGAGCTGGAAAGTGGGCTGCATGGGGAGGGGTCCCTGGAAGATACTCTGTGATCAGGGCCCCCCGCTCACAGATGGCCGCCGCTAGACGCTCGTTCTCGCGCGGATAGATCGTGTCGAGACCCGTTCCCATGATGGCATAGGTGATACCTGTCTTTAGCGCACCGATATGGGCCGCGGAGTCGATCCCCTTGGCCAGTCCACTGACGATGATCACACCCATCCCGGCCAGCTCACTGGCAAGCTGTTCAGCCACAGTACGCCCATAATGAGTGGCCTTGCGTGAGCCCACAATCGCGAGCGTTGGAGCATCATCGCTCTGAAGGTGTCCCCGTACGTAAAGGACTGCTGGGGTATTATGTATCTCCTTGAGAAGGCTCGGATAAGCGGGATCACCCAGGGTGATGACCGATATGCCGAGACGTTCGATGGTTGCCGCCAGCTGGTCCACGTTTAGGCCGGAACGCTGGGGCTCTAGCTCCCCAACTAGCTCATCGTAAATCTCGGGCACTTGTCGCCACTCTCTGGCTGGAGCTTCCCAGGCCGCTCTGGCACTGCCGAAATACGTCACCAGACTGACGATACGCCTTGAGCCTAGGCCTTTCACAGTACTCAACGCAGCCCAGTAGATACGATCTTCGCTCACGCAGTTCCTCCTTTGGTTGCAGTGCTGCTGGATGGTCTGGTAGTAGGCGTCCTACTCGTAGGTGCGGTGCACGGGCGCTCCTCGTTGCGCCTGGAGTAACGGTCATCCAGTCGATAGACAAAGGCCAGGATCTCTGCGACTGCCTGATACAGCTCCGGGGGAACAAGAGCCCCCAGCTCCAAGCTTGCCAGCGATGCGGCCAGTGGAGCATCCTCCACCACCGGCACACCGAAGCCTTTGGCAAGTTCGATCATCCGTTCGGCCGCGAGACGTTCACCCGTAGCGAGGACCTGCGGCGCTGGATCTCGGTCAGGCTGATAGGCTAGCGCCACAGCACGTTTGGTTGGCGTATCGTTCGCATGCATGCCCATAGATGGACTCCTTGTTGACAGTGTTCAGACCCGTATATCCAAATGCCTGGCAGCCGGTCTGGATGGCGACAGGTTGGGTGTTCCCATCGCATGGCTCTTAGCGCTCAGGAGAAGCCCATTGACCAGGGGCAGCAGGCGTTCACGGAGCTCCGGCAGCTCGGCAGCCACAAATTCACGTCTCTCATTGTCCGTTAGCCAGAGTTCAACGGTTGTTTGCGCATCGGCCACGGCGATCGTGACCAAGACTGGGCCCAGGTTAGGTGCTTCAAAGCCGATGACTATGGGCTGAGCAGCGGCACCTGACTGGCCGCTATCCGATGACTCACCTTGTTCTCGATGCAGATGATGAAGAGAGAACCGCCAGGGGGTTGCGCCGAGATCGAGATATATGTAAAGGAGAGCTTGCTGGCGGTCAGAAGGCCAATCTCTTTCTAGCTGACGAACCGCGAGGGCGGAAAGCTTAGTGAGCGGCAGCTTAGCCTTAGCAACACGAACCAAGATAGGCAACCAGGCATCACTACGCCCAAACTGCTGCCATAGATCATCTAGCGCTAAAATGGCCTCACGATGAAGCGGAGTGCCAGCAGCGAGGGCGTCGCGGACCAACTGCAGTCTTTCATCTGACACGACCAAGCCGCTGTCCATGATGATACGATGGGCCAGTCCGTCAAAGACATCCGCGTCCAACGGCTTGAGCACCATACCACTGTTGCGTAGGTCTGCTGTCGTCAAGAGATGATCACCCAGCATCTCCACAACCGAGGTGAGTGAGATCTCGGCCGTTTCCTTCGTTGCTGGCGAACTCTGTGCGGCCGCCGCCGGCGGAGGCGGAGGTGGGGTGGAGTGGTCTATTCTGATCGGCAACCTCGCACCTCCTCAGATCTGGCAGTCCTCTATTCGCTCTTGGTGCGACTGGTTCCTTTCTACACCATCACTGATCCCAGCACTTCGAATGTACGTTTTTGGCGGTACGTGTTCATTGGTCAGTCGCGATAGGCGATCCCGGCAGGCAACGCTCTGAAGCAGAGACGCTCTTATGTAAATACGCCACAGAAAGAACCTCTCAGCCAGATCCGCCAAGTGCTCTCTCAGCTTCAGGGATGCGGGAGTGCACGAAAACGCCCAGGAGAAACACTCTCCTGGACGTTCGCCTAATGCATCTACCTCATATCTAGCTCGGACAATAGTCTCTTGACGGCCTTCTCCTGCAGCGCTACGCGAGTGCTGAGCGATGGGTTGTCGCAGGTTTCAAAGATAAATGAAGGAATGTTGTACACTTCACCGGCTGCTCGAGCGAGGCTACCCGGCACGGGGTATTTCAGAACAGTGAAGCGCCGGACGCCAGTCATGCCAGCATTGACACTGCTGTAGATCTTGTTGGCTAGGGTACCGGCATTCTTGGTTGGGTAATAGATCACGGTCTGACCCACCGAACCAGTGTTGCTGCGGTAATAATTGATGCCTTCGTGCAGATCCATCAGGTAATCAACACCGTATTTCGGGATTAGCTTGAAGATCTCACGAGCCAGGGCAGTATCGGCCTTGTCCGACTTGGACTTCGGGAACTGACGATTTAGATCGCCGGCCGAGGTAGTACGTCTGCCAGCATTGATGGCTACCTTGTTGGCTTGCGGAACAACGACCAGAGTACCACGATCGATGCTGTAGTTCTTGACCTTACCTGCTGCTGTGTAGCCTGCTTCCTCATTGCCATGAACGCCTCCAACGATCATGACCGTAGGACCTG
>CAZINL010000027.1:0-23994 GCA_964540595.1 uncultured Clostridia bacterium
TAAAACGATCAGAGGGGCCAAACAGCCCCTCCATTTAGGCGCCATGGCAGGGCAGATCGCCCTCACACTAGCTAATCATACCCTTATTCCCTTGTCAATCCATCGTTTCCTTCCTAGTTGGGTAGCTCAACTATTACCAGGATCGCAGGGCTCTAGGGTCTCTGCCGTTATCCAGGGAGATCATATTGGGGTGACTGCCCTGCGTCTGCAGGTTCCGAAAGAATGAGTTATGCAAAGTGCAAAAACATAAATATAGCGCTCCATGGCTAATGCCTGTGCTATACTAGAAGTATCGAAGTTGGAGGTGTTAGCATGTCAAAAGTTGGTGATCTTGCAGTCAATTACTATGCGCAAGGCTACAACTGCTGTGAATCAGTTTGGCTGGCTTTTGCCGAGGATCTCACTGCCGAAGAGCGCGACCTGGGCCTACAGCTCGCAGGCGGCTTTGGCGGCGGTCTCGGAGCCGGTGGCGACTGTGGGGCTCTCTGTGGAGGGGTCATGGTCCTGGGACGCTTTTATGGCCGTAAGCTGGGTGAACCACGCCAGGAAGAGCTGCCTAAGCTAACCAAGGCGCTTTATGAATACTTGACGACTGAGTATGGCCATAGCGATTGCCGCAACCTCAAACCGAGCGGCGATCACAAGCCCACCTGCTCTGGTTACGTACGCGCCATGGCCGAGATGACTGAGAAGTTGCTCGACGAAGGACTCGACAGCGGGGACTGTGGCTGAATGTAAGATTAATGCCCGCGTTGCGGGCACTGGAAGACGGTCCATCGACCGAATACAAAACCACGCCTACTCGGCGTGGTTTTGTGTCTGGCTAAGGGCGTTTGCGATCATCAGTTGTTCGTCATCGCTCAGCCCGTAGAGTCCATAGACCAGCTGGTTAATGGCAGTGTTCGCGGTCTCCACCTCGAGAGCCGTGGGCGGCAGCCAGGGCAGGAGCTTCAGCTTCCAGGCAGGGATATTGTTGTCACTGCTTAGCTTCATCAGCAACCATTGATACAGATCGCTGTGGAGAAGCTTCAGTGTTTCCGAGAGCAGACGATCGGCGGCCTCGTCTTTGGGGATCAGGGCGACGGTGGAGTTCCCTGCTACTACCCCGCAGACGATAGCTCCCTTGAGCCGCCTGGTCCGATGCTGATTGGCGATACGCTGCAGGAGAATTCTGCGCCCAGCGATCAGCTCAGACCACTGTTCTCTGACGCTCTCGTCAAGTCTCACATAGCTCTGCGCCGTGGCGTTGCTGCGGGACAGGTCAACACCACGCACCAGAGGCAACAGACCTTCAGCCACTTGCTCCTCAATCCACCCTCGGCCACGGGTGAGGTGGAGTTCCCCGTCCTGGATGGTGAAGCGCTCCGCCAAGCTCGGGTAGTCAAGCATCCTCTGCAGCAGGTTTAGCTCCACCGGGGACCCAGCGGCGATCAGGGCATAGGGGAGCTGCAGCCAACGCTTATGATCCATCCCGCAGCTATCGCCGTCGGTAGCGGGGGTAGCGTGCTCCACGGTCAACATCACCGAGGCCTGGGAGATGCCGCCAAAGAGACGTCGACCTTCCTGCTCGGTAAGCACGGTGAGCCGACCAATGCGGTAAGAGGTCAGCAGGCGTCGTCGCAGACCTTCGGAATTGCGGTCGAGTAGAAATGAGCTCGGGGTGATAAAGGCCAAGCGCCCGCCTGGCTGCAACCAATCCAGAGCACGGCTGATGAAGAGCGTGTAGAGGTTAAGCTCACCAACGGCCAGTTCGGGGAATTGCTCGCGTAAGGCGCGCAGACGTTCCTGACGCTGATCAGCGGGGCCGTGCACCGCGTATTTGGCCCTCACCCAGGGTGGGTTGCCGACGATCAGATCGACCTTCTCCACATCGCTAGGCAGATGCTGTAGGAAGTCGCCGATGGTGACGTCCAAATGGATATGGTGCTGTGGTCCCCTCGCCGCGCACAAGCGGGCGGCAATGGTCACACGTAGGATCGCGACCGCACCTGGGTCCTGTTCCCACCCTGACAGGTTGCGCAGCGCCGACCAAGCGGGGTATGAATCACCGGTCATCTGCCAGCAGACGGTGAGCCGTTCCCAGGCGGCGAGCAGGAAGGCACCGGCGCCACAGGCAGGGTCCAAGACGCGTAGCTGAGCGAGCTCCGCTCGTAGCGGCCCCTGGTCATCGAGATCAGCGGCAGACCAACGACTCCGCCACGCGCCGATCCACTGATCCAACGAGCCAGCCAGAAGTTGGTCGACAATGGCTGTGGGCGTGTAATAGCTGCCCTTACTGCGCCGTGCCCGTGCACGGCCTTCACCCTGACGATCAAGGGCAAGCTGATGAATGAGGGCCAGGGTTTGCTCATGGGCGATGGGCGACGGTTGGCTGATCAGTGGGTCTAGGAGCTCGCTGCAAGGCGGTAGCTCGGTATCCCACTCCTGCGGATAGGCGAAGATCTCCCCACCCCAACTGCGAGCCAGTTCCCACCGCTCTGACCAGGTCTCGCCCTGCACGGGCGCTCCCGCCTCTGCCAACATGCGCCAGGCCAGCGCCATCTTGAGCAGTTGAAACCCGCCATCGATTCCGATGCCCGTCTGAGCAGACAGACGCTCACCAACCTCCGTCAAAACTCGCTGCCATCGTCTCTCTGCTTGCGTCACGCTTCTTGCTCCTGTCATAGATTCCGTCGCTGGCTGATGCCCGGTGGCTGCGGCGGCTAGAGTTAGTATCCCAGTTCCTCGCCGACCAAGATGACCTCAAGATCAGTCAAAGAAGGCCGCCGTTCAATAATCGTAAAGACATTGCACAAGCGTTCCTGGCTATTGCAGTCCATACAGCGGCCTACCTCGCCGCAAGGTGTCTTGCGTTGCAGTCTTTGAGCATTCTTGGGCGCCGCTACGGTACGGATTCGCTCAAAAGCAGCATCCAGATCGGGAACGATCTTGTTGACCCCGGCAACCACGACCACTTTCTTAGGGCCAAAGATCATGGCGCCGACGCGGTTGCCAACGCCATCCACATTGACCAGCTGTCCCTTTTCGGTGAGGGCATTGGTACTGCATAAGAAGAGGTCGCAGCGCAGTTGCTCATGACGCATGGCCGTCGCTTCTTCGCGCGAAGGAGCACGATTGTGATCTAGTACGGTGCATCCCTTTTCAGCGAGAATCTGATTGAGCTCGAGCGCGGCGATGGTTTGTGAGCCGCCAATCCCGACCGCCTGTCCTGGCTGAGCCAGGGCAAGGACGATATCCCGCGCCTCAGATGTAGTAGCCACGTACCGGGCCTTGATCCCGTGTCGCGTGAGAGTGTCGACTACTTTGGAAACCTTTACCTGATCCATCATTCTTGCCTCCCCTAATGACCTTTCACACCGTTGATTATGCTGGATCGAACTACTACCAATTCAGCATGCGCGATCACTCTTCCTGCTGGACACACCGTTGCCCTGAGCTCAGAACCACAGGGATAAACATTACTTATCAGTAATGTAAATGAATTTTGAGGGTATATTGGTAACAAATGGTGAAACAAAATCAGTGTTGCGTGATACAATAAGTAGGGACAAAGTCCCGCTGAGGCTGGTCGTGGGCATAGCCAGACTGGTCGCAAGCAAAGCTTGCAGCTCGTCTATGCTGCCTAGCTGCTCGCCTATGAACCGAGGCTGGTCGCGGGGCATAGCCCGCTGCTCGCCTATGCAACCGAGGAGGTGAATCTGAGTGAAGATTACCAAGGAGATGGGCATCGCCGAAGTGGTGCAGAAATATCCCAAAGCGGCTCAGGTTTTGATGAAGCACGGGATGGGCTGATTGGGTTGCGCAGCGGCTCGGTTCGAGTCGATTGAGCAAGGTGCCAATGCCCACGGCATCAATATCGACAAGTTGATGGAAGACCTCAACAAATTGGCTGAATAATGGGCTCTGATAAAAGTGGCGAAGACCGGATCATACCGGGCTTCGCCATTTTTTCATCTCTCACCTATTAGGATATCTTGGTTAAACGATTACCGTGAGGCGCCCAGGGACCACACTCAAGGTCACCGGGGTCGTGCCCACCACATCCCCCTCCAGTTGGAACAGACAGGTCGTCTCAGAGTTGATCTCGATCTGGCGCGCCCGTAGCGTCTTGACCTGAGGGATCTGCAGGTGATCGCCCCGATAGACCTTGGGGAAATGCCTAGCCAGTTCGGCTTTGGACAGGTTCTCAAGGATGACCAGGTCCAGCAGGCCGTCGCTGGGGTCTGCTTGCGGCGCCACTTTCATCCCGCCGCCGAAATACTGACAGTTGGCGATCACAGCCATTGAGCTCATTCCCTGCCAGGTGCGTCCATCATAGTTGATGCGCATGGGCTGGTTGCGGAAGATGGCAAAGGTCTTGGCCAGGCCGAGCAGATAGGGCAGCGTTCCTCGCAGCCACTTGCCCATGGTGTTGGTCGCTGCGACGACATCCGCAGCGAAACCCAGGGCGGCGATATTGGCGAAATAACGTTGCTGTGGTGTACCCTGAAAGTCAACATAGTGGGCAGAGCCCAGATCGATCTGCTTCTCGGACCCTGTCCGCAGCCGCTCGATGGCCTGTCTGGGATCTAGCGGGATGCCGAGGGTCTTGATCAGGTCATTGCCTGTACCGAGCCCGACGATGCCAAGAGTGGGGTTGAAAGTATCTGGAAGTTTGGCCAGGCCCTCGACCACCTCATTGACCGTCCCATCACCGCCAACGGCGACAATACAGTCGTAGCCGCTCTGGGCGGCATCCTGGGCTAAAGTCGTGGCATGCCCAGGGCAATCCGTGAACCGCCATTCCATGGAAATCTCCTGAGCGCTGATGACCTGCAAGAGCTCCGGCCACTGGGTGCGAACCTTCCCATGGGCCGCAGCTGGATTCACGATGAAAAAGGTGCGTTTGTTCTCCATATTCGTCCTCGCCTACTTCTCTGTCGATGCTACATGAGATGAGTCCCTAGCCTCTCGCCCCTTGCCCCTCGTGGGGTGGGCGATGGAGTAGTTTCATCCTCTGTGGTGCCGCAGGTCTGCATGGGAAACAGCGACGATAGAAGTTTTCTGGGTGAGGACCTCAAATCCTCTTGTGTGGGCGAAAAGATAGCAAAACAAAGGACGACCAGTTGGTCGTCCTTTATCGCATGCAAGGGGTACTCTCTCGTTGCCCCCTTTTGGGCTTTGGCCATTGGCCTTGGGGCTTGCACGTAGTGCACTACCGCGCCATATCCAGCGCCAACTGGGCCAAGGTGCGCACGGCCACGCCGGTCGCGCCCTTAGTCTGATAACCCTTGTCAGCCTCAGTGGATGAGGCACCGGCGATGTCGAGATGCGCCCAGGCTGCCTTATTCACGAACTCGCCGATGATCAGACCGCCGGTGATGGCGCCACCACCGCGGCTGCCCGAGTTTTTGATATCAGCCGCGAGGCTCTTGTACTGCTCTTTGTAGTCGTCGTCGTTGGGTAGACGCCAATAGCGCTCACCGGTGCGTTTGGCTGCGGCCTGGATCTTCTCCACCAGTTGATCGCAGTTGGCCACGATACCAGAGTAGATGCCGCCTAGGGCCACTACGCAGGCGCCGGTCAGGGTCGCGACATCAACGATGGTTGTGGCACCTTGGGATTCGGCGTAGGCCACGCCGTCGGCCAGGATCAGGCGACCTTCGGCATCGGTGCTGATGATCTCGATGGTCTTGCCGGTCATAGCGCGGACCACGTCACCGGGCTTCAGCGCACTGCCATCGGGCATGTTCTCGGTACAGGGGACCACGCCTAGGACGTTCATCTTGGGCTTGAGCTGGCCGATGGCCTTCATAGCACCCAGCACTGCGGCTCCGCCCGCCATGTCGCCCTTCATCCCTTCCATGCCTGCACCAGGCTTGAGGGAGATGCCGCCGCTATCAAAGGTCAGGCCTTTTCCGACCAGAGCAAGGGTCTCGCCGCCAGGGTTGCCAGTGTGGCGCAAAACAACCATCTTCGGTGGTTGGGTGCTGCCTTGGGCAACGCCCAGGAGCGAGCCCATCCCAAGCCGTTCCATATCAGCCTTCTCGAGGATGGTGCATTCCAGCCCGGTCTCAGCGGCGATCTTCTTAGCTGCTTCGGCCATATGGGTCGGCGTCATATAGTTGCCTGGGGTGTTGGTCAAGTCACGGGCGAAGTTGGTCGCCTCAGCCATGATCTGACCTTTCTTCAGCCCGGCTTCCACGGTGGCGAGTTTGCTCTCGTCGTGTTCGACCACGAGCAGTTCGCTGAGCTTGCTCTCGTTCTTCTTGCTCTTCAGTTGGTCATAGACATAGGTCGCCATCAGACTGCCTTCAGCGAGCGCCTGGGCGCAACCCTCGACGCACAACCCACCCATGCCAGCGCCATGCACGATGGTGGCAACGGTCTTTACCTCACCCTTGGCGGCGGCCTTGATGGCATTACCGGCCACTTGACGAGCCTTCTCCACGGTAAGCTTGTCGCTAGTACCTAGGCCCACGACAACCAGCTTCTTGACATTCAGACCGCAGGGATAGAGAACGGTCATCTCGCTGAACTTGCCTTTGATCTCACCCTGCTCGATCAAGCGGCTGATCAAACCGCCAGTGGCTTGATCCACGGCGCCGGTAGCACCATCCGGGGTCTTGACCCCTTCAAACAGGTTGACGATCAGAGCATCCGCGTTGACCTGAGCAATATCGCCCTGAACCAAACGAATCTGCATCTTGTTACCTCCATTTCATGTCGGGGATCATCCCCAATGACGGGTTTCCTTTTCCACCCAAGGGAACCAATCTCCTGCCAAGGGCTGGGTAGTCCGTTACTATTTGTTTCCCTCCTTGGCCTTTCGGCCGTGGGCTGTGGACTGTAGGCTGTGGACTCGCTTGACGCTTAGCGCTCAGCGCTAAGCGTGACCAATCCCATGGTCGCCAGCGACTGCAGATACTCGACCATGAAGGGCACGTTCTTGACCCCTAGCTCCTGCTCGACCAGATCACAGATCTCGCCGATGGTGCGCCTGCCGTCCGCCCAATAGAGCGCACAAGTGGTGGTGCGCATGGCACTCATCCCAAACTGGCGCGAGAGCTCGCGATAGCGCTGCTGCTCCGCGGGGGTGAGGCGTTCTACGTGTCCGCGCATGGAGATCGGGCCGGGATAGGTGCGGACTGGGACGAGTTCAGCGCCAGCGACAGCCTCCTCTGGCTGAGCGTTGGTCGGCTCGGCGTCTACCCCCATGGCCCTGGCCAAGGTCACCAAGCGCTGCCAATGCTGGTTCATGGTTTGCTCGAGGTCGACCAGCATCTGAAGCTTGGTCTGCTTCCAGGCGGCATGGTCATCCAAACTGACAAAGCGATCCATGGACTCGATCTGCCGGCAGCAGCGTTCCCAACGGAAGTCAAGCTGTTTGCGCGCCTTGGCGACAAGTTTCCCCGCCTCGCATGGCTTGGCAGCCATGGCTGCCAGCTGTTCCTGCAGGTACGCGGTCAGCCGATTGGTGAAGCGCGCGGCGGTCTCACCCAGCATCCAGGTGGCCACTTGGCGGTCCATGGTAGCCAGGAAGTAGGCATAGGTCGCCGTCATGGAGCCGACGCGATAGAGCATCTGCGGATCGACCTTGTCGATGGTGTCCTCGCTGGTGTGATAGTACTTGTCTGGCCACTGGATCAGCATCGGGCAGGGGATGTTGACCGCTGGATCCGAGAGGATATAGTGGTCACTGCCGCCCGAGAAAGGCGACGAGGTGTACTTGAACAGAGCATACGAACTGGTGCCGGCCAGGTTCTTGGCCTCTTTGCCACAGGCCGCCATGATGGCATCGAGCAGGTCACCCACGAAGCTCTCCGTAGCCTGCGGTGGGTGCTCGGCGACCAGCGAGCTGCCGCACAGCGCCTGATTCTCTCCGACCATGTCCAGGTTGATGGCCGCCAGGGTCTTGGGGATGCGCTCGGGGTTACTGGCCAAGTAGGCATAGGTCCCGGTCATCTCAGGGACGAGCAGGATACGGATACCACGCTTGGGCTTGGGCAGCTTGCCGCTCTGGATCAGGTCGTTGAGCGTCCGTAGGCTCTCCAGCGCTACTGAGACCCCAGAGGCGTTGTCGTTAGCCGAGTGCTGCGGGTGGCAGAGATGAGCCACGATCAGGATCTCTTCATCGGTCTCACCGGGAATAAAACCAGAGACGTTCTCAATCGCCCCGTCATAGAGGCTGGCTTTGACCTCCGCATGCACCTTGGGACCGGCCGGTAGTTCAGGATTCTTCTCGTGCTTAGCCGCCATATCGCGGCACAGCTTGCGCAAGGTGTCGCCCAGCTTCGGCGACAGGACGAAACCAAAGCAGGGCGTCTCGCCACTCACCCACCAGAACGAGGTGTACTGACGAGCATCGGGGATGTCATAGCGATGGCGCACCGGTGCAAACTCGGCGAGACGGTCAGTGATGATCCCGATGGCGCCACGCTCTTCCACCGCCCATTTGCGGACAGCATTCATGTCGCCGCCGGTAAAGACGATCTTGCCAGTCACGTCGAGGTCGGCGTAGGCGGACGCCTCGTCGCCGCGGTCCAGCAGCACCACTTCGGCGGTCACCCCTCCGGGTGAGGTGCTGACGCTGCGCTGGATCACCGAGATCTTGCACTCATCAAACGATGCCAGAGTCTTCGTCTCAGGCTCAACCAGCTTCAGTTCGGCCATCTCGCAGTCCCACTCCTGCCACATCAGCTGTGACCAGTAGGCGGTAGAGCTGTCGGATGGATAGGACAAGATCTCTCCTTCGATCCCAGCCTTCTTCAAGGCAGACAGACAGTACTGAGCGGCGTCACGGAAACCCGGGCTGGCCTGGATACGGTGGTGGCGAATCACCTCTTCCACGTGGTGGAACGCCCTCGCCCCGGACAGCTCACCCTTGATGGTCGCTACCAGTTGATCAAACATCTCATTCACCCCTATCGCCAAACTTAGGTTCAGACTTCGCCAAACACTTCGCTGCTCGAAGGAAGATCTCCTTCTCTGCAAGCAAAAAGCAAGGGTGTTAACTAAGGGGTCAGACCCCTAAGTTAACACCCGTAGGTGATGGGCGATGGCGTGCTTGACGTGCTCGTCCCAGTAATCCCAGGAATGCCCGCCGGGGAACTCCTGATAGTCGTGATCGATGCCGCGCTGCGTAAGAAGGTCGTGGAGACGGCGATTGTGACTGACAAAGGCATCACTTTCACCGCAATCAAAGCCGAGTATGGGCAGCCTGCTGGGTTCAGCCCGTCGGGCCCACTGGTCAATATCCGCGTCGTCGATATCCTGCGGCGGCACCTTGCGAGCGCTCCACTCTTCCCTACTCCATAGCGCACTGGAATGGCCATAGGCCGAGATAAAGCGTTCGGGATACTTCAGAGCCAGCCGCAGCGCCCCATAGCCCCCCATGGAAAGGCCACCGATGCAGGCGCGGGTGAGATCGACCCGATAGAGCGCTGCCAGATGATGAGGCAGGTCCTCCATCAGCATGGTCTCGTAACGCTCGCGAGGGCTGTGGTCGAGCCAATAGCTGAGCGCTCCATCGGGCAGTACCGCGATGAACGGCGTGCCGCGCAGGTGGCGGGCCAAGTTGCTCAGCTCGAGCCAAGCCAGATCATCGCCTTCAGCTCCATGGAGCTGATAGAGCACGGGGTAAGGTCCGGGTCCGACCTGGTCAGGATTGGGCAGCACGAGGCTGTAGCGAGCGTAGCGTCCAAGCGCTTTGCTGAAGAAGTGCATGGTACCGGTGGTCAAGAGCATCCCTCCAAGTTGCAAAATGAGTTACCGTTCTCTTCTCCGCCCGCCTAGCAAACGCCTTCACCACTCAGACGTCCTGAGCAAACGAAACGAGGCCCCCTGCATACCAAATTGCAGGGGGCCTCAGTGAACTCATTTAGCTTTTCAGCACCGCCGCACAGCGCGGGCAGAGGGCCGCGTGGTCTGCATCTTGACCCACAGCCTCGCTGTAGTTCCAGCAGCGTTCGCACTTCTGGCCAGGGGCTTGGGAGACGCGCACCTTGAAGCCTGGCAGTTCGGTGGAGGTAAAGGCGCCTGGGTCACCGGTGCTGCCCAGCGGGTGGATAACCACATTGGAGACGATGAAGAGGGTCGGCCACTCGGTCTTGAGACCAGTGACAAAGCTCGCCCACTCCTCGGTCGGGAAGAGTTCGACCTGGGCATCGAGGGAACTGCCGATCACCTTGTCGCGACGGGCCTGTTCCAGAGCCTTGGCCACCTCGCCGCGCACGGCCAGGATCTTGTCCCAGCGGGCATCCAGCTCGGCATCGAGATACTCATCCTTGGCAGTCGGCCAATCAGCCAACTGCACCGTCGGAGCGGTATCACATTTCGGCATAAAGCCCCAGATCTCCTCAGCAGTATGAGTCAGTACCGGAGCCAAGAGACGGACCAGCGTATCGAGACACTCCCAAAGCACAGTCTGAGCAGCACGCCGTTCCTGGCTGTCAGGACGCGAGGCGTAGATGCGGTCTTTGACCACATCCAGATAAAAAGAGCTCATATCCACCGCACAGAAGCCGTGCACTGCGTGATGGAAGACGTGCAGGTCATACTGCTCATAGGCCTCGGTCACCTTCTTGACCAACTGTGACAGTTTCATCAGCGCCCAGCGGTCCAGCTCACAGAGATCGGCATAGGCCACTCGGTCCTTAGCGGGGTCAAAGTCGTTGAGGTTCGATATCATGTAACGCGCGGTATTGCGGATCTTACGGTAGACCTCAGACATCTGCTTGAGCATCTCTTTGGAGATACGGACATCGTTCTTGAAATCGGTGGATGCCACCCAAAGACGCAGAATGTCCGCGCCGTACTCCTTCATCACACCCAGTGGGTCGACGGTGTTACCAAGAGATTTGGACATCTTGCGTCCCTCACCATCGAGGGTAAAGCCATGGGTGACTACGGTGTTGTAGGGTGCACGCCCACGGGCCGCGACACCGGTCAAGAGCGAGGACTGGAACCAACCACGGTGCTGATCGCTGCCCTCGAGATAGACCTCACATGGCGAGCTCAAGTCATCGCGTGCCTCTAGGACCGCGGCATGGCTGGAACCGGAGTCAAACCAGACGTCCATGATATCGGTCTCTTTGATGAACTCGGTATGACCGCACGCGCTGCAGGTGTATCCAGAACCCAGGATCTCCTCAGCACTCTTCTCATACCACGCGTTGGAGCCCTCGCGGGCGAAGAGTTCGCCGACGATCTTGATCGTCTCGGGAGTGAGCAGTTCTTTGCCGCACTCTTTGCAGTAGAAGACCGGGATCGGCACACCCCAGGCACGCTGCCGGGAGATACACCAGTCGCCGCGGTCACGAACCATGTTGTTGATCCGCTCCTGACCCCAAGCCGGGAACCACTTGACACGCTTGATCTCCTCCAGGGCCTGTTCGCGGATGGCATCGACCGAGGCAAACCACTGCTCGGTGGCGCGGAACATGACCGGGTTCTTGCAGCGCCAGCAATGGGGATATTGGTGGGTGAGCGAGCCAGAACCGACCAGCGCGCCGCGCTCGGCCAGCTCGTTGAGGATTTCCTTGTTGGCCTCTTCCAGCTTCATGCCGGCAAACTTGCCCGCTTCCTTGGTGAAGCGACCCGCATTGTTGACCGGGCTGATGACAGGCAGGTTGTACTTGACACCCATCTGGAAGTCTTCGAGACCGTGTCCGGGAGCGGTATGAACGCAGCCGGTACCGGCATCCAGCGTGACATGTTCACCGAGGACAACGAGACTGCGGCGGTCCTCAATAAAGGGATGCTGGCAGACCATACCTTCGAGATCCTTACCAACAAAGGTGGCGCCCACCTCGACATCGCTGAGACCAGTGGCCTGGCAGACGCCCTCGACCAGCTCCTTGGCCATGACGAAGACCTGATCACCTACATCGACGAGCGAGTACTCGAACTCCTCATGGAGCGTGATGGCAACGTTCGCGGGCAGGGTCCACGGAGTAGTGGTCCAGATGACGAAGTAGATCGGCTTATCGAGCTTGGGGAAGACACTCTTTGGATCTTCCACCAGTTCAAACTTCACATAGATGGAGTGCGACTTCTTATCTGCATACTCGATCTCCGCTTCAGCCAGTGCCGTCTCGCAGGTCGGGCACCAGTGAACCGGCTTAAGCCCTTTGTAGATCAGGCCTTTCTTGACCATCTCACCAAAGATCTCCAGTTGCTTGGCCTCGTACTCGGGCTTCAGGGTGATGTAGGGGTGTTCCCAATCGCCACGGACCCCCATGCGCTTGAAGCCCTCACGCTGCCTGCTTACCCACTGCAGTGCCCATTCGGCGCACTTCTTGCGCAGCTCCACCGGGCTGATCTCGTGACGCTTCAGCCCCAACTGCTTGATCGCGGCATGCTCGATCGGCAGGCCATGGGTATCCCAGCCGGGGACATACGGGGAGTCAAAGCCCTGCATGGTCTTGAACTTGACCACGATATCTTTGAGGATCTTGTTCAGGGCATGGCCGATATGGACATCACCATTGGCATAGGGCGGCCCGTCATGCAGGATATACTGGGGTCGTCCGGAACGGGCTTTCTGCACGGTGTGGTAGAGGTCCATGGCCTCCCATTGGGCCTGGATCTCGGGCTCGCGCTGGGGTAGGTTGGCACGCATGGGGAACTCGGTCTGGGGAAGATTTAGCGTCTTGCCATAGTCGTCCATGATCATCGCTCCTTCTCAGAGTAAAATTGCCAAAACAGAAACAAGTAAAACCCCTCGTCCCAAATCTAGGGACGAGGGGTTAATCTCGTGGTACCACCCATGTTCGCCCGCCAGTAGGCGAGCCTCAGTGACGGTGTCATGCACCGCCCGCGGGTAACGGCCGCTCTCCGGCTCCGTGTACTCACCTCGAGGGCGTTCCACGGGCAGCTTTCGGGTGATCTTCAGTGGTCATCCAGCTATCGGGTCGCACCATCCCCCGACTCTCTGAAGCTTTCGCGACCCTTACTCTCCCGAGCATTGCATTTTGCGAGGCGCTAGACACTAGACACTAGACACCAAAAGAACCGGAAGCTGACATCCAGTTCATCGGGTGCTTAGGCAAAGCGTCTCGCGCATAATTGTTATGCTAATATTATAGCCAGTTTCCTGTCGGTGTCAATCCGACAACCGGCAGATACTGGGCACCAGACATAAGTGGTTCTTGGACAACCAAACTGAAAGGTGATAGTCAACCTAGCTCCTATGGGCTACAATGAAGATAGACAAGCAAACTACCATGAATCGACATTCTACCTCATGGCACTGCCAAGACTCTTTCTTCTAGTGTCTAGTGGCTAGTGTCTAGGGTCTGGTAAGCGGAGGCGTTAAGATGAGTCGTCCTGTGGTCATTGGTATTGCCGGGGGATCGGGGTCAGGCAAGACCACCGTCGCTCGTGCGATCTTGGATGCTTTCGGAGTCAGCAATATTGTCATCCTGGAACATGATTCATATTACAAAGCTCAGGATCACTTGACGTCTGAGCAGCGGGTTAAAACGAATTATGATCACCCCTTGGCGTTTGATACCGAGCTGATGATTGAGCACGTCAAGCAACTGATGGATGGCCAGACCATCACCAAACCAATCTACGACTTCAGCGTGCATACCCGCAAGCGCGATGCGGGCGTGGCGGTTGAGCCGCGTGATATCATCATCATCGAGGGGATCTTGATTTACGAAGACCAGCGGTTGCGCGATCTGATGGATATCAAGCTCTTCGTCGATACCGATGCCGACGTTCGCATTGTCCGCCGCATCGTCCGCGATATCCGTGACCGCGGTCGCACCATAGAGTCGGTGATCGAGCAGTATCTGGATGTGGTCCGACCGATGCATCTGCAGTTTGTCGAACCAACCAAGCGCTACGCAGACGTGATCATCCCCGAAGGCGGGCACAACACCGTCGCCATCGACATGGTGATCACCAAAGTCCAGGCGATCATCGCTGAGAAGAGCGATGAGCGGCGCAAGAATGGGAATGGACACGACTAGCGGAGACGAGTCCACAAGTTCACAAGTCCACGAGTCCACAAGAGCAGTCATTGCCTGATCAATGGCTGACACAGAGAGAAGGTCAGGTCCTGGCGTTTGAGCGCCATCCCTGACCTTCTTACATCATTATCTCCTTACCAGCGCCCGTACCGGCCTGGCCTCGATATAGCCTCGCTCGCCTTGTGGCTCAAGCTGGAAACGGGGACCGTCCTCATCAGCCCAGCGGAAGCCGTAGAGCTCTGGGTTGTAGCTGTTCATGATCGACCAGAGATCGTCGATCGCCTCGCCGAACTTCTCGTCGTCAAACGGTGGCCCTTGGAAAACCATCATCTTGCAGCCGGGTAGATCAATGATCTCGTAGCCCTGCGGGATCTCCCCGCGATAGTCAACAGGGACCTCAACCCCTTGGGCGTAGACTGAGGTGCCGGGCGCTCGCAGGTTTTCGGGCAGCCAGATG
The DNA here is from genome assembly GCA_964540595.1 of uncultured Clostridia bacterium. Lineage (GTDB taxonomy): Bacteria > Bacillota > JAAYKD01 > JAAYKD01 > CAYOCI01 > CAYOCI01. The sequence continues at coordinate 14,419 of CAZINL010000027.1, forward strand.
CCGATCGGTTCATAGAGCGCGTCCTTGATACCGCAGAGAGTATCCCAGATATCGCAGCCGACCTCTTCACAATACTCGAAGTAATGCTTAGCCTTGACCCCGCGCTTTAGGATCAGTTTTCTAGCCGGGCGCTCAACCACTTGGACAAAGACGGTGTTGTTGGTGGGTTTGTCGGACACGGTTCTCTCCCCCTTTTCGATCCTGAGATAGTAGTCGCGGACGTGGCTAGGTAGAAATAGACGGATCGGCGGTCTTTTGTCACGATAGCGCTTCGGAGAGAGGCCAAACTGCTCCGAAAAGGCGCGCGTAAACCCCTCATGGGAATCAAACGCAAACTCCAGCGCCACGTCGATCACACGGGCGCTCTCATCCTGGAGCCGCAGCGCTGCTCGCGAGAGCCGCACCGAGCGGATGTACTCCAGTGGTCTCTTCCCCATCAGTTGCGCGAAGATGCGCGATGTATGCCAAGGGGAATAACCTGCAACTCTTGCGAGATCATGGAGAGTAATCGGCTCGCTCACATGCTCCTCGATGTAATCCTGAACTCGCTGGACCGCTTCGATTCTGTCCCAGTTCTCCACTCTGCCACCTCCTGGATACAGGATAACCGAAGGGAATAGGGAAACCTTGACCTGGTTTGCTCGGTTTGGTTGCTCTCTCATTTCGCTGGCCGTGATGGAACCCCTTCACGAGTCTATTGGTGAGGTCGGATGATGGAGATCCGATGAAGTAGCAAGAAGGGAACAATTGTGTAGTGATCAGCGTAGTGATTAGTAGCAGGTATTTCCATATCACCTATTAACCATATCGGAGGCGATACAGTGATTCGATCACTGATCCAAGGAGTTACTGATCACCGTCTGACTAGGCGTCTGGGCACCCTAGTGGTTGCATTCCTCGCTCTTTTCTACTCCGTGGCCATCGCTAGCTATTTTCTACTTCCTGAAAGCGTCTTACGTGGGAAGCATCCCATCATCGCCAATATGAGACTGCCGGAGGGCACGCTCGCCATCACTCTGCAGATCCTGGCCTATAACCTGATGCCGCTTAGCCTGATCGTGTTGGCAAACCTCTTGGCTCAACAGTCTCGCCGCTACCCTGAACGGTTCATACCCCTGGGATATCTGGCCATGGTGACACTCACCGTGATCTGTGCGATGGTGTTGGGTACATGGTCGTTTGAAGTGGTAACCGAGCCACCCTCTCTGCTAGCGCGTCTGGTCGGCACGCTCAATATCACTGAGCGAAGCGGTCTCGTGGAGCTATTTGCTTACCTACTGGCCGCGTCCTCATCGTTCCACCTCACGCGCTGGTTCTCTGACAGCAAGAGGATCATCCGGTCGTTGCCTTGGCGGGAGCTATCCCTGCCCATGGGCGATCGTTTCGGCCTAGCGCTCTCGGTTCTACTCTTGATGGTAGCCGCTTGGGTGGAGGCGGTCAGTATTACAGCCGCCGTCAGGTAACTTGCTGATCTGACATCAAAGCCCTCACGAGCCGGTGATATGCTCCCCTTAAAGTAGACAGTGGAAATAACTGAAGCCACAGTCTATGGAAAGGGGAGCATTTTCATGCCACAAAGTGGGAAGTTGTCGCCCGTAGACAAGATAAGGGCGGTCGAAAGATATTTGGCCGGAGACTTCTCTCGGTCAAGGTTTGAGGCAGAATGTGCAAAGGGCAGTTCAAACCTCCTTGATGAGTTTTTACAGGACACATTGATGTAGGCAAAAAATCAGAGCATCATGGAAGATGCTCTGATTTAGTGTATCCACTATGTAAATGAGTGCTACGCTATGTACTTAGAGAACATACGCATGACAAAGATAATAGCTTGTTCTCGCGTAGTCATCCCCTGGGGATCGATCCGATTATCGCCTACCCCACCTAGAAGTCCTAGCTTGTTCATCAACTGAACGGATGGTTTGGCATAATCAGAAATCGCGTCCTCATCAGCAAAATAGCGGTACTCTGCAGTAACAATAGGGGAAATTCCAATCGTAGGGAGGAAACGAGTGAGCATACATGCTAGTTGCTCACGAGTGATATTATTCGCAGGTGAAAAGGTGGTTTCACTGGTGCCAGATACGATGTTAAGAGCGTTTGCTTTGAGAACGGCACGATTGCTAGTATCAATGAATTTGTTTACTTGGGGTAAGGGGGCAAGTTTACCCGTCATGATTTCATATAGCTGAACAACTAATTCAGCGAATTCTTCGCGGGTGATAGCTTGTTGATACTTACCATTCAGCCCTGGTGGAATAAGACCTGCGTCAAGTGCTTGAAAAACACTTGCTTGCGCCCAATCAGATGGGACATCGTTCGGATTAAATATTTCATCATACCTTGAGTTGACAGTAATCCAAATATCGTTGGCATCAGAAGAAGAAATATCCTTAATTTCAGCTGTGTTGGAAAACTCAAAACCAGACAAGTTCTTGCTTGAGAAATGACTAGTCGATGTATCAAAGGCAATGTATGCCTGATCCCAAGAACCAGTAAAATGGAGATTTACTTCTTGTTTACCAGATTGAACAAACTCATCAAGAGCAGTCACCATAGCATCAACAGTGTTTACTTCAATGACATTGGGAAAACGTTGTAGGAGAGAATCTCTAGTATGCTGGAGAATCTTTAACTTAACGAAGTATTCGTCCGCTGCTCCAAGCTCAGGGAAAGAGGGATCAAAGTATATGTCAGTAAACTGAATATCATCGATCAGATTGGAGTTTGGAATCTTGGTGCTATCGAGGTTATGAAAGAACTTGAATTTGCCATCGGAAAGAACAGTTGAATACCCGTCTACATGAAAATTGACTTCTGTCTGCCCTGCGTATATAGCATTGATGGCGGCATCGTAAAGCTCTTGAGCAGTTCTTACTTCAATGTAGTTGGGATAGCGAGCTGCAATGACAGGGTCTACGGTATTGGGCTTTGGTGGGATGGGAGACGGCGGTAGATCATATGCTTCACCTTTGTAGGTTACACGAACAGTTAGCCAAATGTCCTTTAAGGTAGCACGGTCTGCCATAATGTCGAAGTAAGTACCAACATTGTTGATACCATAAATCTGACGAGTATTAGGGACTTTCCAGTAGTCAATGGTGCTGTAAAGCAAATCAGAACTGGCTTGTAGTTCATCCAAATTGCCCTTGAAGTGAATGTGGACTTTCTTAGCACCAGAGTAAAGTTTGTCCAGGACGGTTTTGACAAATTGATCTGGTGTGACATCAATAGCATCTGGAAAATGAGAATTGACATAAGAGTCAGAGGATGTTTGGGCAAGAACAACGGATGGTATGAGTAATGTGACCAGAAGTAACAATGCCGCTACTTTTTGAAACATTGAGTTATTGCCTCCTATTTGTCCATGTATGAAGATAAGTTGTTGAAAACGCGCAGTACTAATGCGATAGCTTGTTCTCTAGTAGTGATGCCTTGAGGCTCAACCCGTCCTTCGCCTACCCCACCTAAAATTCCTAGCTTGTTCATGTACTGCACAGAAGATCTAGCGTAGTCAGAGATTTGGGCTTCATCGACAAAGGTACGGTATTCCATTGTGACAACGGGGTTAATGTCTACAACAGATAGGTAACGAGTTAACATACAGGCTAGTTGTTCTCTAGTGATATTTGCTTTGGGAGAAAAGGTATTTTCACCAGTACCGGATACTATGTTGAGGTTGTTAGCTTTGAGTACGTAAGGGTTATCGGTATCAACAAACTTATCTACCGAGGGCATCGGAGCTACTTTACCAGTCATTACTTCATAAAGGTTAACGACAAGTTCGGCAAATTCTTCACGCGTAATAGGTTGTCCGTAATTACTAGCCACGGTCTTTGTTACCAAGTCATTGTTGATAGCCGCATCAACAGTGGAAAGTGCCCAGTCGGATGGGATATCCTTCGGGGTGGCAGTTCTGATATCAATCGGTTTTACTCCCTTGGTAGCTTCACGCTCAGGAGTAGGGGGCAGGGGCTTAGTTGGTTCTTCATCAGAAGGTTTGGGTTCCTCAGCATCATGGGTTAAACCCCAAATGGGTAGTTGAAAGTCAGGTTGGTAGCTTACATAGAATACTAGATGTGCCCAAATATCGTTATCTTCTTCGTATTCTCTGTCAGGAAGAATGGACACATCTTCATAGCGATAGCCAAAATCCAAACCAGCAAGGTAAGTAAATATAAAGGGAAGGCTCTGTTTCACACCGTAAATAGCTTCGTCTAGGTCGCGCAAACTACCCGTAAAATGGACGTAAACATCCTTCTCACCACGAGCGATAGCGTTCTCACAAGCAGTTACGAAGTCATAGGAAGTGGGTGCTTCTGCGGCCTTAGGAAAGCGACTAGCCAAATCTTCGGGAGTGCGGAAGAAGGCTTTGACTTTCACAAAGATATCAGACACAGTACCTGGTTCAGCATCGGTATCGACCCCATAACCGTCAACGTTATCTACTTTGTCGAGTAAGTCGCCATTAGGGATTTTAGTGTAATCAAGACTCTCATAGAGCATGCTATTACTCTGAACGAGAAATTCCCGTGAGTTGTGTAGATAGATGTTGACCTCTTTTTCTCCAGAATAAAAGGCCTTTAGCACAGCATCTACAAACTCATTAGGATCGGTGATTTCAATAGCATTGGGGAAACGGGATGTTACGTCAGGAATATTAGGCACTTGGGCGAGGGCGATGGATGCCAAAAGGAAAGAAATTAGAAGTAGGAAAGAAGTGGCTTTTCTGAGCATGAATAGACTCCCCTCTAAGATATAATGGCCTACCGCGATCGACAGGCGCTGCGCTTGAACGCGGTCTTTTGGTCGGCACGAGGAGCGTTAGGCTGAGCGCCCGACGTTTCGATCTCCAGCCTAGCGACTGGCGCTTCGGAAAAGAGCCATGAGCTGTGCACTTCCTTTCTTTTGGTCCACGCCCCAGAACGCAAAAAGCCACACCTACCCTGCGGGCATGTGTGGCTGATACACATCACAGCAAGGCAGCCCGGCTACCCTAGCCTGGCGAGAGGCTTTAGGCCCGTGGCTTTGCGTCCCCAGCTTTCGCGTGGGTTTGCCATTTTCTAACGCGTGAAGTATTCGAGTGGAAGCTCTTAATGTCCTCTTGTGAAAGTCAGGCGGCGAATCCATTGAGCCTGCTTGACACACCCTATTTCTAACTCTCATCCCATAATTCGACCATCTTCGTCATAATCCTCTGTTCCTGAGTCATGTTTGCTTTACCCCACTCTCCTCCGTGCATGCTCCCTAGTGTAATGCAAGGAGGATGGCATGCAGTCAACGGACCCAGATAGGAGCAATCCATTGATCGGGATAAGCAATGGCAACCAGCCTTGCGCAACAAGCCCTTGTTCACGCAACTTAGATGCCGATCTCTACTTCAGTTTCAGCTTCACTACCCCGTTGACCGCCGTCGCCTTCACGGTCGGGCCGCCACCATTGACTAGGGCTTGATAGCTTTTGCTGTCCTGGCTGACGTTGGACAGGGTGACCTCTTCCCGATCTACTATGACCTTCCCATTGGTCACCGAAGTGGCCAGCTCAGCCCCCGAAGTGATCGCCAAGCGAAGATCAACGGTGCCATTGACCAAAGCGAGTGCGATATCATGGCCATTCACAACGAGCGCCTCGCCCTTGACAGTGCCATTGATTAGGCTGAGGTCAATGCTCATCCCATGGGGGACATAGATTACGTAGTTGATCCCGGCATTGCTAACGCTCTTGGAGCGGTGAACAGACTCGATGACGATGGTATCGCCCTGCACCTCTGCCTTCACGTCCATCGATCTGATCTTATCCTGGGCGTCTTTTCCCCACCCCCACAGGGTAGCTTCATAGCGAAGTTGGGAATCGTCTGCTGGGCGGAGCTCGATAATGCTATTGGTGGAGCGAATACGCAGCGTACTAATACCTGAGCTTGGAAGATTACCCTCCATGGTCTGCCTTTGACCACCGGTCGCCGCACGGCTGGTGACCCACTCCAACATGACATCCTGGTTGTTGTAGATCCAGTTTCCAAACCCGGCCCAGACCAGCCACAACGCGACCAGGACGAGGATGGTGTTACGCCAACCCTTTGACATCTGGCTACCTCCTTTAAACGCCTTCCGCTGACATGCGGCCGAAGCGCGTCCTGATCACCGCACCGCAGCCAAGGAACAGAACCGTCATGCTCACTAAGCTGCCAAGCAGAGGGATGTACTGACCAAAAGCAAAGACAAAATAGCCCACTGTTAGCTGCATCCAGGGAAGCTCAGTATGGCGATGGACAAGGTGGTAGCCGATCAACTGGGCAAAGCAAGCGGTTCCCACCACGATGACAGCCATAAAGCAACCCCAGAGCAGTAGGCCGAACAGCTTCAGTACCGGTAGCACAGCCATGAACAGGGTAACCAGTGGTAGGACCACCAACAGCGATAGGATACCGGCGATGAGCGACTCCCATGGTCTCTGCTCCACGTATTCCCTTACAGCCGCAAGCCTCCGTCCGTTCATCAGAGCGGTCACCAGCAGGGTGATTACGAAGCCTATTAACATGCCTCCGCTGCCACCATAGATGTAGATACCCGTGAAACCACCAAGACTACCAGGCATGATGAAGGGAAGCTGCATCTTGATCCATCCTTTCTAATGGTTAATCTCACAACGAAGCAGCACTGAGGCACTGATGATAGGAAGCAGTGCCAGCACCGCCACTAGCCACGCTGGCACAAGCTCACGGATATAGCCCATCAGAGCTAACTGCGCCCCGACACGGTCGAGCGTCGCGATCAATGAAGGGGGCTCCACCCAGCCTGAGAAGATGCCGACGACTAGCAGGAGACACGCCGCCAGCCCCAGTGCCAGGGCAGGCAGCCACGATGGTCTGGGCTGTGCCCACTCGGGCTGTGGTGGCAAACCTTCCATCACCGCGAGGACGAAGGGGTCGTCTACGGTGGTACTCTGACCCTGGGTGTCGGCGCGGAAGGCACAGCGGATGAGTTCGTCGCTGCATGCCTCGCACTGTTCTAGGTGCTCTAGTAACTGCTCTCGCTCCTTTAGGGGGAGAGCATCCCTTGATATTGCCGGAAGCTTCTTCTCGGCGTCCTGACATCTCATCACCATCCCTCCTTTACTAAAGCGGTACGCAGCATCTGGCGCGCTCTGTAGAGACGGTTCTTGACCACCGTCTGCGGTTGTTCGGTAATCGCCGCCACCTGGGTGACCGACAACTCTTGACCATAGTAGAGCTCGATGACAGCACGATAGGGAGCTGGCAGCTGAGCGACTTGCTCCTGAAGCGATCCAATGCGCTGTCGGCAGATCAGCTCCTCCTCGGAGTTCCCATCCACGGCTCCAACCAGAGCGATGAGCTTCTGGTCTTCTACCGGCCACTCTCGTCGGCGTCGGAGATGATCCACTGCGAGGTGGTAGGCGGCCTTGAGCAGATAAGGGCCAAAGCTACCACAGGAACAGCGATCAAGATGCCGATAGACCCGGAAGAAGGCTTCCTGCGACAGGTCATCTACCTCAGGGCGGGCACCGACCAAGCTGCGGATCAGACGGCGAACTTGGTGATGGTAGCGCTCGACCAGGACACGGAACGCTTCACGATCGCCGCTAAGCGCCTGCCTGACCACATCAGCGTCATCCACTGCCATCACCTTCCTTTTCTGGACCTCTTATCCTCTATAACGCAACTAATTGGCGATGGTCTGATCGTTTTCCCTCTTTTCTGGAAGAAAGTACACAACAAGGCCTGGCAGTCGGCGATTACGGCCGATTGCCAGGCCTTATTTTCAATGGAACCCAAACTTGCTCACCGTGATAAAGGTCTGGATTGAGAAACGGCGCCAGCGCGCAGGCCACGGAGAGTTCCCAAGCCGCTTGGCGATCAAACAGACTGTGAGTGAGAACGCCCACGGCGCCGCCGTGTTTCTTAGTATCCTTCTCCCCCGTCAACTGGTCCATCACCGGCCCCAGCTCGCCACCAGCCCTGATGGCGTCTGCCACCGCAGGCGGCAGCTACAACCACGGACTCTGGGACAGACCCACCCGCCCATGCCGATCGACAATCGCCACCCAGCCCATGGTGAAGGCCCCTTGGGGCGTGAAGACCACGCCTCCCTCAAGCCCTAGGCCGAGGTCTGCCCGCGCCGCTTCCAGAGCCGCGTGGGCACGGTTCAGCGCACCTTGACGGGTCGCTTCGTCACCAATTGGCTGATCAGGCACGCCGCTGGGAACGCTGAGACCCATGACCTCACTGCCGGGATAGGCTTGGCTGAAGATGCGGCGCACCGCCTCGACCTTGGTGGGATTGGTGGAGCCTACGGCCACCTTGGGGGAATTACCCATGTTATCATCCTTTCGAGGCGTAACCTTCACGTTTGGCTTGCGTCCCTAATGCTGCGGGCCATCCTCTCGGTATAAGCACCAAGAGTGCTTGCGAAGCGATCTGCGAACATGATCGGCGAGGTAGTCAGCCACGCGGTCAAGGGGCAGAACCAGTCCGTGCTTAACCAGTTCGTCCTCCATTACTGCCGTGATGATCTGGTCAAGGCAGCGGCGGTACCTTTCCGTAATCATGTCGATCAGCATGGCCATCTGCTCAGACGGGATCTCGGCGGTGAGCGTACCCAGCTTGGGGATCAGCTGCCGCAGAGAAGCATCGGTTAGCTCATCTAGGAGCACCACCAGCGCCATCGCGTACTCGCGGTTACCGAGTGCCCCGCGTCGTCGGTATTTCTCCCTTAGTCGCAAGAGATCAAGGCGGTAGCTGGCGGTTAGATCGTTCATGGCATAGTCCAGCATAGGCTTGAGGCGGTCGCTCAACCCGCTCTCCACGGTCAACACCTTCCTAAGAGTTTCGCTATCTCATTGACTATCCTTAGCTGGACACGAACCTTCCCATACCACACGCCGATAGTTCACAGGATCGGTGTCCCCTTCGGTGCTGATCAGCAGAATGCGAGAATCAGTTCCCAGCCCCAGTTGCTCGCGCAACTCCTTGAGCTGTGGCGAGTTCATGAGGGAGTAGAGCAGTCCCAGCGGCGCGGCGCCCGATTCGCCTGCGATTACCCGCGGGTCCTCACCCAGGGGATTGCCGAGGACCCTCATCCCTGTAGCCGCTACTTCGTCGGGGCATGATACGAAGCAATCAGCGTGGTCGCGGAGTATCTCCCACGCGATGGGATTGGGCTCGCCGCAGGCCAAGCCCGCCATGATCGTGGCGAGGTCACCTGAGACGGTGTGGGGTTGCCCATCGCCAGCGAGGGCGGAACGATAGAGACAGTCAGCTTGATCCGGCTCAACGACGATGATCTTGGGAGCATCGCCTTCGTAAGAGTTCAGGGCCGCGGCCACCATGGAGGCGGCAAACGAACCCACGCCGGCTTGAAGGAAGATATGGGTTGGGCGCGCCTCGCCCATCTCTTTCAGTTGCTGTATGACCTCGGCCATGATTGTGGCATATCCCTGCATGATCCACGTGGGTATCTCGGAGTAGCCTTCCCAAGCAGTGTCCTGGACGACCACCCAGCCGTGCTTCTCGGCCTGCTCCGCTGCCAAGCGGACAGCACCATCATAGTTCAGGTCGGTGAT
>CAZINL010000028.1:0-11325 GCA_964540595.1 uncultured Clostridia bacterium
GCAATATCCTTGGGCAGGACTAAGGCTAAGAGCGCCTACCTGTAAGGTAATAGCATAGGGTAACGCCGTTCCCCAAGTCGATGAACTGCTAACCGTTCACTATCAGAGCGCCGCTGCCCAGTTTATCGATGATCAGGCACTGGGTCATGCAAAATGTTATAATGTGGGTGTAGTAGATGGGGTACAGAGATGAGAAGGATCATCGGTGCCCTTGCCGTGACTCTACTGATACTGTCGCTTCTGCTTGGCTGCAATCGGCCATCAACAGCCTAAAGGCGATCACCGAGGTTCTCAATGGTTAGGCTGCACCTTTTATGGGTAAACCCCGTCCCTATTCTCAGACGCTCGCTCTGGCCTTTGAGACATTCAGGTCTCACTATTTACAGCCTGGTGCAACCATTCCATGGCTCCTTCTGTCAGAGCACATCAGTCTAGACAGGATTGATGGATCTCGGAATGTATCCTATTCAATCACCAAGCACGAAATCAGAGCGCGGAAACCTTAGAGTTGGTGCTATAGCCCGCAGGCAAAATCATCCATACACCTGGAATGCCGGGCCGTGTGGCGCCTGACGCATCATAAACGCCGTAGACACTCGTCTACGGCGTTGTTATGCTCTATGGGCTCAGTAAGGCTATGACCATGTACCGTCAAAAGCCCTTAGGGTTGTGGGGCTACATATCACCAGCACCAACAATCCACCTGACGGCGTCAAGAAGATCACGGGCTACATAGTCAGGGGTTACATGCGGCCAAGTGTGACGGTACTCGCCTAGCGATGAGTCGCCAAGGCCCGTGCGGACCAGAACTCTGACTGCTCCCACCGTGTGTGCAGCAACCATGTCGGTAGCCCCAAGATCCCCGATCACGGCAGTGCGCGTGAGATCCAGCCCGTGCTCGGTAGCAGCCCGATACAAGAGGCCAGGCTTTGGTTTGCGACACTCACACTCGTGCTCAGGTAGATGAGGACAAATGTACACACCATCAAAGCCCAGACTGTAGCACTGTGCAGCAAGTTCGCCTTCCTGAACATCCCCATGCGAGATATGCGTCTGGTTCGTGAAGGCAAACACCTTAACTCCCGCATCCTTGAGCATGGATATGGCCTGTCTAGTGAAAGGATAGGGTTCGAAATCACGCGGGTGAATATAGAAGCCATTACCGCCGATTGTCCCATCTCGATCGATGAACACTGCGTCAATATGGCGCTGCTCTCCGCTCATCGTCCTACCTCCACGCCTTTGGTTACTCCGTTCTCCACTCTGGACCGTCCCGCGTTGCCTAGGGCACTCTAATCTGGTCGCTCACCGGCTTCTGACCAGTGCCCCTGTTAGTCCGCTGGTAGATGAACAATGCGAGACCACCACTTAAGAACGAGGCAAGGATGTCCTTCCAGTCGAACACGCGCCCGAAGAATGGTAGTAACTGCAGAAACTCGTATATGACCAAACTGATAGTCAAGGTCGTGATGACCCCGGTCTCCTCCTTCGCACCCTTGGGAGATGAGAACCCGAAGGTCAGGAACATGACGGCGGGAACAGCCAGGATGTTAGGATAATAGTCTGCTAACCCGAGATAGTTGATTGCTCCATGGTTATAGACCGACTGCCTGTAACAATAGCCAATGAAGTCTGCGAACGCAAGCCCAAGCAGGCACTTCACATATAACGGGCGGTGGATCCTGATCTTCATTTAGATCAGCCTTTCTCATATCCGTTCAGAGCGCGCTCGACCTTCTTGAGGAATGACTCGCTCGCGCCCAGATCTGTCTCACCGTCGAATGACTTATGCCCTCCCGTGGAGGCATGCACCGTTGTCTCGCCCGTCAGGTTGTCAATGACCACGACCAAGGTGACAAAACTGGCCACCCGAGCGTAATACTTGGTGAAGATCAGCGAGATCACCATTCCAGAATGACATTCTACCCTGTGGTCATCCAGCAATGCTCCTACCCGAGTGTCTATAAGGAACCGTTGCTTCTCCCGGGTGATTGCTTCGATGATGATCTTGGCGGCATCGGCAGGGGGGAGCGAAACAACGAAGTTCCTTACCATGAACATCACACTCTTCTCTCATGATCTCAGACCTGCTCCACCGAGGGGTTCCGCATATCCACTAATCCGAACATCTTTCCCCGTTCGCGTCACGATTTGAGTTCCATACAGTAGACGACTGATATGGGAAACGGTTCCACTAATAACCAGTTGATTCCTTCCCTGCGTAATTGCCACCCGCATTGGGTATAACCCAGAAAGCGAAAACATGCCGGGTACAAATGAGCGGAACCACTCTTGTCGACCCCTGATACGGTCGACAAGAGTGGTCCCGTGAAAGAACATTGTTTTGCGTGATACAAGATTATCAGCAGCAAATATAGATTGTTCGAAGTGAACAATTACTGTTCCCTCAAAATAAACATCTATCACGCCCACTCCCCCAACCCCATGCCCCGCCGACCTCCCCCCCATACCCGAAAAATAAACTTCTAACACACTCGACCACTTCCACTCCCTTTTTCTGCCGCATATTCCCTTTATCTGTCAATATCTGTGCTAATAAAGTCCTATCACGCCAGCCCCTATTTTCTTCCACATAACCCCTCTATCCACCACTCCATTAACCAGTCATCGCCCATCTCCCCTCTGGCCAACACTTCATCCACCTTCGCTGCATTTGAGACGAGAAGGTAAGGTTAGGCTGCCAAAGTCCTATCATGGATCGCCGAAGAGATCCATGGACGGACTTCCTGCATTAAGGCTAACAACAATAGCCGTCTGCCCGCTTGAGATGTGGGAGGCGGCTCTTCATAGTGACCTAGAATGTGGTCTAGAGAGCCCGAAGTCCAGCGCTGAGGCCGCCTTTGCAGGGGTTCGACTCCCCTTAAGGCTACCATGCACCAAGCCACAAGAGAGTCCGCGAAGTGACTTATGGTGGGGACCGTTATGGAATGGTGGGTTGATGGTCATAGCGAGGGATGGCTCGGGCGGTCGTACAAGGGAGCGGAACCACCCCCGTCGGCCCCAGAACGGTCGACAAGAGTGATCTCTTGGTGGAGAGCGGGATGGAATATGGTGGGTTGAGGGTGACGGTGAGGGAGTTGGGGTGGTCGTACAAGAGAGCGGAACCACCCCCGTCGACCCTCATGCGGTCGACAGTAGTGGTCTCTGGATGGAGAGGGGGGATGGAATATGGTGGGTTGATGGTTGCGGTGAGAGGGTTGCGGCGGTCGTACAAGGGAGCGGAACCACCCCTGCCGACCCTGATGCGGTCAGGGATCCCTAAACGAAGAGATGGGAGCAGTGCGTTGATGGTCACGGCGAGAGTGCATTGTATTGTAGGTACAGAGAAGGGAACCACCCCGGTCGACCCCTGATGCGGTCGACAGAAGTGGTTCCGTGAAAGAAGATTGTTTTTCGTGATGCAAGATTATTAGCAGCAAATATAGATTGTTCGAAGTGAACAATTACACGACGCGAACACGTGTTCGCTATTCGACTGTTACAGATTTTGCCAGATTCCTCGGCTTATCCACGTCGGTCCCTCTGGCCACGGCGGTGTAGTAAGAGAGCAATTGCAGTGGCAGGACGGTCAGGACCGGCATCAGTTCGGGATTCAGCTTAGGAAGCAAGAAGGAACGTTCGCTATGGGCGCTAAGGTTGCCTAACCCTTCGACCCCGATGGCGAGCACCTCGGCATCGCGGGCGCGGACCTCTTGGATATTGCTGATGGACTTCTCCATTAGATCAGGCTGGGTTACGAGGGCAATCACTGGGGTCTCTTCGGTAATCAGCGCCAGGGTGCCATGCTTGAGCTCGCCTGAGGCGTAGGCCTCGGCGTGGATATAAGAGATCTCCTTGAGCTTAAGTGACCCTTCGAGCGCCACGGCGTAGTCAAGGCTACGGCCGATGAAGAAGGCGCTGCTGCGGTGCTGGATATGCTCGGACCACTCCTTGATGATATCCGCTTGGTCGAGGATCTCTTGGGCCAGCTGCGGCAGGCGGCGCAGGTTTAGGAGTAGGTCTTGCACCTGCTCCGCGGAGACCGTGCCGCGGATCTTGGCGAAATGGATGGTCAGAAGGGTGATCGCTACGATTTGCGTGGTGTAAGCCTTGGTCGAAGCGACGGCGATCTCTGGCCCCGCCCAGGTGTAGATGACATGGTCTGCTTCGCGAGCCACAGAGCTACCGACGACATTGGTGACCGCCAGAACCTTGGAGCCGCGCTTCTTGGCCTCGCGCAGAGCAGCGAGGGTGTCGGCCGTTTCGCCCGACTGGCTGACGACGATCACTAATGTTTGCTCATCAATGATGGGGTTGCGATAGCGGAACTCGGACGCGATATCCACCTCGACCGGGATTCGTACCAGTCGCTCCATGAGGTACTTGCCTATCATGCCGGCGTGATAGGCGGTCCCAGCTGCCACGATGAAGATCCTCTTGATACCTTCGAGGTAGTCGGCGCTGACCTGCAGTTCCTCGAGGTTGACCCCGGTATTCCCCGGGAGGATACGGCCTGTGAGCGTGTCGCGGATGGCACGGGGCTGCTCGTGGATCTCCTTGAGCATGAAGTGCTCATAGCCGCCCTTTTCGGCCGCCTCGGGATCCCACTTGACCTCGTAGATCTGTTTATCCACGGGGTGACCGGCGACGTCAGTCACCTGCACGCTCTCGCGGGTGACCACGGCGACCTCGCCATCATCGAGGATGTAGGTCTTCTTGGTATGAGCCAAGACCGCAGGGATGTCGGAAGCGACCAAGTTCTCTCCCTGCCCTAGGCCGATGATCAACGGGCTGTCTTTGCGTGCGACGACCAGGCGGTCGGGTTCGCTCTCCGTCATGGCGACGATGGCGTATGAGCCTTGGATGCGGCCAATGACCTTGCGCATGGCAGCCTCGAGGTCGCCTTGATAGTAGTCCTCGAGCAGGTGCGGGATGACCTCGGTATCGGTCTGTGATTCAAAGCGGTGCCCCGCCTTGATCAGTTCCTCGCGCAGCTCGACGTAGTTCTCGATAATGCCGTTATGCACGGCCACGATCTTGCCGGTACAGTCACGATGGGGATGGGCGTTCTCATCGGATGGTCGCCCATGAGTAGCCCAGCGGGTGTGACCCAGCCCAAGACTCCCTCGGAGCTGGCCACCTTGAAGCTTCTCTTCGAGATGCTTGATCTTACCCACGCTCTTGGCGATCTGAATCTTGCCTTGCTCCAAGACAGCAATTCCAGCTGAATCATAACCACGATATTCGAGTTTCTTAAGTCCTTCGATAATCACAGGCTGTGCCTGTGCGCCCCCTACATAGCCAACGATACCACACATGGCCGTTCACTCCTTAAAATAAGCTCTTCCTCTCTTAGTATGGATCGAGGGCGTATTAATCCACACCTTGGAGTGAGATTGATGCGGCAAAGCCGCAGGTCTTAAGGACGCGGATCGTTGGCAACAGCCAGCCGACCGCTTGTTGCTCGTCCCAGCCCTTTGTCGAGGCGATCACTCGCCAGTTTTGGAGGCCGGGTTACGGTTCGAGCTACCGGGGAGGTATCCGCCGAAGACTTCGATAGCCCCCCTCCTCGTCGACTGGCCTTACAGCCAGCCCAGGCGCTTTTAGAGCGTTGTCGCATCGTGGCATGCTCACCTCAGCATGCCTGCATCCCCCCTTTCTCCAAGGCAATTTCCCTACGCTATGTACTTCAATGAGGATGGGGTGATCTATGTGAGCACCCCATCTCTTACCATATCATTTTACGCAGTCGGCAGCGACTTGATCACGTGGGCGACACGATCGGCGATCTGATGGGCAGTGTCATGGTCTTGGGCTTCGACCATGACGCGCACGATCGCCTCCGTCCCGGATGGACGGACTAGAATGCGGCCTGTCTCGCCCAGCTCACGCTCGGCTTCGGTGACAGCTGCTTTGACCCCGTCGTCGTTCATCACCCGCTCTTTGTCACCGACTTTGACATTGATCAGAACCTGCGGGAAGCGTTGCATCACTGATGCTAGGGTGGACAGCGGCTTGCCTTGCTTGTGGCAGACATGGGCCAACTGCAGGCCCGTGAGCACTCCATCACCGGTGGTATTGTGGTCAAGCATGATGATATGACCTGACTGTTCGCCGCCTAGGCTCAAGCCATCGCGGCGCATGGCCTCGAGCACATAGCGGTCGCCGACTTTGGTGGTGACCAGGTTGACCCTTAGGTTGCGCATGGCCACGACCAGACCCAGATTGCTCATGACGGTGACCACGAGGCTGTCTTTGGGCAGCCGACCCTCGTTCTTCATCTGCGAGGCCAAGATGGCCATAATGAAGTCGCCATCGACCAGTTCACCCCGCTCATCGACCGCGATGATGCGGTCGGCGTCGCCGTCAAAGGCCAGGCCAAGATCGGCTTGGTGCTGGACGACGGCTTGGCACAAGGCTTGGGGATGGGTGGAACCACACTCGACATTAATATTCGTTCCGGTCGGTTGATTGTTGAGGGCAATCACGTTGGCTCCCAGTCTGGCAAACAGTTCTGGTCCGATGCGGTGCGCGGCACCGTGCGCGCAATCAAGGACGATCTTGAGCCCCGTAAGATCACCAGCTATGGTCGATGCTAGGTAGCTGACGTAACGTTCGACGGCATCAGGCAGTTCACGAACGCGTCCCACATCCTCACCGATCGGACGCGGCAGGCGGTCTTCTTCCTCGTCAAGGAGCTGCTCAATACGGTCTTCGACCTCATCGGGCAGCTTGAAGCCATCGCGAGAGAAAAACTTGATCCCGTTGTCACGCACGGGATTATGTGAGGCAGAGATCACCACCCCAGCTTCGGCATCCATGGTGTTGGTCAGATAGGCGACCGCCGGTGTCGAGACCACCCCGACCTTCAGCACATCTGCCCCGACGGAGAGGATGCCAGCGATCAGGGCGCTCTCCAGCAGGTCGCCAGAGATGCGTGTATCTTTGCCCACGACGATGGTCGGCCGGGGATGCTCCTCAGCCAGTACGTAGGCACCCGCACGACCGAGGCGAAAGGCGAGCTCGGGAGTGAGTTCGGTATTGGCGATCCCGCGCACGCCATCGGTTCCAAAGTATTTGCCCATGGTTAGCCTCCTTGAGTAGAAGGCCATTGGCCTAAGAGCCAATGACCCGAGATGATTAGTACATCTTATGGTATTCGGTTGCTGAGTCTGCGGAGACGAAGGGAACGCGACTACGGGGTAATCGGTTTCGTGGGCTGTCCGGTGCCAGGCGTGGATGATGTCGGCTCCTGCTCCTCGGGCTTGGTGCTGGTCGACTTCGCAATGCGCACCGTCACCTTGGCTTTTTCGGGATATGGAGCAGGGATAGTTAACTCAGCCGGCACCTGCAAACGCAGATCCTTGGTGATGTCGGCCTCAAGCTTACTGATGTCGATGGTCTCAGTGGCAATATACTCGACTTCATCAAGGCGGGCCTGTGGGCCCGAGACCTTGATCGTCAAGGGCTCCACCTGAACGATCGTCATGGTGAAACCCGAGGCTGGTTGCCCGGAGATGACAGGCCTGATGGGGACTTCCTTGATCGGCAGACCGACCGGCACGACCACATCGACCACTGCCGGGCTGATATTGAGGCCGCTGATCTCTTTGCCGTCCTTATCCACAGCTCTGATGGGAAGGCTCTCGGTGATCGACGCCGTGGCCCCGTTGACAGAGGCTTTGGCAACCACTGCCACGACCTGGTCGATGACGCTGCGCGGCCCATCCACGAAGACCTGGGATGGTCGGACACTGGGGGTGTGTGCCGCTAGATTGTTGCCGGGCTTCCCCAAAAGATCGACCCGTACACCCATCTGTCGTGCCACGATGGCATCCAAGACGACCTGAACTCGGACCGGATTCACTCCTGCCAGCTTCACGCCCTGCGGCAGCTGGACATCGACCTTGACCTCGTGAGTACCCTCTCCGAGGCCGTTGAGGTTGGCCATAGCCACCAGTTCCTTGGGGGTCACGCTGTCGACCACTCCCGGGGCTCCTTTTAAGCTAATGGCCTCGACCTCAGCCGGGATCGAGATCACGCGCAACCCGGGTGAAATGTTTTGCGGGACAAGTGCGACATGATAAAAAGGCTTAGTCACCTCGTTGACAATTTGCGTCTGGTCGCCCTGGGCCACATAGAGCCACAGCACCACGGCCAGCACTAGTGCCAGCAGCTTGACTGTGTTGTTGGATGAAAAGACTTTATCCATGCTCTTCAGACCTCCATGGCCATAGTGAGGCTAAGCCCCGGTTCGGCTTAGGCACTTGGATCTGAGTGAGCAGTTCCTTCAGCATCTTAGCATCGAGATAACGGGTCAGCTTGCCATTCTGGGCTAGCGAGATACCACCAGTCTCCTCGGAGACGATGATCGACAGGGCGTCTGACTGCTCGGTGATACCGATACCGGCGCGGTGCCTAGTTCCCAAGGCCTGATCCAGATCCGGATTCTCGCTCAGCGGTAGGTAGCACGCGGCCGCCACCAGGCGGTTGCCTCGGATCATCACCGCTCCGTCATGAAGCGGAGTCTTGGGGATAAAGGTGTTCAGGAGCAGCTGTGAGGTAACCACTCCATCGATGGGCACCCCGGTCTCCATGAATTCACGTAAGCCCGTCTCGCGCTCGATGATGATGAGGGCACCTGTCCTGTTCTTGGCCAGGATCTCCACCGCCTTGGTCAGCTCATCCAGTAGTTTGAGGACCTCTTCGGTATCCAGCGGCTTGCTGGGCTTGAAGATATGTCCCCGCCCGATCTGTTCTAGCGCCCGGCGAAACTCAGTCTGAAAGACAATGGGGATCGCCAGGATACCCACGGTCATGGTCTGGGTCAAGAGCCAGTTGGTCGCCCGCAGGTTCAGGCTCTTGCTCACCACAGTGGCAAGCAGCAGAATGACCAGTCCCTTGACCAACTGTACCGCGCGGGTATCGCGGATCAGTAGGATGACCCGGTACAACACCGCCGTGACCAGGGCGATATCCGCGATATCCCATATCTTGATGCGGGTGATGACTGGGCTAAGCTTGTCAAACAACACCGCGCTCTCCCTCCCAAAACTACCGTTCTGATGACCCGCTGCAGCGCTATGCGACCGCCCGCCAGCAACGCAGACTAATACATGCGCCACTAGTATATGCGTGCCGAGACCATACTCAGTGCAGCAACTCCACATGGTAGCCTGTCTATTTTCTTCCTAATATGGAGAATTCCTTCCCAAAACATGAAACATAAACATTAATTGACTTGGGTTTGGCATGATCAAAGCAACGGCTTCGGGTGGGAGCCTCTCTTGCCCGTTTGGTTATTTGCGCAAGAACTCGTTCTTCACTTCCTGTGCCACCTCGGGACTCGTGAGCAGTTCAGCGGCGGTCATGGCCAGCGCTTTGGCTCCGGCGAGCAGACCTACATGCCCGGTGGGCGTGGTGGTCGCTTCACCAAACTCGCGCGTGTGGCCCGGGATGGGGTGATCGCAGATGGCGACATAGGGGTGGATGGCAGGAATCCTTTGACTGACGTTGCCGAGGTCTGACGATCCGCTGCCGTAATCCACCGGATCGACATCCGTGATGCCAAGGTAGGCTAGCTGTTCGCTATAGAGCTTGGTGAAGCGGTGGTTAAGCTTGATATTGTCGTTGGACAGCTCGAAATTACGTATCTCCACTTTAGCCCCCGCGGCGGTGGCACCGGCGCGAGCACAGGCCTTGACCTTCTCCACGACGGTGTTGAGGTAGCCACGCTGGCGAGCACGGACGTAGAAGCGCGCCACGGCCCGTTCGGGTACGATATTGGGAGCTACGCCGCCTTCGACGATAATCCCGTGAATGCGAACATCATCGGTAAGGTGTTGCCGCAACGCGCTGATGCCATTGAAGGTCTGAATACAGGCATCGAGAGCGTTGATCCCCTCGTGAGGAGCCCCTGCGGCATGGGCAGGGCGCCCACTGAAGACGAACTCCAGGGCGTCCAGAGCCAAGGTAGTCCGGCCCAAGCAATGGCGGTCCGACGGGTGCACCATCAAAGCAAAATCGACCGTATCAAAGGCGCCACGTTCGGTCAAAGTGACCTTGCCTCCGTCGGTCTCTTCCGCTGGCGTGCCCACACATACGATCGTCCCGGCCAGTTTGTCGCGGCAGCTGGCCAGGGCTAGAGCAGCGCCGACACTGGCTGCACCGATCACATTGTGCCCACAGCCATGGCCGATATCGGGCAGAGCATCGTACTCGGCGAGCAAGGCCACTGTGGGACCGGGACGACCGGTGGACAGTGTGGCACGAAAGGCGGTAGGCAGCCCTCCGTAGGGGGCTTCGATGATGTAGCCTGCCTGCTTCAGTGTCGCGGTGAGCTGCTTTTGGGCGTGGAACTCCTGATGCCCAAGCTCAGGGTGGGCGTACAGATCGTCGGATAGCTCTGTGATGACCTGACTGTGGTGATCAGCTGCTGCATGTAGTGCATCCTTGAGGCTGGACATGGCGTCATTCCTTTCCAGAAGGTCTTGTCCCATTTATTGTAGCACGGAATCAGTGTGGCTACTACCTCGGGGAGTTGCCTGACTTTATTATGGTTTGCTCACCATCGCCCGAAGTACCCTGATCCGACGTCATGCAAGTCCCCAAAGAATGAACTGTGCCAGACGCTTGCCTCGACGGCAGGATCTGCTCGATAGAAAAACCCTCTCCATGTGGCGCTTTACCACACGAAGAGGGCCTGATCGACGACTCACCTCTGACCTGCTCGACGCAGGTTCTCGGCAAAACCCTTTAGCCCCTCCGAAACGTTTAACCATAGATACTGCCACCGTGCCAAAGGTCGATCGATGGTGGTGGTCTTCCCCGCTATTTGTGCGGTGGGCCCCATCTCTAGCTGGCCGCGAACCACGGTGACGTCACCAGTTACCTTGCCATAGATGATCAGCGATCCGTCGACGACGGTCAGATCACCCTCGATCGTCTTGCCCGGGGGAAGAACGAAGTCCTTGCCTTGGCGGACCAGATCTGGATCTGAGCTAATGGCCAGAGGCGCAGTGGGGACCTGCCTGCTCAAGAGCCAGCCCGATGAGATGACCAGGATGATCACCGCAGCAGCGGCGGCATAGCGCCAGATATAGGAGCTCTGCCTCAGCCAACGCTGTTTGGCTGTAGGTGCGGCCGACGCTGGCAGCTGTGCCATGACGCGCTGCGTAAAGTCACTGCTCAGCCGCGGTTGCTCCAGGGAGTTGAGCAGGGCGACGGTTTTTTGCAGTGCCAGCAACCTCTCTTGACATGCACTGCACTCACGTAAGTGATCCTTTAGCTCTTGTTCTTCTCCGTATCCAAGCTCATGGTCGACGT
>CAZINL010000028.1:11335-23766 GCA_964540595.1 uncultured Clostridia bacterium
GTAGAGATCGAGGTAATCATGAGCGCTTGAACAGCTTAACAATCTAATGCCTCCTTTCCCTAGAGGTCCTTCAGCCGCTTACATAGTGCTTCTCGAGCACGGAAAATCCTGGTTTTGACCGTGTTCAGAGGTAGATCAAGCACGCGACTGATCTCCTCATACGAGAGATTCTGCAGGTGACGTAGTACGATCACGCTGCGGTAACTCTCAGGCAAGGAGGCGATGGCTGTCTCCACCATTTGGTGCAGCTCCATCCGTTCCACCTCTTGCTCAGGGTCGCCATCAGTGGCAGCCGGCTCCAAGAATAGGTCACCCTCATCATTGAGCGGTTGATCTAAGGAGACTGTCGGGTGGCGGCGGCGCAGCTGATCGATGCAGAGGTTGTTGGCAATGGCGTAGATCCAGGTCGAGAACCGACGCTCGGGGTCGTAGCTGGCTAAGTGACGATAGACGCGCAGGAAGGTCTCCTGAGCGATATCCTCCGCATCTTGCGTGTTGCCCACCATTCGATAAGCATAAGCAAACATCCTCTGCTTATACAGGTTGACAAGCTCGGCAAAGGCGGTCATATCACCTTGCTGGCTGCGTATGACCAACTGCTGATCAACGTACTCCACGTGCATTCCCTCACTCTGATGTGTATTCATACGAGAGCTGCGGCAAAAGGTTTCACCTCTGGGAGAAAAGGCATCATTATCTTAGAAACTAGCGTGACTCCAGGGTACAAAATACTAACCTAGTCACATTCTAATAACCAGTCAGATCCTGTCAAGGCTTTCTGTTCAGTTTATCACAATCTCTTATTATTTTACGCGCCCAGACTCCCGGTAGACTGTTCTTAGACAAGTCGGGAGCGGGTATTTTCGACCCGCTCCCTCACTCTTTCACCTCTATGCCTTGATCTGCTGCAGTACGTCGGCTAAGGTAGGTGACCCAATCTCCTGCAGCTCGTAGCGAACTCGGACGGCCGGTTTGTCGAGGGTTAGGACGCGGCGCAGATCGATGGGGGTAGCGATCAGGATCAGGTCGCACGGTGTAGCCGCTATGGTCCGCTCCAGATCCATCATCTGCTGCTTGCCATAGCCCATGGCCGGCAAGATCTCTGACAGGTGGTTGTACTTGTCGTAAGTTTGCTTGATACTGGCCACGGCATAGGGGCGCGCATCCACCAGTTCACCCGCGCCGTACTTATGAGCCGCCATGACTCCAGCCCCATATCGCATGCCACCGTGGGTGAGGGTAGGGCCGTCCTCGATGACTAGCACGCGTTGGCCGCGCAAGACATTGGGATCATCGATGAAGAGTGGTGATGCGCCATCGATCACCGTAGCACCTGGGTTCAGACGATGGACGCTCTCGCGCACCAACCGAATGGCAGCGGGATCGGCGGTTTCGATCTTGTTAATCAAGATGACGTCCGCCATGAGCACATTGGTCTCGCCGGGATAGTAGAGTGCCTCGTGCCCAGGACGATGGGGATCGACCAAGGTGATATGAAGATCGGGCTTATAGAAAGGTGTATCGTTGTTGCCCCCGTCCCAGACGATGACATCGGCCTCTTGCTCGGCCTGACGGAGGATCTGCTCGTAGTCCACGCCAGCATAGACAATGATCCCCCGGTCGATGTGGGGCTCATATTCTTCACGTTCTTCGATGGTGGTCTGATGCAGGTCGAGGTCCTCGTAGGTGGCAAAGCGTTGGCAGGCCTGCTTGGCGAGGTCACCGTAGGGCATCGGATGGCGGATCGCCACTACGCGCCGCCCCATTCCCTTCAGTACGTCGCAGACCTTGCGCGTCGTCTGGCTTTTGCCGACCCCAGTACGGACGGCGCAGACAGCGACCACGGGCTTAGTGGACTTGATCATAGTGGAGCTGGCGCTCAGGGTCTTGAAATCCGCCCCCAAAGAGTTGACCAGAGCAGCGCGATGCATGATGTACTCGTAGGAGACATCGCTGTAGGAGAAAACCACTTCATCGACCTTGAGTTCGGGGATCAGACGGGTAATCTCGTCTTCGGCGTAGATGGGGATGCCCTGTGGATAGAGCGCTCCAGCCAGCTCGACTGGGTAGCGCCGTCCATGAATATCGGGGATCTGGTTGGCCGTGAAGGCCACCACCTCATAGTCGGGGTTATTACGATAGAGAACGTTGAAGTTGTGAAAATCGCGCCCCGCGGCGCCCATGATCAGTACTCGACGTTTCATTCGTATTTCTCCTCTCTTCCTCTCTGTCTATGGTGGCTAATGATCCCTTAGTCGGAGCTTCCCTCAGCTATCCTCCCTTCCTAGGTCAGTTCATGATGAGCCCTTCCACGGCCTGCTGGCAGCGGGGACAGCGCCCATCTGAGAGGCGGACCTGCACCTCGGCGCCACGCACCACGACGACCTCGCCACACGCTGGACAATGGGTCTCCTGGCCTGTAGCTACATTTCCCAGATAGACATACTGGAGATACCTTCGGGCAATCTCTCGCGCACGCTCCAGCGTCTTGATCGGGGTGGGGGACGTCTGCAGACGGTAGTTGGGGAAATAACGGCTAAAGTGAAGCGGTATGGATGGGGCTAGGCTAGCAAGCCAACGAGCCAAGGCCTCGATCTCGTCTTCGCTGTCATTGGCACCAGGGATGAGCAGCGTGGTGATCTCGACATGGACACCCGCATCGACCGCCAACTCCACTGCTTTACGCACCGGGGCCAAGTGTCCTGAACAGATGCTGTCATAGAAGTGATCGGTATACCCTTTCACATCGATATTGACGGCGTCAATCACTTCGAGCAGCTCCCGCCACGGTTTCGGGGTGGCATAACCACTGGTAACCAGGACGTTCTTGAGCCCACGATCGCGCGCCCGTGATGCGGTATCGACGATGTACTCGGTCCAGATTATCGGTTCATTGTAGGTATAGGCGATACCGATACAGCCTTGCCGCCGCGCGGCCTCGGAACTGGCCAGCTCAACAACCCGATTGGGACCGACTTCGATCGTCTCCGCCTCTGCCTGAGAGATCCCCCAGTTCTGACAGAACTGGCACGCCAGGCTGCAGCCGACCGAGCCGATGGAGAAGATGCTGGAGCCAGGATGGAAATGGTAGAGCGGCTTCTTCTCGATCGGGTCAAGGGCGCAAGAACTGATCTCACCGTAGTTGAGCAAGACCAACCCTTCTGGATCATGACGGCGGTAGCGGCAGAACCCCACCTCGCCTCGAGGGATGCGACAGTACTGGGCGCAGAGGTAACAAAAGATGCGTCCATCGGGTAGGGGGTGCCAGAACTGGGCAGGATGGGGCATGGGGTAAGCCTCCTTGGGTGGGACTAGTGATAGCGTACCACTTCAAAACGCCACAACCTGACTGCTTCGCCAGGGCGGATCCCAGCCTTCTGCTTGGCGATCTCCAACTGCTGCTCGACCGTGTCGATACCTTCCAAGTGTGGCAGCAAGAGGCCGCTCTTGCGCCCGCTGCGGACGATCACGCCGTAGCGATGAGGGTCCAGCTGTTCGGGACCATCGATCGGCTCAGGCTCGGCCAGAATGTCAACGGAGTAGACCAACTGGCCGAGTTCTGCTTCCTGTACCGGTGCAAAGCGAGGGTCCTCGGTTCCGGCGCTGATCGCGTTGTGGATGATCTCTTCTGCCAAGTTATCTCGGGTAGGCTCGATGGTGCCGATGCAGCCGCGCAGTTGCCCCTTCTTCTTGATGGAAACGAAGACCCCGGCGCGCCTCCGCCATCCCGAGGGGAGTTCATGTACTGTGGGTGTCTCACCGGTCCTAACGTATCGCTCTAGGGTAGCGCGGGCCAGCTGCACCTCCCCACTCTCGCTTTCCCGCAGCTTGGCCATGCGCTCGCTTGCCTGCTGGCGCATGGTGTGGAGCAGTGACGGCTGATCATGGGAGGCCGGCGTAAGCAGCGCAGTTAGGTAGCCGACTCCATAGGGCCCTTCGTAGGATAATACCTCGGTCTCGACCTTGTACCCGTCTAGGACGCCCAGCCCGATCTGGATCGGCCTGAGGCCGCACTCTCCAGCTGCCTCGGAGAGGCTTTCATCTACATCTAACAAGCTCGCAAACTCGCCACTGGCCAAGCTCTGTTCGACGAGCCGATCAAACTCACGACCACGTGAATGGTAGCCCGCTGGGGCATCCTCGGTCAGGCGGTGCGACAGGTCGCCACTGACCAAGACAACTGCACGGCGCTTGACGCTGATAATGGCCCTCTGAATGGCTAGACCGAAAGAGTACAGCTCATCGCTGCTGAGTAAGCCGATAGCGATCCAGACCAAGTCATGCTTGATCCCCTGCTCTTGGAGAAAGTAGAGTGGTACCAGGACGCCGTGGTCCAGGGCCGGGCTGATGTCGTAGCGTCTGTAATCGCCCCGGCCGAGACCAGCCGCAGTCACCCTGTGTGCTGCCGCTCCCTTGACGATGGCTGCGGCCAGCTCTAGATCATTTTGGTAGCTAGACTTGAGGTGGCGTGCCCCAAACTGATCGAGGTCGCCCGCCAGCTGATCCAGCATGGAGACGGTCACCGCATCACGAAACAAGGGAGCGTGGGGCGTAATCACCACCACCGTCTCCGGCTGGCGGCGCTTGACCTCCTCGGCCAGGCGGGTGACACCATCGATGGTCTTCTGAGCGGCACAGCGCTCCTCACGGCCTATTTCGGGAACGATGATCGGCGGATGGGGGGCAATGGCTACGAGCTGTAGATACTCTTCTGGCATGAGGGTCCTCCTTAACCGGTATGCCCGGTAATGCCACTGCATGCAGATCCATGCACCTGGAACTGTGCTGACTTGGTCCGCTGCCGTGGGCTATACGCGTTCACTCATAGCCTGCATCAGCATGTGAGCTCTATACCGTCTCTGAGATAGACCTTGTCAATATAGGGGGAAGTCATCAGACCAACCAAGGAGCCATAGTCCAGCTGGAAATAGAGGGTTGACCCGATGGCGAGATCACGAACAGTACCGGTGCTGTCGAGGATCAGATGGTCACTGCTTGCCCCAAGCAGTTCCACCCCTTGATCCAGAGGGGTTAGCCAGCCTGCCCCGAGATCCTGGCGGCCTACCGCCACGATCGCCCGCCTCATCATCCCCTTGTCTTCATAGTCTGGGGTCCGGCCAAAGGCGTCCTTGCCGATGCGACCCTGCGGGCGCGATGGTTTGACCTTCAGTTCGATGATCGGTGCCTGCAAGATGAAGGCGTCCTGATAGCTGCCTGGGATCAGTCGCCCCTCCAAGGTATAATTGCCGAGCAATATCCCTTCGCCCAGGCGCAGATGATGGAGCCCTGTTGGCATGGCACCCTCGTCGAGCAGAGCCGAGGTCCGGGTGTTGCCGCCCGATAGGTAGGGTAGGTTGAGACCATATCGCTCCTGAATGATATGAGCGAGTTCACGGATGATGACCGTATTCTCGGTGGTGGCGATCAGCCCACCGTAGCAGCCGACAGTGGTGCGAAGCCCGACTAGTCTGATCCCAGGCACTGTAGCGATCTCGCCGACCACAGCCAGGACGTCTTCGGGCAAGACCCCTTCCCGCAGATCACCGACATCGACCATCAGGATCACTTGGTGGTCTCTGTTCTGCTGGCGGGCAGCCTCTCCGAGCGCGCGGATAGTCGCAAGCTCCGAATTAAGGCTGATCTCTGCCACCTCGACCACCTGTCGTACCTCTCCGAGGTGCGGGAGGCGTAGGAGCATCAGCGGCGCTGAGACCCCGGCCTGCCTAAGCCGCAGCAGGTTTTCGATGCGGGAGTCAGCCAGCCACTGCACGCCGCCGGCGAGCATGGCCCGGGCGACCTGGGGTGAGCCGCAGACCGCCTTGACCACGCCGGCCACCAGTAGGCCGGCGCGGGCGCATTTGTCGGTCATGATCCGGCTGTTGTGGGTGATCTTGTCTAGATCGATGATGACCCGTGCCTCGTGCAATCTGGTCACCGTCCTTCCTCGCTGGCGAAGCTGGTCCTCATGAGCTGAAGGGCCGCTTGGGGATGGGTGGTTGCCAGCAGGCCGCAAGCGGCCATGATATAGTGGTGGTCGATCAGAGTGGAGGCCTCTGGGCTGGGCCAGAGCTCCTGTCCTGGCCGCAGACGCCGTATTCCTTCCAGGATGCGCCGGCGACTGGGGAGCCGTGTGAGGGCACCGCCCGTCCCGACCAGCCAGGTCACCTGTGATAGGTCCTTCCCCTCGACCAGGGTCACCCGACCACTGGGGCCGTAGAGATGGCGTAGGCGGCCGGCATGGCGCGCCATGGCCGCCTCGGCAGCGGCGACTGCCAACCGCTCGACCAGGGCTATCTCGCCTGGTGTGGTGGGGATGGGATGAATATCCTGGACTTGTTTATGCATCGGCATGTCAAACTCCTCTGCCAGACGGTCGTAGCCGATCAGATCAGCGACCTGGGCAGCATTCACGTACAGACCGAGATCGCCCTCCACTGTGCGCTTTGCCCTCGGCTCCGGGTAGACGGAGAGCTTGCGGTAGCGTTCGGACCCCTCGGCTACCGAGTGCACATCGGTGGTCGCCCCGCCGATATCCATCACGACCAGATCGCCCATCTCCTCAGCTAGGAGACGAGCCGCCTGCATGACCGCCCCTGGGGTAGGCATGATCGGGCCGGTGACCAGCCTGCGGATCTTCTCCATGCCAGGGGCATGGACGATATGCTCTTCGAAGAGCGCTTGGATCGCTCGGCGGGCTGGTTCAACCTGTAGCTCGTCGATCCGTGGATAAACATTGGCCACGGTTCGAACCGGAAAGCCGGCCCGAGTCAGGATCTGCTCGACCTCATTCTGGATCGCGGAATTGCCAGCGTAGAGCACCGGCACTCGCAAGGGGAGTTTCTCTAGGCGCGAGGCGTTGGTCAGAGCCGTCTCGGTCTCACCGTTCTCCACCCCGCCCGCCAGCATGATCATGTTCGGGCGAATCTCGGCCATTTTGGCCAGATCGTGGTCTTTGAGCGGTCCAGCGGTGACCAGGCGCATCACCGCCCCCGCACCTAGGGCGGCCTCCTTTGCCGCCTTGACCGTCATGTCGTAGACAAGGCCATGGACGGTCATCTTGAGCCCGCCTGCCGCTGAGCTGCTGGCGTAGAGCGGCGTACCAGCGGGTATCGGGATGCCGATCCCCGCCTGAAGCGACGCCAGTGCCCGCTCCAGGCCCACTGTGACGTCACCGGCAAGCACCGTCGTCGGGGCCTGCCCTTGACCGAGCAGGCGCGGCGCTTCGCTCTCGATCCCCGCCAACGCGCTGACGATGGTCGTGGTACTACCGATCTCCGCCACCAGCAACATAGCTAACCCTCCTCAGACATATCCGCCCGCAGCCTATCGTCCCAACTTCGTCCACCCCACTGGTGCCTTGGTGGCTTGGTGGCTTGGTGACCCTTCGTCCGCTTGTGGACTCCTCCGCCGCATCTCCTTGACCAGGAAGCTAGCGACATCGATCCCCTTGGTTCCGCGACCAAACCCAGCGTCCATCCCCGCCTCCATAGCCAGTTCGTTGGTGACCTGGGTGCCTCCCGAGACGAGGATCATCTTCTGTCGGACCCCTTGCTCGGTACAGAAGTCGTGCAGACGCTTCATGTTGATCCGGTGGATATCGGCGTGACTAATGATGGTGCTGATCAGGATGGCGTCGGCATCGATCTCGATGGCGGCATTGACCAGCTTATCGATCGGTACGGAGGTGCCTAAGTAGTGGCATTGGAAGCCGTAGGCTTCCAGGCCGCCATGCTTGATATCGATGATCTCACGCATGCCGACCGAGTGCTCATCTTCCCCAACAGTCGCTGCTACGACCTTGATCTTGCGCCCTTGGTTATGAGCACGGATCTCATCGGCTGAGAGCAGCACGGGGCGCTCTGGTATTTTCAGCTTCGCGGGGTCAATATCGACCTCGATCTGGCCTTTGAGCTCCAAGTAGCTCCCCTCGGCAGGATGCATCACCTGCTGGTGGATCACTTCGGGGTTGGCCAGCCCCATGCGCTTGGCGATCTCCAGGGCGGCATACTCGGCTGTCCTCTTATCCGTGGGCAGGAAGAGCTGCAGTGTCACCCAGCCGTCGCCATACCACTGCACCTCGGGCCGGATCAGCTTTTGGGCACGGTGCTCCTTCATCTCGGCCAGCCGACGGTCGACATTGTCCTCGTCATCCAGTTCGTCGATATAGACGATCTTCTCGGGACGGCAGAGGGTGCAGCCACCGATCAGCTGGCACGCGTGGTCCAGCCCTGCGGGTAGGGCATTGTAGCCGAAGTGGTCGCAGACCGGTGCAAGGTAGTCGGGCTCACGCTCCACCACGCTCCCGGCGCCGACGCCACCGTTGATCTGACGCGCGATGCCATCGCCGTTACGCTCGGGATAGTGGCCTGAGTCGACGAAGAAGCCCTGCTCCACGGCGGTCATGTAGCCGCCTGACGCCACCATCTCTTCGAGAAAGAGCACCGCTCGCTCCTTCAGTTCGCGCACGGTCTGACCGAGCTCACCGTCCATCTTCAGTTCGACCATCTCTTGCAGCCCGTCCATCCCAAGCAGCGCCTGCTTTGCGGTGTCCAGGGCCGCCACGTTGTTGTGGTGCCAGGGGACATTGCGCCCTTCGTCGGGGGTAATGGTACTCTGAATATCGGCGCTAGTCAACCGTGAGAGGAGTAGGTTGAGGGTATGGGTCACGGTAGCCTCACGGGTGTCCGACTCGATGTACTTGGTGTTCATCTGGGCACGCATTTTGTGACCGCGGAAAAGCTGGCGCAGGGCCACGGCATAAGGAAGGTCCATGCGCAGCGCAGGCGCGGGCGGAGCCGTAGGCGGCACAGTCGACAGACAGATCTTTTCTTGCGGCATCCCGACCCGCTCGCTAAACCGACAGTTGATGCCGTGCTGGACCATCAGCTCGGGCATGACCTTCCATGCTTGGCGGGCGGTGGCGTTGGCATTGTGGGCGCCATCGATCTGAGCCATCCCGGCCGAGGCCATCAACCGTTTGGCCACCGCGGCATCAACGAACGAGCGGATCATGTTGACGTTGCGGTAGAGAACGTTGTACTGCGGGTCTTGATGAGCACCGTTGACACCCTCTTCAACAAAGAGGACCGCTATCTCAGGACCGGCCACGCCGCTGACGTAGGAGTGGAGGTTGATCGGGCGGCCTACCTCATCTTCGATCATATCCAGGGCCTTACGGGTGGCGCGCAGCTGTTTGCGCGTGATCGGGACGCCGCCGATCCCTTCAGGGCTGCCTTCTATCAGGCCGTCGAAGTGGCTCTGACCGGCGGTACGGATAACCATGATATGGTCGGCACCATGCCAAGCTGCCATGCGCATGCGGCGCAGATCGTCCTCGAAACGACCCGAGGCGATCTCAGTGGTGATGACACAGTCTGGCTGAGGATCGATCTGACCGAAGGACTTCGCGGCAGGCAGCGGTATGCTCTGCTGGAGCGGCGTGGTCGTCTGGCGGTAAGTAAAGGGACCTGCCACCTGATCGGGCTGCGGCTGACGCCATGTCCAGCCGCGACGCCGGGGGCGGTAGTGCTCGAGATCCTCCAGGATAGTCTCGACGGAGAGTTTATCGGTTGGACGCAGGCTCAACGAGCACGCCTCCCTTCAACCAGTCTCCGACCTGTTCCCAGTATGCGCCGGTCAATAGCGCCTCGCCGGCCTCGTGGATGGAGAGGTTCAGTCGCTGCGCCGCCACGAGGACGACATGGCCGACCCCTCTACCTAAGTAACCCAGCTCGACGCACTTGTCCACCAGTGCCTTGGCTTCCAACCCCGAGAAGCCCATACGCAGGAGCACCGACCGCTCGATCGATGGGGTGGTATGAGTCTGGGCTAGGTGGATCAAAGGGTCGACGATCTGATCCACCAGCTGCCAGAAGCGCGCCTCAAGCTCGCTATCGCTCAAGCTGGCCAGATGAGCGCGCCTCTCTTGGTAGTCATCCTTTCGTTGCATAAGAACCTC
Organism: uncultured Clostridia bacterium; assembly: GCA_964540595.1. Lineage (GTDB taxonomy): Bacteria > Bacillota > JAAYKD01 > JAAYKD01 > CAYOCI01 > CAYOCI01. The sequence continues at coordinate 21,294 of CAZINL010000028.1, forward strand.
CCTTTTGCGATTCCCTAGGGGTCTTGAGCGCAGCATGGCTGCGCGTGCTACACATGGGGTAAGGGATACCAGGGGTCTGGCTCTCAGTTGTTCAGTTGTTCACACAGCGTAGGTGATGTTGGCTAGTCTCTGCGAGGAGTAACCTATCGTAAAGCTGTCAGAGCCCCTAAACAAGTGAACAAGTGAAGTGCCTGACCCCGAGCGAAGCGCCTATTCCACTACGCTGACTCCCAGCTCTGCCAGAGCGGCGCGCACGAACGGCTCACTGCCGCGGGTCTCTTCCATCAGGTAGCGGAGCTCATCGGCGCTGACGGTACTGACTTTGGCGCTATGGACGGCGTTGCGCAGATAGGAGCGGCGCAGGTGGTCGAGATCGAGATCGGTCACGCTGATGCGACTGGGATGGTCGGGGATAATGATCGAACGCCCTGGGACGCTCTCTTTGGGATCGCCGCTTTTGACCTCGATCCCATTGGCTAGGGCAAAGTTCAACTGGGCCTGCGGATGTTTGCCTGCGCCGGTGTACTCCGTCTCCTGTACCACCAAGATCGCCTCTCGCGGCAGCTCACGAGCTACCGCCATGGCAGCCGCCAGTGAGGTATTGCCTGCCGGCCCTCGTTCCAAGCCTTCCAACACAGCCAACAGTTCGGTGGTGTAGAAGGCCTCCCCTTGGGTGACTGTGACATACCGGTCTAGGTAGCGCAGCGGGCGGGCGGCATTGCGCGGCACGTCCGCACGGTCGGGCCAAGTGGCGAACGGCACGCCAAAGCCGGTATGCCCGGTGGTAAATGACTTACGGTTGAAGTCGTGGTCGCTGGCCATGTGCAGGCCGCTGAGATCGACACTGGCGCCGATGACCTTGGTCGCATGGGCTCCCGCCTTGCGGAGACCACGTGCAGTACCGGTGACGTTGCCGCCGCCAGCATGGGTCACCATGACCGCATCGGGAAAGCGGCCATAGCGCTCCTGCACCTGCATGGCGAGCTCGTAACCGAGCGTCTCCACCCCAGCGATCCCGAAGGGGGTATACAGTGAGGCGTTGAAGAAGCCGGTCTGCTCCAAGGTTTGCAGGAAGACATAGAAGAGCTCTGGTCCGACGGTGAGCTGTAGTACCTCTGCTCCGTAGGCCTCACAGACCCTTCCTTTCTCTAGAATCTCCGGTTGGCCCACCAAGCGACTGTCGAAAACCTCTTGGACGATGATACTCTTCAGACCGCGCATGGCGGCTTGCGAGGCGACCGCCGCACCATAGTTGCCGCTGGTGGCGGCGATGACGCCTTCGTAGCCCAGCTTCTGAGCCTGGTAAACTGATACGGCAGCGCGTCGCGCTTTGAAGCTCCCTGATGGGTTGGCCGCCTCATCCTTTACCAGGATGGTGGCACCGTAACTTGGACGGCTAGTCTGCCGAACCAGCCTGGTGAGGTTGCGTAGCTCCAGCAGCGGGGTATCGCCCACCCCGGTCTCGCGCTGGATCGCTTGGATCTCGGGCAGCTGATAAGCGGCCTCGCTCATCATGGCCTCGTAGTCAAAGGCCAACGGCCCCCGTTCGAACTGGCTGTAGTCGATACCAATGGCACGTCGCATGATCTCGCCTTTGCGAGCCATGACGGCGGCGTAGCTGTTATCCACGGCGGTTCACCTCCCCAGCCAAGAGACGTCTGGCCTGCTCGCCCGCGCGCTGCAGCGCGGCAATGGGGGCACCGAAGGTATGGTGGTAACCTGGCTGAGTATCCATCAATCTCCCGCTTAGCCGTCTGCCGGTCACGGTCTCCACCTCGACCTCATCACCCAGCGAGGCGTCACTCACAAGCCACCCCTTGGCCCACATCATCAGTGGAGTCGCCTGGGTGTCAGTTGGCACCTGCGGGGCTCTCTCCCCCGCCGCTAGAACCACAGTCTCGATCTGCACCCATGTTCCTGCTGGGATCATCATACATTGCCTCCTATATGGAACTCCGTCGTTCATGCCCAGTCTGCTTTCGCCTTTGGGCTCTGGCCTTTGGGCTGCCTTTACCGCGCTGCCTCCAGCTTGGCCAGCGCCTTGGTCAGGTCGCCCATGATGGCTCTCGGTACGGGTAGATCGGTCATGGTCTTGAGTCCCGGAGCCGCCCGCATCACCAAGGGAATGAGATTGACCGCCATGGCGATGGTCCCGATCCCGCCCGGTATCTCTGGCTTGATCGCCAGGTTGATCGCTGGCGTGCCATCGATCCAGATGTAATCGCCAGTGTCCACGCCTTCGGCCTCGGGGCGCACCTGCTGCGGGTGTTCCAGGATGATCTTCACTTCACCGTTGACCAGCCCATGCGCGATATGCCGGCACCCAGCCACCTGTCCGGGTTTGACCGTGATGTAGGGTGTCTGTCGATGCGTGTTAGAGATGATCGGCTCACGCGTCTCGCGGATCTGGTCCAGCTGCCAGCCCAGGGCATCAGCGATCATGCTCATGGATTCACGGAAGCCTACGTGCCCG
>CAZINL010000029.1:0-23365 GCA_964540595.1 uncultured Clostridia bacterium
TGCCTTTTTTTGGTCCCAAAATGACGGTTCCATTACGGAGTTTAAGCGTAGATGACAGTTATCCGCTTTCGACAGGAAACGCACATGTCGTGTCGAAAACCCATCGTTGCGGGCGCCTGGAAGTCCGTAATGAACTATTACGTAAATTACATTCGCGTTACATCGACATCGATCGACAGGAAACGACCCGCTCGCGACGAATTGCACACTTGTAGCTATTCAGGGCTATTGCGCCATGTAGGCGATTAGCATAGGTTGCTTTTCAACCATTTGGTTTCGTTTTGAAATCTATGAAGAAAGGAGTGGTGACGGTCCAGACAATGGTTGGCCGCCTACCTGAGCCCGCGATCCAGAAACATACGTAGGAGGGAACACCTTGAAGAAGTTTTTCGCACTACTGTGCACCATGGCTCTCGTCATGAGCCTCTTCAGCGGCATCGCTCTCGCAGCTGCCACTGATGTCAATGTTACTGCTTTCGGTTTTAAAGCTGGCGCTTCCACTCAGGCTGGCGCTCTTTCCACCCTCAGCTTCACCGCTACCGATGCTTCCGGCGATGCCGTCAAGTATGTCGAAGTCGATCTCGGCAATACTGGCTTCCTTCCTGTCGGCGCCGGCGCTTCCGTTCTAGGTGCTGGTACTGTAAACGGTACCAAGATCATCTTCTCTAGCGCTACCGGTGCTGCCACCGGTTCCTACGAGATCCCTGTTCTCAATCCGGCTGGCCTGGTCAATGTCACAAACGGCGTGACCATCATGGTCAGTGATGCTGCTGATGGCGCTGGCAAGGTTGCTGCGGCTGCCGTCAACAACTACGACCTGCAGACTTCCTACACTGTAACCGCCGCTCCCGCTACTGCTCTGGCTGGTCAGACCACCAACCTCACCGTGACCGCTGCTGTCAACGGCGCAGTGACCAGCAACGCTCTCACCTATACTGTGGTGAATACGAACGGCGCTGTTACCGTCGCCACTGGTAGCGCCGCTAATGGCTCCTTCACCATTCCCATGACCTTTGATATTGGCAACCTCGATGCCAATAGCTACACGGTTACTGTTACCGATGGTACCTACAGCGGTACCGGCACCGTCAATGTTAAGTTCGACCTTCAGATGAACACCATCGGTGAGGTTGTTCGCGGCGACATCAAGACCTTCTCCGGTAAGCTGCTCAACGGTAAGGGCGAAGCCATCGTTGGTAAGGCGATCAGCCTGAAGAACAGCGCGTCTACCACCGTTGCCTCTGCTGTCACTGCTAGCGACGGAAGCTTTGTCTTCGCTTACCAATTCGCTACCGCTGACCTGTACAAAGTTGTCGTGGGCAATGCGGATTACGTCGAGGTGGCTGTGAAGGCTCAAGATGGCCTTACCATCACTCCTGCTGCTAACGGTCCGAAGACCACCCTTGACACTGCTGCCAACCTCGACGTTACTGTCAAGAATGGCGACAACCTTGTGGCCGATGCTACCGTGACTGCCAAGGATCCCAGTGGCAACGCAATTGCCGCTGCCGTTCATCAGGGCGCCGGCGTATACCGCTTCGCTGCTCAAGCTTGGAATGCTGGTACCTACACTATCACCGCTAAGCAAGGCGGCACCACTGTCGGTAGCACCACCTACTACAACTACACCTCGACCGCTACCTACACCGTTGCTTCCCCGGCTAAGCTCAACGCCAGCGTTGCTGTCCAAGACCTCGATCTTCTCAACGATGGCATTCATCCGAACACTGGCGATGCCAACGTTACCGTAACTCTGGTCAACGCTGCAGGCGTCGGCTTCAAGACCGCTCCTGCCAACGACCAGATCAAAAAGGTCGTCTACACCGTCGCTGGTCCGATCGCCGAGCCCAAGACCTATGACTCCACCGTCACTGCTCCTAACAACAATGACACCCAGTTCGTTGTTCCCGTCAAGGTCGAACAAGCTGGTAGCATCGTTGTTTCTGGTACCGTCACCTACGGCGATGGCTCTACCGAGAACTTCGAAAAGACCGTTACTATTTCCGGCTATGTCGTCAATGTCGAGAAGACCCTCGGCCAAGTTGGTGACACCGTTACCCTGACCGCTGTCGTAACTGATGTAGCCGGCAACCCGGTTAACAACGCCAAGGTCAGCTGGAAGTCCGTCACCGGCAATCGGTTCTTCACCAAGAACGCTGATGACACCTTCGCAGCTACCACCACCGCTGACATGGTTGTTGATGCGCAATCCACCAACATCAACAACGGCACCTACACCACCACCGCTAAGCTCGCTTCCGCTGGTGCTCTCACCATAGAAGTGGTTCGCGCAGATCAAGCTGCTCCCATCCGTGCCACTTTCGCTGGCAAGGTAAACGGCTCCGCTGCTTACACTGTCACCACCGACAAGGCTTCTGTCGTGGCTGGTCTCTCCCAGACCATTACCGTTACCACCACTGACGCTGCCGGCAAGGCCGTTACCGCTCTTTCCAACCTCAAACTCGAGTCTGTAGCTCTGGCCGCTCCTCTCCAACTCGCCGCTGCCACCGCTGTTGACACCGATAACGATGGTATCGTCGATGCTTACAAGTTCACTGTCAAGCCCACCAAGGCTGGCACCATCACCGTTACCGCTGAAACTGAAGGTGGCAATAAGGTCGGCACTACTGCCGTAGCTGCTACCGCCCCCGCCATCACCGCTCCTGCTGTAGTTACTGACTCTGTCAAGGAAGAGATCACTGTCAGCCACAACGACGGCGTGAATGCCCAGCTCAAAGTCACCGTTGTTGGCGGCACTGCCGACATCTTCGTTGGTGACGCTCCCGCCGTGGCTACCACCTACACCTTTGCTACCGCCGCTGCTTCCCACAGCTTCAAGGCCGTAGCCAAGGAAGTGACCGAAGCTACTCCTGTTGCTGCGGAGTTGAAGCTGGAAGTCTCCTACGACAACGGTGCTTCCTTCATCGAGGCTGGACGCATCGCCGTTAAGCCTGTCGTGATCGAGACTGATAAGGATGAAGTCTACCTCGGTATCGCTACCCCTGTTACCACCGCTGTCAAGGACGCCCATGGTGTAGGCTTGGCCGATATCACCATCACCGCCACCGGCGCTTCCGCTGCCACCGGTACCAGCGATGCCAACGGCGAAACCGTCCTCACCGTGAACCCCTCTTCCACCGGTAACATCACCCTGTCCGTGACCCTAAACGGCACCACCTTCACCAAGACCGTTAAGGCCGCTGCTGACAGCGTGGCTCCTGTTGTCACCGTTGACACCATTTCTGCCGTGGTCAAGACTAACGTGATCACCGTCTCGGGTCTGGTCACCGACAACACCAAGGTTAGCCGCCTCTATGTCAACAACGCCGAAGTTCTGGTTATCCCTGGCGCTGAAGCTGCCTTTGACGCAGAAGTATCCCTCAAGCTCGGTAAGAACGTGATCCGTGTCTTCGCTTTCGACGCTGCCGGCAACGCCAGCAAGTTCGAACAAGAAGTGACCTACGTTCTGCCTACCGTGGTCAAGCTCGGCGTCAACTCCACTGAGGCTACTATCGCCGGTGCCCCTGCCACTCTGGATGCCGCTCCCTACATCAAGGCTGGTCGTACCATGGTCCCCCTCCGCTTCATCGGCGAAGCATTCGGAGCTACCTTCGATTGGAAGTCCGAGACCCAAACCGTGACCTATTACCTCGACGGCACCGAGATCACTCTCACCATCGGCTCCACTGTCGCCATGGTGAACGGTGAAGCTAAGAACCTCGATGCCGCCCCTGAGATCGTCAACGGTCGTACCATGGTTCCCGTCCGCTTCGTCTCCGAAGCTCTCGGTGCTTACGTTCACTGGGATGCTGCTACCAATACCGTAACCGTTACTCGCTAAGGATAGTCAAGGAAAGAGCCCGGGGCTCCAGTGGGGAGCCCCGGGCTCTTTTCGTCTTGTACTGGATGAACTAGTTAGTCGTCAGATGTCATGCTTGTACGTAACGAAAGCGATTGGCCGTGCTTTTGATGGATGTATGATTACGTAGGTTACAGTTGATTTACAAATGAGGTGTTGGAATTGCTATGGTAAAAAGCCGAGTGCTATAATGAGACCGTAACTTGGTAACTTATCCAACATCGGCTACCTTGCCCAACATGTGGCGTTTAGCATAGAGGGGCCATCGATGGCATAACTCAACTCTCAATGAAAGGAGTGGTTGTGGTATAGGACCACGGGCTACCGACCCTGGGATATAGAACTCAACATAATTAATGGGAGGGAAAACCTTGAAGAAGTTTTTTGCACTTCTCGTCACCATGGCCATGGTGATGAGCCTCTTCAGCGGCGTAGTGCTCGCTGCTGCAGGGAACTCCGCTGTGACTATTGCCTACAAGGCCGGTGCTTCTACCGTTGCTGGCAATAGCTCCACCATCGTTGTCACTGTTACTGATCCCGATGCAGCCGAAGTGGTCAAGTACGTTGAAGTTGACTTTGGCGCTACTGGCTTCTTCCCGACATCCGGTGGTACTGCCACTTGGGCTCCTACCGTGACCAGCGCCGGCGTAGTTGCTGGTACTAAGGTTACTTTCACCCATGCTGCTGGCGGCAACGCTCCCAGCATCGAAATCCCCGTTACCAATCCTACCGGCTTGGCCAACGTAACCTCTGGTATTACCGTCAATGTTGACGATGTCGACACCGGCGCTGCCAAGGCTGCTGTTGTCCCCGCTGCTTACAGCCTCCGCACCTCCTACAGTGTTTCCGTCAATCCGTCGACTGCCGTTGCCGGTCAGACCACCAATCTCACTGTCACCGCCTCAGTCGGCGGCGTGGTTACCTCCAACGCTCTGACTTATGCTGTGGTCAACAACAACGGTCCTGTCACCGTAGCTACTGGTTCCGCAGTCAACGGTTCTTTCACCATTCCGATGACCTTTGACCTGCCTACCAACGCTTTCGCTAACACCTACACCGTGACGATTACCGATGCCAATGGTTATACTGGTACCGCCACCGTCAACGTCAAGTACGATCTGCAACTTGACACCGTTGGCGATGTCTACCGTGGTGATATCAAGACCTTCACTGGCAAGCTCCTCAATGGCAAGGGCGAAGCCGTTGCCGGCAAGGCCGTTACTCTCGTCAATCTCTCTGGCCCCGCTACCGTTGCTTCCGCCACTACTGCTAGCGATGGAAGTTTCGTGTTTGCATATCAGTTCAACAGCGCCAGCAAGTACTCCATCCAAGTCGGCGGCTCCGAATACAAGACCATCGAAGTCAAGGCTAAAGATGGCTTGTCCGTCACCGTCTCCGACACCGTGAAGCCTCTAACTACCCTTGACACGACCAACCTCGAAGTCACTGTTAAGAACGGTGATAACACTGTTGCCACCGCAGTTGTGACCATCGAAGGTCCTTCTGGCTGGGTTGCTCCTGTCGCCACCAACGTTGGCGCTGGCGTCTACCGCTTCGCCCCAGGCGCTTGGGCTGCCGGCACCTACACCATTAAGGCCAAAGATGGTGCAACCGTTGTTGGTTCCACCACCTACTACAACTTCAGCTCTTCCACCACCCTCACTGTCGGCAACCCCGCTAAGCTCAACTGGAGCGTTGCTGTTGCGGATCTGGATGGCGTCAACACCGGCATCCATCCGAACCCTGCCAACGCCGCTGTGACTGTTACCATTCAAGACTCCCTCGGCGGTGGCTTCAAGACCGCTCCTGCTGTCAACACTGACATCAAGAAGCTCGTCTACACCGTTACCGGTCCTATCGCTACATCCAAGACTTATGACTCCTCGACCGCTACCGCCCCCGCTCCGGGCAACGGTCAAACCGCCTTCCCTGTTAACGTCCAGATTGAACAGGCTGGCGATATCGTCGTCAAGGGCACCGTGACCTATCATGACAACAGCACCGAGACCTTCGAGAAGACCGTTGCCATCTCCGGCTACGTGGTCACCGTCGAGAAGACTCTTGGTACCGTTGGCAGCGAAGTCACCCTGACCGCCACCGTGACCGATACCTCCGGCAACCCCATCAACAACGCCATTGTGACCTGGGCTTCCGTCACTGGCAACCGCTTCTATGACAAGGATGCCAACGGCGCCTTTGTCGCTGCTACCAGAGCCAACGTTTCTGTCAGCAGCCTCACCAAGAGCATCAACAACGGCGTTTACACTACCACCACCAAGCTGGCTTCCGCCGGCCAGGTTGATATCCAAGTAGTCCGCGCTGACGCTGGTACTCCGATCCGCGCCTACTTCGTCGGCAAGGTAGAGGGTACTCCGTCCTACACCGTCACCACTGACAAGGCTGCTGTCGTGGCTGGTCTCTCTCAGACCATCACCGTGACCACCACCAATGCTGACGGCAAGGCCATCACCGCTCTCAGCAACCTCAAGCTCGAGTCCTCCGCTCTCCCCGCTACTCAGCAGTTGGCCAATGCCACCGCTGTTGACACCAATAGCGACGGCGTAGTCGACGCATACCGCTTCACCGTGAAGCCCACCAAGGCCGGCACCATCACTGTTACTTCCGAAACCGATGGTGGTAACAAGGTTGGCACCACCACCGTGGCCGTCAACGCTCCGACCGTGACTGCCAACACAGTAGTCACTGACTCCATCAAGGAAACTGTCACTGTTACCTACGGTGATGGCGTAACCGCAGGTGCTCAGCTCCGCGTTACCCCGCTGGGTATGGGCGCTACCGGTACCGTCGGTGCTCCTGGCACTGGTGCCTTCGAGCTCCTTGACAGCAACAACAACTCCCTGTTCGTCTTCAAGACCGCCAATGCTAGCAACTACACCTTCGGTACCGCTGCCGCTTCCCACACCTTCAAGGTTCTGGCTCATGACATCAAGGAAACCGGCGATGCCGTCGCTCCTCAAGTCAAGCTGGAAGTCTCCTACGACGCTGGCGCTACCTGGGTCGAAGCTGCTCGTATCGCTGTCACTCCTGTGATCATCGAAGTCGATAAGGACGAAGTCTTCCTCGGCGTGGCTACTCCTGTCACCGTCGTTGTGAAGGACGCTCATGAAGTCGTCCTCGCTGACACCACCGTCACCGCATCCGGTGCTTCTTCTGCTACCGGTACTACCGATGCTGATGGCGTTAGCACCCTCACCGTCAACCCTTCTTCCACCGGTAACATCGTCTTCACCGTCACCCTGAACAGCAACAACTTCACCAAGACGGTCAAGGCTGTAACCGACAACGTTGCCCCTGAGATCACCCTCGACACTCTTCCCACCGTGGTTAAGTCCGGCACCCTCACCGTCACCGGTCTGGTCAAGGACAACACCAAGGTTAGCCGTATCTACGTTAACAACAACGAGGTTCTCACCATTCCTGGTACCGAGACCACCTTTGACTCCGAAGTCAGCCTCAAGCTCGGCAAGAACGTGATCCGCGTCTTCGCTTTCGACGCTGCCGGCAACGCCAGCAAGGCTGAAGTTGAAGTCACCTACGTTCTCCCCACCGTTGTCAAGATGACCCTGGGCACCACTGATGTGACCAAGGACGGCCAGGCCCTCACCGGTCTCGACGTTCCCGCTCAGTCCATCGGCGGCCGCACCATGTTGCCCCTCCGCTTCGCTTTCGAGACCCTCCTTGGCGGCACTGTTGATTACAACAACGGCGTTATCACCGTCACCTACAACGGCAAGACCGCTGTGATGACCGTTGGTAGCACCACCGCTATGGTTGACGGCCAGGCCATGACCCTTCTCTCCGCTCCTGTGGTTCAGAATGGCCGTGCCCTCGCCCCGATCCGCGAAGTCCTCCAGGCCTTTGGTGTGACTGTCGGCTTCGACAGCGCCACCAACAGCGTCACCCTCAGCTACTAATCCTAGCTGATACAGTAGAAGCCAGCCTTCGGGCTGGCTTCTTCGTTTTCCCTACATTGTGTGAAAAAAGTATCAAAATGTTCCTAAACAAAGAAGGAATTCCCTCACACTCTGAGAATACATATAGTGGTCTTATTACCACAAACCACTAGATGTAGCCGTAGATAGGGAGTGAGTGCGTGGACAGCCCGATCAAAATCCTCATCGTCGATGACCAACCAGGAGTGCGACGGCTACTGCAGGAGGTCCTACGAGCCGCTGGGTATGCGGTCGATACTGCCAGCAGTGGTATAGAGGCTCTCGGCATGCTGCCAGAGGCCACTCCCGATCTGATACTGCTCGATATGAAGATGCCGGGAATGGATGGTCTGGAGACGCTCCGCAACATTCGCCAGCGAGATAAAGTCGTCCGTGTCATCATCATGACCGCCTATGGGGAGCTGGAGATCCTGAACCAAGCTCACCAGCTGGGCATCATAGGCAACTTCATCAAGCCCTTTGATATCGATGAGCTCAAGACTCTCATCGCCAGTCTGTCGTCTGCCAAACCTGCCTGACCTACGGGCAGGTTGTTCGTTTGTGCCAAAACAGAAGGACATAATAGGGGTGAGATAGAAAGTGATAGCATGACCACAAGAAGGAGGCCCACACACATGCGTTTCTTCCTCGATACCGCCAACCTCGACGAGATCCGCGAGGCGGCTAGTGTCGGCGTTATCTCGGGTGTTACCACCAATCCATCCCTGGTGGCCAAGGAAGGTCACAAAGACTTCCACGGCACCATCCAGAACATCGCCTCGATGATCGACGGCCCCGTCAGTGCTGAAGTGATCAGCCTTGATTGGGCGGGCATGGTCCAAGAAGCAGACAACCTCGCCTCGCTCGCGCACAATGTCGTCATCAAAGTGCCCATGACTAAGGACGGTCTTAAGGCGGTCCATCTGCTCAGCGAGAAGGGGATCAAGACCAATGTGACGCTGGTCTTTAGCGCGACGCAGGCTCTGCTGGCCGCCCGCGCTGGTGCCACCTATGTCAGCCCGTTTGTGGGCCGCCTGGACGACATCTCCATGGACGGTATGCAGTTGATCCACGACGTGGCCGAGATCTTCGCCATCCACGACATTGATACCGAGATCATCGCCGCCAGCGTCCGCCATCCCATCCATGTCATCGAGGCCGCCAAGGCCGGTGCCCATATCGCAACCGTGCCGTGGAAGGTCATGGAACAGATGATGAAGCACCCGCTGACCGATGCGGGGATGGAGAAGTTTCTTGCGGACTGGAAAGCGGTCGCGAAGTAGCGCCCGCCATAAAAAAGGAGCGATAGCGACTATGGAACGTGAACTCGCCCTGGAATTTGTCCGTGTCACCGAGGCCGCAGCGCTGGCCTCTGGTCGTCTGATGGGTCGCGGCGACAAGAACGGCGCCGACGGCCTGGCCGTCGACGCCATGCGTTCGGTCTTTGATTCAATCCAGATCGATGGCACCATCGTCATCGGCGAAGGGGAGATGGACGAAGCGCCCATGCTCTACATCGGCGAGCGGGTGGGTCTACACAACGGCCCGGTGGTCGATATCGCCGTTGACCCGCTGGAGGGGACCAACCTGGTCGCCAAGGGTCTCCCCGGCGCCATTTCCACCCTGGCTGTGGCCCCGCAAGGCTGCATGCTGCACGCCCCGGATATGTATATGGAGAAGATCGCGGTTGGTCCTCGAGCCGCAGGAACGATCGATATCAACGCCTCGGTGCGTGAGAACCTCGAAGCCGTCGCCAAGGCGTTGCACAAGTCGATCAGCGATGTCACCCTGATCATCCTCGACCGCGAGCGCCATCAAGGAATCATCCGCGAGGCTCGCGAGGCAGGCGCCCGCATCAAGTTGATCACCGACGGTGACGTGGCCGCGGCCGTGGCTACTGCCATCGGCGATACTGGCATCGACATCATGCTCGGCACTGGCGGAGCACCGGAAGGCGTCTTGGCCGCTGCCGCTCTCAAGTGCCTCGGTGGTGAGATGCAGGCTCGCCTAGTCCCGCAGAACGAGCAAGAAGCCCAACGGGCTCTCTCCATGGGTCTGAAGTCCGTAGACCAGGTGCTGCACCTCTCCGACCTCGTCCGCGGCGAAGACGTCATGTTCGCCGCCACCGGCATCACCGACGGCGACCTGCTTAAGGGCGTCCGCTACTTCGGCCATAGTGCCCGCACCCATTCCCTCGTCATGCGCGCCAAGACCGGCACCATCCGCTTCATCGAAGCGATCCATCAACTGGATCGGAAGCCTGCGTTTAGACAGGAGTGGATGCCAAGCTTGTAATGGCACGGAGTGCCATCACAAGCTAGTCCCTAGTCTGGAGTCCCTAGTCCCTAGTAGAGACCGGAACAGACCGCGACACACAGTGAGTCCCTAGTCTCGGATCCCTGACCCTTAGTAGGGAATACTGGAGAGTACTCGTATAGCAAGAACCTCGAGTGCAGTTATGCGCTCGAGGTTCTTTCATCACTTTATAGAGTTGATCAGGCCCGTGAGCATCCTGATGATCTCATCGCATTGCTCACATAAGTTGTCAGCTACCTCTGGGCTCAGCATACCTAGGTCTTTGCTCAATAGGAGAAGGTAGTCCAGTTCAGCGGTCGATGCCCGCGAAATCGAAAGAAACTTGCCGAATTCGTTTTGTCCTGATCGTGATTGACCTTCCACTATATTTGTCGGGATTGAGACAGCAGCCCGTCGGATTTGGCTTATTAGCCCATATAGTTCGTCCTTGGGAAGAGACTTGGACGCCTCGTAGGCGTCAATCGCTAACGCATGCGCCTTCTGCCAAACCAGCAAATCCGAATATCGTCTTTTCATATACCACCTCCATGGGATATAATTACATAGTAAATGCGACAGACACACCGTCAGTTCCTCTTGCGAGACACGAACTCCCGCCGCGAACTCGGGATACATGTGGTGCTGTAGGGACTGGCTCGTCCCCCCACTAGGGACTAGGGACTCGAGACTAGGGACTAGCACGTCTCGCATTTGCACTTGCGTGCACAATGCGAGACGTGCTATAATGTTGGATGTCTATTAAAGGCTTGATGAACTCGGAAAGAGGTGAAATAGATGAAAGAAAAGATCCATCCCAGAACGCAGGAATGCAATGTGGTCTGCGCTTGCGGGGAGACTTGGACGACCCTTTCCACGAAGAAGGAACTTCGTGTTGAGCTTTGCTCCAAGTGCCATCCTTTCTTCACCGGTAAGCAGAAGCTCGTCGACACCGGCGGACGCGTTGAGCGCTTCATGAAGAAGTACGGCCTCAAGAGCGAAAAGATCTAGCAGTCCTCACCAAGCAGAGCGTATCGCTCTGCTTGTTTTTCGTGTACTGAGTCGGCATGGCGACACTCAGGAGTGCTCTATCCCTGGTCTCATTGCGTCCCTATACGAGGAGCGGGGGGCGAGGGCATCCCAAGAAAGGGGGCTACCTTTTGTCTAAACCAACCTATGGTGGGCAGGCTGTGATTGAAGGGGTGATGATGAAAGGACCCCGACGCATGGCTATTGCCTGCCGCAAACCGGATGGCGAGATCACTATCGATGCCAAGGAGCTGATCCCGCTGCGCGAGCGCTACCCGATCGTGGGTTGGCCGCTGATTCGCGGGGTGGTGGCTTTCTTTGAATCGCTCATCCTCGGTATGCAGACCCTCACCTTCTCCGCCAATGTCTTTGCAGGGGAAGACGAACAGCTCACCGACACGCAGATGATCCTGCTGATGGCAGGATCGCTTACCCTAGGCATCGGGCTCTTCTTCCTCGCCCCTACGGTCCTGATGCGCTGGCTGCACACGCAATCCATGGGCAGCCTCGGGCGTAACCTGGTCGAAGGTCTGATCCGAATTACCTTCTTCCTCGCCTATGTCACGGCGATCTCCTTGATGAAAGATGTCCGCCGGGTCTTCGAGTACCACGGCGCTGAACATAAAACCATTCACTGTTACGAGGCTGGTCGCGAACTGACCGTCGCCAATGTCAAAGCGTACACCACGCTCCACCCCCGCTGCGGGACCAACTTCCTCTTGATCGTCATGATCGTCGGCAGCGTCTTCTTCTCGTTCTTTGGCTGGCCATCGATCTGGATGCGCTTGGTCTACCGCCTGACCCTGTTGCCAGTGGTGGCTGGGTTCTCCTATGAGGTGCTACGCCTCCTAGGTAGCGGAAAGCTGCCTTGGCTCAATGCCCTCACTGTTCCTGGTCTGTATCTGCAGAAGTTAACCACGCGCGAGCCCGATGACCAACAGATCGAGGTCGCCATCGCTGCGCTGTGTGCGGCGATCGGGGAAAACGGGAAATGACGTATGGTAGCCTGCAGGCGACGTGCGGGAGGGTCTGAGACCCTACAGACATCTCGGTCGCTTCGCGAACATTACTCTTGATAGCGGTAGACTAGTTCCGCCAAGATATTGACACATGAGTCCCACGCCGGAGGTGCATCCCCCCATGTTCGACAAACTCCAAGCCATCGAGGATCGTTACGAAGAGCTAGCCAAGCTGCTCAGCGACCCTGAGATTATCAACAAGACCAATGAATACCGCCAATACGCCAAAGAAAGCTCGTCACTGGAAGATACCGTCACGGCCTACCGCGACTACAAGAAGGTAGTGGAACAACTGAAGAGCTGTGAGGCATCCCTTGCTTCTCCCGACGCGGATGATCCCGAGTTTAAGGAGATGTTGGAGCTGGAGGCCGCCGAACTAAGCGCGAAGCAAGCGGAGATGGAAGAACAGCTCAAGATGCTCCTCATCCCCAAAGATCCCAATGACGAGAAGAACGTTATTGTCGAGATCCGCGGCGGTGCGGGCGGTGGCGAGGCCGCACTTTTCGCCGGTGACCTCTACCGCATGTACAGCCGTTACGCCGAACGCCAGGGCTGGCGCACAGAGCTGATGGAGATCAATGAAACCGAGCTCGGCGGGATCAAAGAGGTCGTCTTCTTGATCGAGGGCCGCGGCGCCTATAGCCGCCTGAAATACGAGAGCGGCGTCCACCGCGTCCAACGCGTTCCCGCCACTGAGGCTAGCGGCCGCATCCACACATCGACCGCGACGGTGGCCGTGCTCCCCGAAGCCGAAGAGGTGGATATTGCCATCAACCCCGCCGATCTGCGCGTGGATACCTTCTGCTCCAGCGGCGCGGGTGGCCAAGGGGTCAACACCACCTATTCTGCCGTTCGGATCACGCATATCCCCACCGGCACTGTGGTGACCTGCCAAGATGAGCGTTCACAGATCAAGAACCGTGACAAGGCCATGCGCGTTCTGCGCGCCCGCCTACTCGAGGTGGAGCAAGAGAAGAGCAGCGCTGCCTACGCCCAGACTCGCAAGAGCCAAGTCGGTACCGGTGACCGCAGCGAACGCATTCGTACCTACAACTTCCCCCAAGGGCGTGTCACCGACCACCGCATCGGCCTGACCGTTCACCAGCTGGCTTACTTCCTCGATGGCGACCTCGATGAGATGGTCGATGCCCTCACCACCCAGGACCAGTTGGCGAAGCTGGAGACGGTAGAGTGATGCCGAAGCGAAGCGGAGGCGGGGGAGAGTCCACAAGTCCACAAGTCCACAAGTCCACATGTGGGACCGAACGCCTCGCGGGCAACCCCGGTTGTAGAAGCGAAGCGGGCGCAGCATGGCGGCGCCCCTACGAGAGCCGGGGTAACCGCCAATCACCTGATGGTCGCGACGCGACCATCGCTTCGCTCTTCAAGTGGGGCAAAGATCAACTTCATACCGCCGGGGTCGCACACCCCGACCTTGACGCCGAGATGCTCTTGCGCCAGGCCCTGGGGATCTCCAGGGCCGCTTTTTTTGCTCATCTCCAAGATACAGTAGCGCAGACAGCCGTAAATCAGTATCATGAATATATAGAGAAGCGTGTCCAGAACATGCCTGTACAGTACATCATTGGCAAGCAGGAGTTCATGGGGTTGGACTTCCACGTCACGCCCGATGTCTTGATCCCGCGTCCGGAAACCGAGATACTTGTTGAGTCGGTGCTAGCGAAGCTAGGAGCTTCGCAGTCCCTAGTCCCTAGTCCCTTGTCCCTAGTGGATAAAGAGAGCACGCCCTCGACCCACCCGACAACCACATTATCAGATAACGCTGCTTGTAGGGGCGCTGCTATGCCGCGCCCGGGTTGCCCGACATCCTCCGGTCCCGCCCTATTTGTCCCCCCGCTAGGGACTAGGGACCAGGGACTAGGTACTCACCCGATATCCGCTCTTCGTATCGCCGATATCGGAACCGGTTCCGGCGCTATCGCCTTGAGCCTCGCTCATTACCTCCCCCATAGCCAGGTCTTCGCGGTCGATATCTCGCCCGCCGCCCTTGCCGTTGCCCAGGAGAATGCCGTGCGCCTTGGTGTCGCTGACCGGGTGACCTTTCTGCAGGGTGATCTGTTGGCCCCGCTGGACGAAGAGGGCCTCCAATGCACCTTACACGCCATCGTGAGCAATCCCCCTTACATCCCCCGCGACGTCATCCCGACCCTGGACGCCCATGTCCAGGTGGAGCCCCACCTAGCCCTCGATGGGGGGATTGATGGCCTGGACTACTACCGCCGCATTGCGGCTGGAGCGGGCGAATACCTCTTGCCAGGCGGCTTGCTTGCCGTTGAGGTTGGCCATGACCAAGCCGAGCAGGTCGCGGAGCTCTTCACCGCCCACGGCTATGACCATGTCAAGATCCACAAGGATCTTGCCGAGATCGGGCGCGTGGTGATGGGCTGGAGCTTTGTTAGTGGCAACTAGCTACCCCTGATGCATACACCATAGTGGAAATGCTCGGGGTCGCCCATTGGCGACCCGCGAGCGGGTTTGAAACCCGCCTCTACCTCCCGACTCCCCATATGAAAGGAGACCTCCTAGTGGGTAAATACGCTTTTACCAACGCACGGGTGATCAGCCCTCTGCAGACCTTCCCCAGCGCCACGGTGCTCGTTGACAAAGGCCGGGTGATGGAAGTCGTCCAGGGGCCGTTGACTCATAGCGGCGATTGGGAGACCATCGATCTGAGCGGTCACTGGCTGGTCCCCGGCTTCATTGATCTCCATGTCCATGGCGGCGCTGGGGCGGATACCATGGATGGTACGGCCGACGCCATCGCCCAACTGGCCGACGCACACCTAAAAGGTGGTACCACCACCATACTCCCCACCACCGTCACCCACGGGCGCGAAGAGACCCTAGCCGCCATCCACGCGGTCAAGGAGCTCATGTCGAAGCCCGAATACACCGGTCGCATCCTGGGCATCCATCTCGAAGGGCCCTATATCTGTCCGCATCAGAAGGGCGCCCACCGCGAAGACCACATTCGTGCGCCGAAGGTCAGTGAGTGGATGGAACTGCTCGCCGATCCCGCGGTAGTCCGGCTGATAACCCTTGCCCCCGAGGTAGATGGTGCTGAAGAACTGGTCCGCCATGCGGTGCAAAAGGGAATCCGTGTCGCGGTCGG
The DNA here is from genome assembly GCA_964540595.1 of uncultured Clostridia bacterium. GTDB lineage: Bacteria > Bacillota > JAAYKD01 > JAAYKD01 > CAYOCI01 > CAYOCI01. The sequence goes on from CAZINL010000029.1 coordinate 15,286, forward strand.
CCATAGCAATGCCAGCTACGACCAAGTGGTTCAGGCGATGCACTGGGGCGCCACCCAGATCACTCACATCTACAACGCCATGCGTGGTCTGCATCATCGTGATCCTGGCGTCGTCGGAGCAGCGTTGACTTTGGACCAACTCTGGGCACAACTAATCCCAGACGGAGTTCACGTCCATTCCGCCGCCATGAATGTGGTCATGCGCTGTAAAGGCGCTGAGAAGACCATCTTGGTCACCGATTCCCTGCGCGCGACAGGGCTACCCACCGGCGTCTACGACCTCGGCGGCCAAGAAGTGATCGTCTCCGACGATGCGGTCCGCTTGCCCAGCGGCAATCTGGCCGGTAGCAAGCTGACCATGGCCAACGCCGTACGCAACATGGTGCGCATGGTCGGTATCTCGCTTCAGGACGCGGTGCGCATGGCGACCCTGACCCCCGCCGAAGCCATGGGGATCGACCGCTACAAGGGCAGTCTCCAAGTCGGCCGCGACGCCGACCTAGTCGTGCTCGACGACACCTTGGAAGTCAAGCAGGTGTGGGTGAAGGGTGCGCGTGTTTCCTAGGGGCGTAGCCCCTAGGAAAAATTGAGAATTAAGAATGCAGAATTAAGAATATGGACTACGGGGGTAATGGAGGTAGAAAAATGTGGCAGACTGCCCATACGTCACCTCCAATTATTCATTCATAATTCTTAATTCTTAATTCGACAAAGGATGATCTACATGACCCAACTCTTCCATCTTGACCCACTCCATATCGACCCCCATGCCATCCAGACAGCCGCCGTCGCCCTCCGTGAGGGACAGACGGTGGCTTTTCCCACCGAGACCGTCTATGGCCTCGGTGGCAACGCCCTTGATCCGCAGGCCGTGAAGCGCATCTTTGCCGCCAAGGGCCGCCCGTCCGACAATCCGTTGATCGTCCATATTGCCGCATTGGACAAGCTAGATAGTATCGTCAGCTCCGTCCCGCCCATCGCCGAGCAGTTAATGCGCCAGTTCTGGCCAGGGCCTCTGACCATGGTCCTGCCGCGCGCCGCCTCCATCCCCGATGTGGTCACCGCTGGTCTCGATACTGTGGCCGTGCGCATGCCGGATCATCCGGTAGCTCTCGCCCTGATCGCGGCGTCGGGCGTACCCGTAGCCGCCCCCAGTGCCAACCGTTCTGGTCGCCCCAGCCCCACCCGTGCTGAGCATGTAGTCGAAGACCTGTGGGGCAAAGTCGACGTCATCCTTGACGCCGGGCCCTGTGCGGTAGGCGTGGAGTCAACCGTTCTCGACGTGACCTGCGACCCACCCATGATCCTCCGCCCCGGCGGCGTGACCAGGGAGATGATTGAAGATGCGCTTGGCGTGATAATCGCCGTGGATCCGGCGATTGCCACACACGCGCAACTCCAGTCCCTAGTCCCTAGTCCCCAGTCCCTAGTAGGAGACGAGAAGTTGTCGGCCGATCACGGAGAAAACCAGTCATCAAGCGACAGAGGTGCTTGTAGGGGCGCTGCTCAGCCGCGCCCGGGTTGCCCCTCGTCCCCCGATCCATCGATCCCCACACTAGGGACTAGGGACTCGGGACTAGGGACTTGCCAGGACTTCGCCCCGCGAAGTCCTGGCATGAAATACACCCACTACGCGCCCAAGGCTCCGATGACGCTCTACGTCGGCCCGCGCGATGCCGTGGTCGGTGCCATCGCCGAACGGGCGGCAGCCGAGACTGCCACCGGTCACAAGGTCGGCGTGATGCTCACCTCGCCAGTGCCCTTCATGCCCGGGGACGTGGTGATCCAGCTGACCGAGTCCACAGACCACAGACCACAGTCCACAGAAACGGACCAGGAACAAGGGCAGAGGAGCAAGGGGCAGGGGGCTGAAACCTGTGGCCCGTCCTGTTGGCTCCGCCGTAATCCGCACCTGGATTGGTTGCAGACCAACTCCACCCACGCCCCAGGCGCCTACTCCCCCGAGGAACTCCAGACCATTGCCAACGGCATCTATGACGCCCTGCGCCGCTTTGACGAAGAAGGCGTCGACCTAATCCTTGCCCAAGGTGTCCCCGAAACCGGCCTCGGACAAGCGATCATGAATCGCCTGTCGAAAGCGGCGGGAGGCAATGTGATGCGAGTGGGGCGCGAGACGATAAGTTAACAACGGGGGTCAGACCCCGTTGTTAACTAAACCACCGCCCCTTCGTTAACACTGCGTAGAACCCTTCGATAGTCCCACGTGAGACTTGAGACTTGGGACTTGAGACTTGGGACTCTTATCGTCACTGAAAGGAGGCTTCCCGCTTGCTCATCCTATTCGTCTGCACCGGCAATACCTGCCGTAGCCCCATGGCGGAGGCTATCGCCCGCAAGGTCGCCAAAGAGATGGGGGAGACGGCCGAGTTTCTCTCTGCAGGGGTGGCCGCCTTTTCCGGCGATAGCGCATCTCAGAACGCCTTGCAGGTGATGCAGGAATACGGAACAGATCTTTCCAGCCACCGCGCCCGGGTGCTGACCCGCGAGCTGGTCGAGCAGGCCGATCTCATCCTCTGCATGACCCATTCGCACCGCAACGCGGTGCTGCGCATCGCGCCCGAAGCGGGTGACAAAGTGAAGTTGCTCAAGGTAGCCGCCGCGCTGGACGGTGCCCTTGAGGTCTCGGACCCCTTCGGCCAGTCGGTAGACGTCTATCGCCGCGTGGCACAGGAGATGGAAGACGCGATTCGCCGGGTGTTGGGAAAGAAGAGTCCCTAGCGCTTCACGCGCGCCATTGTTCCGTCACATTTGGGCGGAAACGGCCGAACAGGGTGGCCAGGGCAGGAGATCACGCGCCGTCTGAGAATATAAAACGTGGTGTACTAGGTGACAATGATACAGGAAGACATGACAACGGACACATTGTTAATCATCTGGAGGCCGACCAATGAAGATCGCCATCGCCTCTGATCATGGAGGCTTTCATCTCAAAGAGAATATCAAGCAATACCTAGTCGAACTCGGGCACGAGGTCGATGACAAGGGTTGCCATACCACCGAGTCGGTGGACTATCCGGACTATGCGCTAGCGGTATCTCAGGATGTCGCTCAGGGCAAGGCCGAGCGCGGAATCTTGATTTGTGGGACAGGTATCGGCATGAGCATTAGCGCCAACAAGGTCCCCGGCATCCGCGCTGCCCTCTGCCACGATACCTTCTCCGCCAAAGCCACCCGCGAGCACAATGACTCTAATGTCCTCTGCATGGGCGAGCGGGTCATCGGCACCGGTCTAGCCCGCGATATCGTTGCCACCTGGCTTGCAGGCACCTTTGCCGGCGGTCGTCACACCCGCCGCGTGGATAAGATCAAAGCCACCGAGCGCGGCTGCTAAAAGGAGCGATTAACCCATGTCCCTCTCCGAACTTCGTCAACAAGCCCGTGCCGCAGTGAGCGAACTGCTCGAGGTCGCCAAGCTGCGTGCCGGCGATATCCTCGTCATCGGTTGCAGCACCAGTGAGGTGATGGGGCAGAGGATCGGCAGTGCGTCGAATACCGAGGCTGCCCAGGCCCTCTATGAGGGGATCACCGCAGCCGCTGCCAGTCACGAAGTGGACGTAGCCTTCCAATGCTGCGAGCATCTGAACCGCGCCTTGGTGGTCGAACGCCGCGTCCAAGAGCGCTATGACCTTGATGAGGTCTCCGTGATCCCGGTGCGGCACGCCGGGGGAGCTATGGCCACCACCGCCTTTGCCAATTACACCGATCCCGTCGTCGTCGAGAGCCTCAACTCGCGCGCCAAAGCAGGTCTCGATATCGGCGATACCCTGATCGGGATGCATCTCCATCCCGTCGTGGTTCCGGTCCGCCTGCAGAACAAGATCATCGGCAATGGTCATGTCCATGCTGCCCGCAGCCGCCCGAAGCTGATCGGCGGCGCCCGCGCCGTCTACAGCGCCGAGCAAGCGAAAGAGGCAAATCGGGCCTAAGGTCCGATAGCCTCCAGTCCCTCGTTCCCCGCACAAATTCCGGATGAAAGGTGGAGCCATCTCCACCTTCATAATAGATTTAGAAACAAACAGGAGGGTGTTACAGTGGATATTCTTCGCACCGTTGATCCGGAACTCGCAAAAGCTATCGAGCTCGAACTGAACCGTCAACAGACCCATATCGAGCTAATCGCCTCCGAGAACTTCGTCAGCCAGGCTGTCATGGAAGCTCAGGGCAGCATCATGACCAACAAGTATGCCGAAGGTTATCCCGGCAAGCGCTACTACGGTGGCTGCGAATACGTCGACATCGCTGAGAACCTGGCCCGCGATCGCGCTAAGCAACTCTTTGGTGCTGATCATGCCAACGTCCAGCCCCACTCCGGCTCCCAGGCCAACATGGGTGTCTACCTCGCCGTCCTCAAGCCCGGCGACACCATCCTAGGCATGAACCTCTCCCATGGCGGCCATCTGACCCATGGCAGCCCGGTCAACTTCTCTGGTATCCTGTTCAATATCGTCGCCTACGGCGTCACCGAAGAGACCGGTCGCATCGACTACGACGAGCTCCGCAAGCTCGCCCATGAGCACAAGCCCAAGATGATCGTCGCTGGTGCCAGCGCCTACTCCCGCACCCTCGACTTCGCCGCTTTCCGTGCCATCGCCGATGAAGTCGGCGCTTACCTGATGGTCGACATGGCCCACATCGCCGGTCTCGTCGCCGCTGGTCTCCATCCGAACCCAGTGCCGTACGCTGATTTTGTCACCACCACCACCCACAAGACCCTGCGTGGTCCCCGTGGCGGCATGATCCTCTGCAAGGCCGAGTACGCCAAGGCCATCGACAAAGTGATCTTCCCCGGCATCCAAGGTGGCCCTCTGATGCATGTCATCTCTGCCAAGGCTGTGGCCTTCCTCGAAGCCCTCACTCCTGAGTTCAAGGCTTATCAGCAGCAGGTCATCAACAATGCCAACGCCCTGGCTGAGGCTCTGGTCGCCCGCGGCTTCAACCTCGTCTCCGGCGGCACAGACAACCATCTGATGCTGGTCGACCTGCGCAACAAGGATATCACCGGTAAGGACGCTGAGAAGCTCCTGCACAGCGTCAATATCACCTGCAACAAGAACACCGTTCCCTTCGAGACCACCAGCCCCTTCATCACCAGTGGCATCCGCCTCGGCACCCCGGCTGTCACCTCTCGCGGCATGAACCTCGAGGCCATGAGCGTGATCGCTGAGATCATCGACCTGGCCATCGCCAACCGCACCGACGAAGCGATGCTGGCCAAGGCCAAGCAGATGTCGATCGACCTCTGCGCCAAGTTCCCCCTGTATAAGTAAAAATCTGTAGGGGCGCCGCTATGCTGCGCCCGCCAGCCAGAGCCGTAAAACGGCTCTGGCTGTTTTTCGGCTCTGGCTGTTTTTTGCCTGTGGACATGCTATATAATAAGTCTATATGTTGATCTCAGTGGCATCCAAATACTGTGGACTGTAGACTGTGGACTCGGCTGATGCCGAGCCATAGCTCGGTCATCAGTCACCAAGGAGGACTCCCATGCGCACAGTTCATGTCATCAACCATCCCATGATACAACACAAGCTGACCTTCATTCGCGATGTCAACACCGGGACCAAAGACTTCCGTGAACTGGTCGAAGAAGTGGCTCTGCTCATGGCGTACGAAGTCACCCGCGACTTCCCGCTTGAAGAGGTTACCATCCAGACCCCGGTCGGTCCGGCTAAGACTAAGGTGGTTTCCGGTCGCAAAGTCGGGCTGGTGCCGATCCTCCGCGCCGGTCTCGGCATGGTCAATGGCATCCTAAAGTTGGTCCCCGCCGCCAAGGTCGGACACATCGGCCTCTATCGCGATCCCAATACGCTGAAGCCGGTCGAATACTACTGCAAGCTCCCCAGCGATATCGCTGAACGTGACCTGATCGTCATCGACCCCATGCTCGCCACCGGCGGTTCCGCCGAAGCGGCGATCCGCTTCCTCAAAGAGCGCAATGCACGCCATATCAAGCTGCTCTGCCTGATCGCCGCCCCCGAAGGGATCCAGCTGGTCCATGACCATCACCCCGATGTCGACATCTACGTCGCGGCCGTTGACGAGAAGCTCAATGAGCACGGCTATATCGTCCCAGGGCTCGGTGACGCCGGCGATCGCCTGTTCGGAACAAAGTAAGAGCTATTAGATAGTTAACAACGGGGTCTGACCCCGTTGTTAACTAATGAGTCGAGGTGCAGGTCAATGGCTGGACATGAGAGAATCGCTTGGGACATGTATTTCATGGAGATCGCGGCCGTCGTTGCCAAGCGCTCTACCTGCCTGCGCCGCCAGGTCGGCGCCATTCTCGTCAAGGATAGACGCATCCTAGCCACCGGCTACAATGGTGCTCCCAGCGGGCTGCAGCATTGTGCCGAGCTCGGTTGCCTGAGGGAACAGCAGCAGGTGCCCTCGGGTGAGCGTCACGAACTCTGCCGCGCCATCCATGCCGAGCAGAACGCAATCATCCAGGCCGCACTCGCCGGTGGCGGTATTGGCGGGTCGACCCTGTATACCACCGATTTCCCCTGCGTATTGTGTGCCAAAATGCTGATCAACGCTCAAGTCAGGCATATCTTCTACGCCAAGAGCTACCCTGATCCGCTGTCCATTGAGATGTTGCGCGAAGCTGGCATCAGCTGCGACCGAATCTCGCTCTGACCCCCGCAACACAGACAAGAACCGCGAAGAGTTGTTTTACTGATGGAACATCAGCAGTCGCTGAGCCGTCTACTAAGAGTGGACAACATCAGTAGGACGACTCTTTTGTGTTGTTTGCATAGTTTCTTATGAGATGGGCACGTCGGTTTGACAAAATCGATGTAGTGCGGTACAATCCATGGATGAACCCAAGGTTATTTGCAGGAATAGTGAGGCAATCGCGACGCAGATTATGTTATTAACTTCGACCCTGGAAAGGATGTGTTCATCATGCAGACAGCTTTCGCAGCTTTCGCTCTTGCTTTGGTCACGTCCCTGGTTCTCACTCCTTTTGCTGGCAAATTGGCCGTTCGTTTCGGCATCATGGATAAGCCCAATCCTCGTAAGGTCCACACGGAACCCACTCCTTATCTCGGCGGTCTGGCCATCTATGCGGCGTTTGTCGCTGCTGTCCTAATCTTTCATCCTTTAGACCGTCAGATGATCGGGATGCTCGTTGGTGGAACCTTATTGATGATCATGGGTGCTCTCGATGATAAATTTGACCTGCCAGCCAAGGTTAAGCTGGTCGGGCAGATTGTGGCAGCAGGAGTGGCAGTAGCCAGTGGCCTACGCATTGAGTGGTTTAGCAACCCCTTTGGCGGTTACATTTTCTTAGGGGCGCTTAGTATCCCGCTGACCATGCTCTGGATCGTGGCTGTCACTAATGTCCTCAATTTCGTCGACGGTCTCGATGGTCTGGCAGCAGGCGTCTCCACCATCTCGTCCATCACTTTGCTGATCGTCGCTTGGCGCTCCGGCCAAGGCGATAGCATTTTGATCACGGCTGCCTTGGCAGGCTCGGCGCTGGGCTTCCTGCGCTACAACTTCAACCCTGCCAGAATCTTCATGGGTGACTGTGGAGCCCTTTTCCTCGGCTACATCCTAGCGACCGTCGCCATTGATGGCCTGATGAAGAGCGCCACGACCATCGCCATCGCGGTCCCCGTGCTGGCTCTTGGCTTACCGATCCTCGACACCGCGTTTGTTATGCTGCGCCGCTTCCTCGACGGAAAGTCACTCATGGCGGCCGACCGCGGCCACCTGCACCATATCCTGTATGACCGCGGCATGAGCCAGCGTCAGACCGTGCTTTGGCTCTACGCCATCAGCGCCTGCCTGGGTCTCAGTGCCGTGGAGCTGACCACCGCCCAAGGACGCGTCAGTGGGATCATCCTCGGCCTGATCGGCATCGGTCTTTTCTTTGCCGCCCGCCGTGGAGGTATCTCAGCGGACAAATCCGCACATCATGTAGATATGTAACCAAATAATAGCCGAGGGCACGCCCTCGGCTATTATTTGGAATGAAGAATTAAGAATGAAGAATTAAGAATTACAGGTGTAGAGTAGGGAGTCAGGGGTCAAGGTTGCCAGCTTGATTAGCTGC
>CAZINL010000030.1:0-23310 GCA_964540595.1 uncultured Clostridia bacterium
TTGGCTGGATCACTTCAAGACTCGATGGCATCGTTGAGGACCGAGAAAGGTCGTATGGAAAACCTCCTTACCAGCCTGACCGAAGGGGTGGTGACCACCGACGAGCGGGGAGAACTCACCTTGTTTAACCCTGCCGCCACGGAACTGCTGGGGTTAGGCGTCCCACCTCAGGTCGGCAGCCGACTGAGTGAGACCGAACTCCCCGCTGATCTGACCCAGTGGATGGTCGATGAGGGGAGTGAGCAGGTGGTTAGCAAGACGCTGACTTTAGACGAGGACCGGATCTTGGCGGTCACCATCTCCCCCATCACCGATACCGAAGCGAGGACCACGGGCAAGATGGCGGTATTGCGCGACGTCACCGAGGCCCACCGCTTGGAGCAGCTACGCCGTGACTTCGTCGCCAATGTCTCGCACGAGCTGCGCACGCCGTTGACATCGATACGTGGCTTCGTGGAAGGAATACTGGATGAGACCATTCCCCTGAACGCCGCGCCTCGCTATCTTAATATCATCCATCACGAGACCATCCGCCTCTCGCGTTTGATCCACGAGCTGCTGGACTTATCGCATATAGAATCCGGCGGAACGATCCTGCACCGCGAACCGATCACGCTCAACTCCATGATCACCTCGCTCGCCACTCAGGCTCGGACCGCCACCAGACAGGAACAACTGCATCTACGTCTCGCTCTCGACCCCAGCGACCCGGTAGTGGACGCAGATCCGGACCGTATCGGTCAGGTGCTACTGAACCTGATCACCAATGCATGCAAGTTCACCCCACCCGGGGGATCGGTGACCATCACCACCCGCGTGGAGTCAGGCCGATTGGCAGTTCAAGTAGCCGACACCGGACCTGGCATTCCTCCCGAGGACCTGCCGCACGTCTGGGATCGGTTCTACAAGGCTGATCGATCCCGCTCGAAGGAAGGGGTCGGACTGGGCCTTGCTATCGTCAAGTCGCTGATCGAGGCGCACGGTGAGACCATCACCGTCGCCAATGCCGAACCGCATGGAGCGGTCTTTACCTTCCATCTGCCGCTCGCAGATCAGCCGGACGCCTGATCCGCCAGAGTCCCTAGTCCCTCGCCCCCAGTCTCTAGTGGGAGTCTACGAACGCCATACCGAAGCCCGCCGACGTGTCAACGTCAGCGGGCTTTATCTTTGTGATATGCCCGAATGGCAATTCATCTGTGGACTGTGGTCTGTGGGCAGTCTATGGCATTAACCCTCTCCTTTATCGGGAAGAATAGCCAGTACCGGAACTTGCATAACTTCATGCTCGCAGGCTCTCACAGTCCTTGCCACCCCGATCCTACGTTATGCAAGTTCCAAAAGAATGAGTAACGCAAAGACGCTAAGCACAGAGGGGGATCGGCCGATGGAAGAAGGACGGCACGTCGCTCGCGTGAAGAGAAGCAAACAGGAGAAGCGCCTTTTCTGGCGGTCCGTCATTACCGTCTTCATTGCCGTCATCGGTCTGTCCACCGCTGGCGCGGCGGCCTTTATCGGCATAGTCCCTCTGACTGTGGATGCCATTGGTACCGCAAGCGAGGTCTACGATCTCAACGGCGCTTTGATAGGTACCCTTGAGCAGAACAATCGGATGTTGGTCCCTGGAGAGCAGATCCCGCAAGCACTCCGCGATGCCATCGTCAGTATCGAGGACGAACGCTTCTATCGGCATATCGGGGTCGATCCAATCGGGATCGCCCGAGCCGCCGTCACCAACTTGACCCGCGGCGAGGTGGTCCAAGGAGGCAGCACCATCACCCAGCAGTTGGCAAGAAATCTCTACCTCAGTTTTGAGCAGACTTTCGCGCGCAAGATCAAAGAAGCGGTCTTGGCGGTCCGTCTAGAGCGAACTTACGACAAAAAAGAGATCCTCGATCGCTACCTCAACGAGATCTACTATGGCTCAGGGGTCTGGGGCGTGGAGATGGCGGCTCGGACTTACTTTGGTAAGTCGACACGCGACCTGACCCTCACAGAGTGCGCGGCGCTAGCGGCGATCCCACGCAACCCAGAGTACTACTCACCACTCAACAACCCAGACGCCACCAAGTCACGCCGCAACCTCGTCCTCAACCGCATGCAGCAGTTTGGCTACATTACCGCCGAACAGGCTGCTGAAGCCCAGCAGGCACCGCTGCGTATCACCAGTCGTGCTGCCTCCCAGACGCGGGTGGCCTCGTACTTCCTAAACGCCGTAGTCAGCCAGATCGCCTCGCGTTACGAGAATGGGCTGGAGATGGCCTACCGAGGCGGGCTAAAGATCTATACGGGGCTAGACCTAAACATGCAAAAGGCGGCTGAGAGCGCCATCAGCAAACTGCCCGAGTTCTCCACCGATGCGCAGGGGGTCACCCAGCCACAGATCGCGTTGGTGGCTTTGGACCCGCAGACCGGGCAGATTAGGGCCTATATCGGTGGTCGTGATTTCAGCGAAACCCAGTTTGATCGCGTGGTCGACGCCAAACGTCAACCCGCATCTGCCTTCAAGGCCTTCCTCTACACCGCCGCCATTGACAGCAAACGCTATACCCCCGCGTCACTGTTTTGGTGTACGCCTGAGGGGGCGACCTTTCCCCAGGGAGGCAATCTGCCACCCTATAAGCCGACCGACTTCAGCAGCTCTTATCATTGGCGCCAGATGACATTGCGAGAAGCGCTCGCCCTGTCGGACAACGTGATCGCGGTCAAGCTCAATTACGAGATCGGACCTGACCTGACCGCCCGCTATGCCACTAACATGGGGATCACCTCTCCCCTCACGGCCAACCTTCCCCTAGCACTTGGCGCTTCGGACGTCACGCCCTTGGAGATCACGGCGGCCTATTGCACCTTGGCCAACGGAGGCTATCGGGTGCAACCGGTCCTGATCACCAAGATCGTCGATACCAATGGCCGCGTCTTGGAGGAGAACCGTGGCAAGCGGGATCGGGTTCTCGACGAGAAGACCGCCTACGTGGTGACTAGCATGCTCAAGAGCGTGATGGAGCCCGGCGGCACCGCCACCGCGGGGGCTATTGGTCGCCCGGCAGCGGGCAAGACCGGAACATCAGATGAGTTTCGTGATGCTTGGTTCGTCGGCTATACTCCTCAATTGGTGACAGGGATCTACGTGGGCGATGACGAGAAACGGCCACTGCAGCAGACCGGCGGCGCCCTAACCTCTCCCATCTGGGCCGCGTTCATGAAGCAGGCACTCGCCAACACCCCGACCACTGACTTCAAAATTCCGGCCGGGATCAAGACCGTGCGCATCGATCCGACCACGGGTTTCCTGGCCACGCCATACTGCCCTAATCCTCGCGATGAGATCTTCATCACCGGGACCGAGCCGCGGCAAGCCTGTCCAACCCACAAAGCACCCCCGGCACCCCAGCCCACGATCCCGAATATCTGGGACTGGATCCCACGGATCTTCAACGGCAGATGAGGTGATACCACACCTAACATCGGCAGCATACGAAAACAGCGGGTCAAGCGACCCGCTGTTGCCTTATTCCCCTGTATACCACATGCCATGCCAACAAACCGCCATAGACAACGACACCCAACCAACTGCCATATATGAGCTCCAATACCGCAAGCACAGCCCAGGGTGCGATCAGCAGCGTTCGATCAAGCAAGCTCCGCCTCGACACATCCCACAGACGCGTACCGACGTTATAGGCCGCAAAACAGAGCATGAACACCGCCCAATACCATTTGCGCTGGGCAGCGTGTAGCAGGCTTGCAGCGATAAACGGCAGTGCAGCTATCCATGGTCTCTGGATAAGTTTGCTCACCGCTCATCAGCCTCCTCTAGCGCCTATTTCACGCCCATATTATACCATGATGCGCAGGTCACCACAATCTCTGCCACCAGCGCCCGATCCGCCACCAGAGGGTGGCGCGGGCACAATCCATCGCCGCTACCAGCTGTGTCTCAGCGATCTGCTTGCCACTCTGCATGACGACCACGCGCCCGAGCAGATCACCGCGGTGGACAGGAGCCACCAACTGCTCAGGCAGTTCGAGTTCAGTCGTCAAGGGCTGATCGTCTTTAGGAACGATCACCGTGAGATCCGAGGCCGGGAAGACACTCATCTGTTCCATCCGGCCATTGACGATCGGTATCTGAGTTAGGGGTCGTTCGCGCCGCGCAACGTCCAAAAAGGTGAAGGAGCTGAAACCAAACTCCAGCAGTCGGGTGGAGTCCGCATAGCGGTTGTCACTGTGCAAGACCACCGCCAAGAGTTGCCGTCCAGCTCGTGTGGCTGAGGCGACCAGGCAATCGCCAGCCGCCGTAGTGGTCCCGGTCTTCACCCCATCGGCCCCTTCAAAATAGCCCAGCAGGCGGTTGGTATTCCTAACCGCCAACTCCTTGGTTGGTCTCTCCCAGGTGATGATCGTCTCCGGCGTCGCGACGATCTCGCTGATCAAGGGATCTTCCAAGGCGGCACGGGCGATGATGGCCAGATCACGAGCGGTGCTCTTGTGCACCGGATTGGTCTGTCCATGGGCGTTGACGAAATAGGTATCCAACGCGCCCAGCTCGATAGCACGTTCATTCATCCACTTGGCGAACTCACCGACGCTGCCTGCGAGATGTTCAGCGAGTGCCGTGGCCGCATCATTGGCCGAGATGGTCAGCAGAGCGCGGAGCAACTCTCCCACCGTCAAGATATCACCCGGTCGTAGACCCAGTGATGATCCGATCTCCGAACACGCCCGGGCGCTGACTGTTGCTAGGTCGGCAAGGTTGCCCCGCTCCACCGTCAAGAGCGCGGTCATCAGCTTCGTGGTGCTGGCGGGATGGCGAGGATCAGTCGCCTTCTTGTCATACAAGACTTGACCGGTCTCTACGTCCACCAAGACGGCAGAATTGGCGGTGATGCTCGGCGGTTTAGCTGCCCATACCGTACCGCTCAGAACTAACGCTATACAGAGCGTCCAAGTGATCAGACGAAGTAATCGGCTCAGATTAACGCTCATCCCATCCCGCCCCCCCATCATTCTAATCATATCGGGGGGAAAAACAAAAAATGCGCCGTTTTGCGGCGCATCAAGTTTCTTGGCCAGAGCTTCTCCGGCACTCACTGCAATAGCCATAGAACTGAAGACGGTGGTCCAATATCTCAAAGTCGTTCTCGACTGAGACGCTCTCTTCCAGTTTCTGCAGCAGATCATCCTTCACCTCGATAATCTTGCCGCAACGCACACAGATCAGATGGTGGTGGCTGTGGGCTTCCGGCTCGACCAGCTCGTAGCGGGAGCGCCCATCCCCAAAATTAAGCTTGTGAATGACATGCTGCTCGGTGAGAATTTCCAGAGTACGATAAACCGTAGCGATCCCCATCTCTGGGAAGCGCCGCTTCACCATGGCGCACACCTCATCGGCCGAGAGGTGACTATCGGGATTGGCCAGAATCGTCTCCACGATGGCGCGGCGTTGGGGCGTCAGGCGGTGGTGTTTCAGCTTCTCTTCGATCTCTGCGATCCGGCGGCGGTGTTCCATTAGCTCTTCTCCTTGTCCCTATCACTGTGCCTTCAGTGTACGTCCCAAATGGACCGATTGTCAAGCAGAACCAGCCCAAGCTTCCAAACTCAGGCTGGTTCTCACTCGCTCTCACTTGCGGTCGATGGTTAGCTCCCCGGCAATGGAGAAATCGTGATGCTTCATATCATCGATGATGATACGTACGCGATCAGGGGTTACCTCAAAGGTCTTGCAGATCGCCTCGGTCACGGCTTTGACCATGGCGCGCTTCTGCTCAACGGTCTTGCCTTCGAGAACATGAACTTCTACGATGGGCATTTGTACACCTCCTTTCAATCGGTGAGTCACTAGACTCTAGACACCAGACACCAGACACGAGGGAGCCTGTCGAGAAACCTATGCCTCGCTGGAAGGCCAGTTGGTGCGGGTGGAGGGAACGTTCGAAGCCAAGTCTTTCAGAGAGCGAAGATGGGCGCAGGAAACAGAACGGACTCGGAATCGCGACTAACCGAGCGGCAATGACGGCAACTGTGCGAACACATGGAGATGCAACCGGATGAAGCCGCGTACCTCGCGATATTGTCCGTTCCCGAGCCCGGCTGAGCTCCTACCTTTAGGCCTCGAGTGAACAAAACCCGCCCAACAAGGCCTTCTTCGACAGCTACTCCACTCTCATCCTTCCTTCCAGCATACAGACCGCACGGCCGCCGACCTTGACACCGACTGGGCGACTTTCCTCGCTGGTCACCTCGATGGTGATCTGGCTGGGGCGATTGATGGCATAGCCCTGTAGGCTGACAAGGCGAGCGATCTGCCGCGCCCCATCCTGACGCTGGTCGAGTTCCGTAGCAGCGAGTCTCTCGAGCAGCGCGTTCTTTATCAGATAGGCCCCCATGGCCCCGCTGCCAGTGCCCGTAGCGGGGTCTTCGGGGATCCCAACGGCTGGCGCAAAGTCACGGGTGTAGACTAGGCTTCCCTCTCGGTCGGATGGGGCGATCAGGTGGGTAGTGTGGACACCCTCGGCATGATTCAGCTCCGCCAGCCTGGCGAGATTAGGCTGGGCTGCGTCGATCGCCTGGCTAGAGGCCACCGGTACCATGAGATGCCACAGACCTGTATAAGCCAACTCCAGCGGCCAGTCAGCCCTAATCTGATCCACAGATAGCCCGAGAACAGCGGCGATATCCCGCCGCTCCACCCTCGTCGACCTAAACTGTGGCGTGGCCTGGGTCATCATCACTCGATCAGGCGCACCGCCGGCAAACTCCACCTCGACAGCGAGGATACCCGCTTTGGTGCGCTGCCTCACCACGACGCGGTTCTCATCCACAGATGGCTTGATACGTCCCTCCTCGGCGAGGGTGAAGAAGGTAGCGATGGTCGCATGCCCACAAAGGTCGACCTCATTCTTAGGAGTAAAGAAGCGGACGTTAAAATCCGCTGCATCGTCTTCTGAAGGGGTGACAAAGGCGGTCTCGGACAGATTCATCTCGCCTGCGATACGCTGCATCTGCTCTTCGGTCAGTCCCCTGGCGTCGGTGACCACCCCTGCCGGGTTCCCGCCAAAGGGGAGATCCGTAAAGGCATCGACTTGTTTGATCCTAATCATGGTGATCAGCTCCTCAAGCGTGAGTCCACAAGTTCACAAGTCCACGAGTCCACACGCAGAGTCCTGCCGTGTAGGTGATCCTCTGCTTTGGCCTTTTGCCTTTGGTCTTTGGGCTCGGGCTAAGAGCATAGGTCTTTGACCTATGCTCTTAGCCCGCAGTCCCCTGACTCACCCCGTAGGGTCTCGATGGCGTGGGGCAACACGGGCAAGAGCACATCCAGACATTCACGCACCGCCTTGGGGCTGCCGGGGAGATTGACGATCAGCGTTCGTTTGCGTATCCCGACCACCGCCCGCGAGAGCATGGCACGCGGCGTCTTCTTCAGGCTCTCGGCCCGCATAGCTTCAGCCATCCCTGGAACTTGTTGGTCGATCACTTCCAGAGTGGCGTCTGGGGTCACGTCACGAGGGGTGAGCCCGGTCCCGCCGGTAGTCACCACCAGATCCAGGTGCTCGTGGTCGGCGGCTTCGATCAGTAGGCGTTTGAGCGTCTGCTTGTCATCGGGAACCATCTCATAGCGCACCACCGCGCCGTTGATCGTAGCCAGCAGCTCGCGAATGACAGCCCCGCTCTCATCCACCCGCTCACCCCGTGATCCCTTGTCGCTGGCCGTGATGACCACACAGCGGACCGCATGGATCACCTCAATGGGGTCGCCAACCTGCACGGTCCCGCCGCTCAAGACGCGGACAAAGATCCCTTCGCGGGGCATGACACAGTCGCCTGCCTGGTAGTAGATGGCGCAGCGAGTATGACACTCCTTGCCGATCTGGGTGACTTCCAAGATGGTCGGTCCCATCTTGAGTATCGTCCCGACCGGGAGAGTGAAGAGCTCGATCCCGGTGGTGGTGATATTCTCAGCGAAGTCGCCCGGACCGACTTTGAGCCCTTTGGCGACCATGCTATCGATACTCTCCTGCGCCAGCAGACTGACCTGACGGTGCCACGGTCCGGCATGGGCATCGCCAATAATCCCATGTTCTACCTGGAGCTCAACGCTTCCCCGATTGACCTTGCGCATCCCTTTGCGCTCGCTGGTACAGACGGCTATAACCTGTCCTGCCATATACTGCTCCCCTCCCGGCGGTAATCGCCGCTCTTTCCCCCACTCTTCTTGAGCAACTGGATCTCGCCGATGGTCATCCCCTTGTCCATGGCCTTGCACATGTCATAGATGGTCAACGCCGCTGTGCTGACTGCTGTCAGCGCTTCCATCTCGACACCCGTGACCCCGACGGTCTTGGCCACAGCCAGAATATGCACCGCCGCGGGCGTTTCCGTCATCCGAAACTCGATATCCACACCAGTCAGCGGCAGCGGGTGGCACATGGGGATCAGCTCGCCGGTCCGCTTGGCCGCCATGATCCCTGCGACCTGAGCCACAGCCAGCACATCGCCTTTGGCCACCTGACCGTGGCGTATGGCGCTCAAGGTCTCCGGCTTCACCCAGATGACGCCTGCTGCCACCGCTTCACGCATAGTCGCCGCTTTGCCGCTGACATCGACCATCCGCGCCCGCCCTTGGTCATTGAAGTGGGTCAGCTGATCAGGCATCCGCCTCTCCCCCTATCCAGCGGAGCTGCCCGGTCATCCGTGCATCATAGCCGCCCATGGCCAGCATCTCCCGCTTGAACTCCTCACTGCTAAGGATGGCCAATAGATGCTGTACCATAGGCTGGTCAAAGTGTTGCTCCGGGATCACCAGCTCGTAGCTCTCCTCACCAATGGGGATGAAGTCGAGATCAAAAGCGTTGGCAGCAGCCAAGATCCCTAAGCCCACATCAGCCGATCCAGCCGAGACGGCTGCTGCCACCGCCAGATGGGTAAACTCCTCGCGGCCGTAGCCGTAGATAGCGCTGGGATCGATCTGTTCCTGCTTCAGCCAATAGTCGAGCAGTACCCTGGTACCAGCACCACGTTGACGGTTGATGTACCGCACCCCGGGCCGGCCCAAGTCGCGAATGCTGGTGATGCCGAGCGGGTTCCCCTTGGCTACCATCAACCCCTGGATGCGCTCAGCCATATTCACCACAGCGACCTTCTGCTTAGGCAGGTAGCGGCGAATATAACTGTCATTATGGACACCGGTGTTTTCGTCCAAGAGGTGGCTGCCAGCCAGGTGCGCCTCGCCGCGTGCCAAGGCAAGCAGCCCCCCTAGACTACCCACGTGCGACGAGGCCATGAACTCGTCAGCATGAAAGTGGTGGATATGGTTCGCCAATAGATCAAGGGCTGTATCGTGGCTTCCGATCACCACCAGCGTCTGCTCCACGTGCTCGCGCGGCCGCCAGAGCTCAACTTCCACCTCTGTTCCCACTGCCTCGCCTTCGCTGCCGATGGGGATGCGCAGGATGCCGTCGGCTCGGACCAAGGACATGATGACCCCCGCACCACGATTGAGCGGTGTAGCGATCAGCTTGTCCCCCACCTGACCCAGCTTCACCCGCACCCACTCTTCCATCCCGACTGGTGAGAGTAGAGGGCGCGAGAGGCGGGCACGAATCTTCTCACCGTGTGTCAAGGGCAGCCCCAAGACCCGCTGCACCAAGGGACGCAGGAAACACTGCGCCGCCACAAAAGTGGAGACAGGGTATCCCGGCAAGCCGAGGATCGGCTTACCATCAGCGGCGCCTAGGATGGTGGGCTTGCCCGGTTTGAGCGCCACGCCATGGACGACCAGTTCGCCCACCTCTTCGACCAAGCTGGCGGTGAAATCCTCCCGCCCGGCCGAGGAACCAGCATTGATAACCACCGCATCACAATCAGCTACAGCTTCACGCAGGGCGGTCAGAAGCTGCTGGTAGTCATCAGGTACGATGGCGTGGCGGACAGGCTGCCCCCCCCATTCCGTGATCAACCCAGCCAGCACCCGCGTGTTGTACTCGATGATCTCGCCCAGCTTCGGCTCGCCAGTCGGTTCCACGATCTCGGTCCCCGTGGGGATGAGCGCCACCCGTGGGGCTCGCCAGACGCTGACCCTCAAGATCCCCCCTGCCAAAAGGGCGCCGATATCGACCGGGCGGATCCGGTGACCGGCGGGTAGGATCAGCTCGCTGGCCACCATGTCCTCACCGATGGCCCGCACATGCTGCCAGGGAGAGACCGGCTCGATGATCTCAATCTGATCGTCTCCGACTGGCTGGACATCCTCTACCATGATGACCGCGTCAAAGCCCTCAGGAAGTGGATCACCTGTATCTACCACCTGAGCATCCTGACCTAGGCTCAACCGCTTTGGCGCGCGCTCGCTGGCGCCAATGGTAGACGTGGAACGAACGGCATAACCGTCCATGGCGCTGGCATTGTAGTGAGGCGACGATAGCCGCGCAAACACGGGCTGCGCCGTCACCCGCCCCAGCGCCTGCTCGGCAGGCACCTCTTCGGCCACCTGCAGGCGAGTTAAGTCGAGCCGCTCCCACCAAAGACGAAACGCCTCTTCGGGCGGCAGATTGTTCAAATAGACACGTCGCATACAACCACCTCCGGTAGTGTCGTAGACACTAGACATGCAATCGTCTCTCTATCTTGCTGGAACCAGCGAGACTGTCGAAAAGCCACCGCGTAGCTGAAAGGCCGGGTGGTGCGGGCGGAGGGAGCATTCGAAGCCAACCTCTTCAGGGAGCGAAGGCGGGCGCAGGAAAATGAACGGCCTCGGAGTCGCGACTAACAGAGTACCAGAAACGCAGCAATATGATGCTACGACAGCACCACTGACACCGTAGGACCACAGCGCGACATTGGCCGTTCCCGAGCCCGGCTGAGTTCCTACCTTGAGGCTTCGCGCGAACGCAGTCCGCCCACCAAGGCCTTTTCGTTAGCCTCGCTGCGCAACAGCGTCACCTCCACCTCTTCGCCCGCCGCCATCCCTTCGCGGCCGACAGGAATGCAGAAGTAGCCATCCGCCAAGGCCAGAGTGGTCATCTGCCCTGACTTGCCCAAGAGCGGGTTGACGACCAGTTCCTGGCCCTGCCGGGCGAGGTTAGCCCGGACATAGGTCACCAAACCGGTGGAGGAAGGTACATTGCGGCTTAGCCGCCCATGCACCTGACCACGCTGGGGAGCGACGACTCCAGGCCAATGCAGCAGTGTCGGCTCGACCAGTAGCTGGAAGGTCAGCGCTGCCGTCACGGGATTTCCGGAGAGGCCAAAGATCGGCTTGTCATCGAGCAGCGCGATGATCGTTGGTTTGCCGGGCTTGATGTTCAAGCCGTGCACCAGCACACCAGGGCCGCCGCTCTCGTCGATCACCCGGACCGTCAGGTCGCGCGCCCCCACCGAGGTTCCTCCGGAGAGGATCACCACGTCGTTCTCTTGCCGCGCCCGCTCAAGAGTCCGGTGTAGCAGCAGGAAGTCGTCACCGATGATACCGTACTGCTTCGCTGCGATCCCCATCTCACGGCAGAGTGCAGCGAGACTGTGGGCATTGATATCGTAGATCTGCCCGGGACCGAGCGGCTGTCCAGGGGTCGCCAACTCATCGCCAGTGGAGATGATCCCGACCCGAGGCTTGCGCCAGACCTGCACGTGGTCATAGCCCAGGGAGGCCAACACGCCTAGGTCGGCGGGCGAGAGGCGCCGCCCAGCGGCAAAGACGCATTGTCCCTCGCTGATGTCTTCACCCCGCGCCAAGACGTTCTCCCCGACCGCGACAGGCTTCATCACCAACAAGGTCTCCTCGTCCATACTCTCGGTATGCTCGATCATGACCACGGCATCCGCCCCGACAGGCAGCATCCCGCCGGTGGCGATCTGCATCGCCTCACCTGGCCCCAAAGCGGTGCGCGGTGCCTCGCCCATCAGGATCTGACCGACGACACGAAACAGCGCAGGCAGACCTTCACTAGCCCCATGGGTATCCTGGGCGCGGACTGCATAGCCATCCATGGTCGCTCGATCAAAGGGAGGGATGGGCTGATCAGCTGTGACACGGACGCTGAGCGCTGCCCCGAGCCCATCCAGCAGAGGAACTCGCACCGACTCCGGCTTGGGTTTCGACCAGCGCCGCTCCAAGACCGCCAGCGCCTCTTCCACGGTGATGAGCTTGAGATAACCTTCCATGATCCAACCTCCCGATAATCAGGCCCAAGGCCAAAGCCCAAAGGCCAAAGTGAGGTAACGAGGCTTACGAAGCCCCAAGGGTGTCGCGGGTCCGTCCTGCCGACGCGGGCTCTTAGGGGTCCCGGGACGCCTTGGGCTTTGGCCATAGGCCTTTGGGCTCGATCGCCGAAGGCGATCGCTACACCCGTTCGCTTTCGAGAAATGCCCTGCTAACCGCGTGCTGCGGTGAAGAGAAAAAAGTCGTGGCTTGCTGTTTTTCGACCAATTCACCCCGCCAGAGCAACAGAACCTCATCGGCGACTCGTCGCGCTTGGGCGAGGTAATGAGTGACCAAGAGTACCGTACAGTGCTGTTCTTTGCAGACGGTCTGAATGGCCCGCTCCAAGACTAGAGTCTGTCCGGGATCGAGGTTGGCGCTGGGTTCGTCAAGCAACAGCAGTTGCGGCTTAATCGCCAGCGCGCGTGCCGTAGACACGCGCTGGGCCTCGCCACCCGATAGCCGGACGGCATTGCGCGTAAGTAAATGGCTAACCTCGAGCAGTTCGGCCATCTGCTTGACCACTGAACGAACCTCTGCCTCGGGGCGACGCAGCAGTCTGAGACCATAGCCGATATTGTCGGCAACGCTCATATGAAACATGGCGGGCTTCTGAGCCACCAAGGTCATCTGCCGCATCAGCATCAGGCGCTCGGCAGAGCTAGCAGCCCAGGCATCTATACCACCGAAGACTATGCGCCCTTCGCTGGGCCGTTCCAACAGGTTAATCATCCTGATCAGAGTACTCTTGCCTGAGCCATTGGGCCCGATTACGGCATAGATCCGCCCTCGCTCGAGGCGCAGGTCGATACCGCACAGAGCCGGCGTGCCATGGTAGTCTCTACTAACTTGCAGCAGTTCAGCAATGACCTGCTGATCGTGTCCAAGGGACGCCCCCACTGTGGACTGTGGACTGTGGACTGTGGACTCTTTCATAGCCTCTCCCCTCCCCTCGTCCAGCGTGCTAACACCCAGTTGACTAGGAAGGAGAGGAACAAGAGCACCAAGCCTAGGGCGAGCGCCACCGAGAAATTGCCTTGGCGGGTCTCCAGCATGATCGCGCTGGTCAGCACCCGCGTATGCCAGGCAATATCGCCACCGACCATCATCACCGCGCCGACCTCGCTGATAGCGCGGCCAAACCCTGCGACCAGCGCCGCTCCGATGCCCACCCGCGCCTCGCGCAGTACCGCCCAGGCCGCCTGCACCGGGGAGGCTCCCAGGGTCTGGGCCAGTTCACGGTAGGCACGATCCTTTTCCACGACTGCAGTCCGCGTCAGGGTGGCAATGATCGGCACCACCAGTATCACCTGAGCTGCTACCATGGCCTGAGGAGAATAGAGCCAGCCAAGCCGACCGAGCGGGCCGCTGCGGGAGAGCAGCAGATAGATCAAGAGACCAGCAAGGACCGGTGGCGTCCCCACCAAGGTGTTCAGGATCTGCAGAGCCCAGCGTACTGCGCGTCCGCTGCTCCAGGCGAGGATCACCCCCATCGGGATGGCGAGGCTGGCACCAATGAGCACAGCTAGGCTGGAGACACTCAGCGACAGGCCGATGATCTGCCATAGATACGGGTCAAAGTCTACAAGCAACCGGAGCGCTTGCCACGCTCCGGTTGTCTCATTTAGCATAGGAAACCTCCCTATTTCGCATCTGGGAAGAAGAGCGGCGCGCCGTATTTGTCTTTGCCAAAGTCGCCGATCAGCTTCTGCCCTTCGGGAGAAACGAGGTAGTTGGTAAAGGCCTTCGCACCCTCGTAGTTGACCGCGGAGTGCTTGGCCGGGTTTACCGCGATGACGCCATAGGGGTTAAAGAGATCCTTGTCACCCTCTACAGCGATCACGAGGTCGGTCTTCGCCTTCCAGGAGAGGTAGGTAGCCCGATCGCTCATGATATAGCCCTGCTTTTCGGTGGCCATGCGCATGGCATCGCCCATCCCGACCCCGGATGAGATATACCAGTTACCCTCTGGCTTCAACTTTGCGAGATCCCACAGGGCTAGTTCTTTCTGGTGGGTCCCTGACTTATCACCACGGGAGATGAAGGTCGAGGAGGTGGAGGCGATCTTCTGGAACGCTTCCACAGCGTTCTTGGTCCCTTTGATCCCTGCCGGATCTTTGGCGGGACCAAGGACCACGAAATCGTTGTACATGACATCGCGACGATCCACCCCGAAGCCATCGGCGACGAACTTATCTTCACTGGCGCGAGCGTGCACCAAGAGTACGTCCGCGTCGCCACGTTTGCCGATCTCCATGGCTTCACCAGTTCCCTTGGACAGCACTTTGACTTTGTATGGATGCTTCGCTTCAAATGCCGGGATGAGGACGTCCAGCAGACCGCTATCGACGGTGCTGGTGGTGGTAGCCAGCGTCAGAGGCTTCGGGTCCGGCTTGGGCTGGGTCTGAGGTTGAGCGTTCGGCTGGGGTGCAGGGGTCCTGGCACACCCGACCAAGAGCAACATCACTAAACCGACAACTACTAGGACTTGGATGAGACGATTCCTGCTTCTTGCCATGCTTCTCTTTTCCTCCTAGAAGATAGTTTTGTCTACCTCGTTGAAAGAAAAGGGAACCAAGGGCTTGTCCTCGGCACGGACAGCCCCTAGCGTTCTCCTTTCCAAACACGGGAGGCGACAGAGTTTCCCCTGCCACCCTCGGACCGCTTACGCAGCCCTCGGTCCAGCAGCCATGGCTATGCGCTTAAGGCTGATGGACTCGGAGACGCTCTCTATTTCGTCCCTATGCCGCCGCATTCCTGCCTCACGACAGGCACGAGCTCAGGATGACGCAAGAAAACCGCTGCGCCATATGGCAGCGGTTGTCTAATTTGGTTGGTGGACGAGGGGGCCAGCCCCAACCAGCATGGAGAGCGCGTCGCGACCCGGTTCCCGGCGCAATCCGGGTAGATCACGGAGGCTGAGGTGGTCCAGCTCTTCCAGCAGTTCGGCGATGCGGGTGATAAACTCATCGGCGCTGAGGATCACTCGCTCCGCCTCAGACTGGCTGAAGCCGCGATCGGTCTCGTATTGTGCGGTGGTGCGGCTCTTCTTGGCTGCCCACAGGCGATTGATATAGTGGGTATCGAGCTCACGTGCCGACTGCAGGTTCTCGATATGACATTCGTCCAGCAGTTCTTGCTTGTGGACGAAGTGATACTCGACCGCCTGGATCACCACCTCGTGCTTGGTGGAGCGGAGCCCGAGCGTTGCCAGCGCGGCCGACGCGGCGTGAAACATGGCGTAATAGCAGCAGGTGATCACCCAATCGAAGGCCTCAAACTCATCGCTGATCCCGACCAGAGCCTTCAGCTCATCGCTGCTCGAGAGACGGCGGATCACCTTGGCTGTCTCCAGGTTATGTCGCGCCTTGTTCATGAAGAAAGGAACCAGCACAGTACAGGATGGATCCTGGCGCAGCCAGCGGTTCCCTAAATATCCCTCAAGCTTCTTACGGATCAGATCACAATCCACCTATCTCGCCTCCAAGGCCATGCGCCAAAACTTCTCTGCGCCACAGGCGATGACTTTATGGTCAAAGGCCTCCTTGGCCACATTCATTCCCGGTTGCCGCCACATGGCGATTAGCATCTCCGGCTCGACCACCACCGGGTTGACCTCCATCCCATAACGCATCTCGATGGAGGTCACTTCACGCATCACGGCGTCATCGGCGCCATCCTTGTCCGGCACGATCAGCAGCAGGTCAAGGTCGCTGTGGCTGTCAGCGCACCCCTTAGCATAGGAACCGAAGACGATCAGGCTGTGCAGGTTGCGACTGAGACGGGCATCAAGCCGCGCGATCAGTTCCTGGATCACCAGACTAGGGTTCCGATAACGGCTCTGCCAGTCCAGATACTCTTGGGCGGAGAGCAGCGCCAGTTGGTACGGCAAGAGGGGGTGTTGACGGTTAATGGAGCAGAGCAGTGAGGGCCCACGCCTGGCGGCGTGGAAGTATTGCTGCTGTAGGTATTCCTGCATCTTGGTGTGTACATGGCTGTAAGACCCGCCCACCTGTCGGGATATCTCGCGGATGGTGTAGTCTACCGTCAGGTTGCCACTGTAGAGGCGCAGGATCTCTGCCAGCAAACTAGGTCCCCCTTCCGTGCCTAGCGTCTTACACAACTCTTTGTTCGGAACTTGCATGACGTGGGATCAGGGTGTCGAGGACTGCGAGAGTTCACCATCAATGAAGTCATGCAAGTTCCCAACCTCACGTCTTCCATTCTCCCCAAAGTTAGGGAATGTATGAGTAAGATGGGTGTGACAATGGACAGGGATAGGTGGACAGGGGATTGTCATGAGGCACAGACGGTGCTACCATCTAATGGCAAGCAGTAACAGCTACGGGGGTGGCTACGATGATGAAGCTTAGTCTCATGTGGAGAGTAATAGACACGCTTAAGGATGACCGATCCTTACCCCTAGCCGAAACAATCCTACAGCACTGGCAGTATGACGAAGGAACCATCCGCTTCGTCCGCGCCAGTGCTAACTTCGTGGTGGCCTTCCACAACGGGCGCCAGCAGTTCTTCCTTCGCTTCAACGAGTGCAACGAGCGTCCCCGTGAGGCCCTCGAGGCCGAGGTGAAACTCGTCGCTTGGTTGAACGAAAAGGGGTTGCGAGTGGCTACTCCTGTCATCTCCAAGCATGGACGCTTTGTGGAGACGGTCGAGACCGAGCTGGGGGTCTTCAATGCGGTCGTCTTCACCGGTCTTCAGGGTCCGCACATCGAGCTGGAAGAGATGTCGTTGACCCAACTGCGCAGCTGGGGTGCCACTCTAGGCAGGCTGCACTCCGCTATGAAGGGCTATCGCGACCCCACACTCGCCATGAGAGATAGCTGGCGTCACCATTTGGAACTGACCAGGCACTACATTTGCTGGGATGATCAGCTCCTGCAGGATGAGTGGGGACGGCTTGCTGATTGGGTCGTGAGTCTACCGACCGATCCGGCTGACTTTGGCATCATTCATTTCGATTTTGAGACAGATAATCTGTGCTGGTCAGGCGATGACCCCGGTGTGCTGGACTTCGACGACTGCGCCCATTACTGGTATGTGGCGGATATCGCTTACGCGCTCCGCGACCTATTCAAGACCGGTACCGGTTTCTCTGTCTATGGCCCAGTCGACTACGAGAACGAGCGTCTCCAGGCCTTTCTAGCGGGATACCGCGCTAACGCCCAGTTCAATGACAAACTCTTAGAGCAACTCCCCACGTTTCTTCGCCTGCATGGGCTCTACTCCTATGGCCGCGTGACCCGGGCGCTGGATCTACCCGCCTATAAGGACCTGCCACCATGGCTAAAGCGGCTCGAGACCAAACTCAAGAGCGGGCTTGAGGCCTATCGGGAGGCATTGGCACAGCGTCAGTCATCGGTCTAGGGCAAGTTTCTAGATAACAAGAGCAGGGCAGCTCGCAATGAGCTCACCCTGCTCTTGTTCTTAGCCTACTCCCTTTCCTGCAGCATGACCTCATAGCGCTTGCCATTGACCGTCACGACCATCATACGCACAATGGGCTCGGAGGCTGGTCTCTGGGCCTGCACCCACTCGGCGATCTCCTGTAGCTGCTGAGCCTGAAGCCGCATGGCCTCTACGGCGTCATCAAGGCTCGCCTCGGCGAAGCGAATGCGGTCACCGGGGCGAGCCTGGGCGAAGGCCGCGAGATCAGTCTCAATCACCGCCGCGATCTTGGGGTAACCTCCGGCTGTCTGCGCATCGGCGAGCAGCACGATCGGCTGCCCATGCCCGGGGATCTGGATCGCTCCCGGGAGCACGCCATCGGAGACGATCTCCTTCTTCTCCCGGTGGGTCAGCTTGGGCCCTGCCAGACGGTAACCCATCCGGTCGGCCTCTTTGGTGACTTCAAATTCAGCGCTGAGGAACTCGGCGATGGTCTCAGGGGTAAAGTAATCATCCTGTGGCCCCAGCACCACCCGAGCAGTGGCTTTCGGCCCGTAGCCGCGACGCCACTCGGCAGGCAGCTCACCCGTCCACTTCCAGCCTGGATTCGTCTGACCTGCGCTGAGCAGGTCGCCCTTTTGCAGGGCACGGCCTTTAAGTCCGCCTACCGCTCCGCGGATGTAAGTGGCACGCCCCCCTAAGACCTCGGGCAGGTCAAGGCCACCGCCGATGGCGAGATATGCACGACAACCGCTGATCGGAGCGGTGAAGCTAAGCAGGTCACCGTCGTTGACCACGAAGCTTGTCCAAGGCGCTAGCGGCTGTCCGTTGAGCTGAGCCCCGAGATCTCCACCGGTGATGGCGGCGATGCCTACACCCTCAAACGCAATGGATGGACCGAGCAGGGTGCACTCTAGGCCTGCAGCGCTGACCTCATTCCCTATCATCAGGTTGGCTACCGAGAGAGCGTAGCGATCCATGGCACCCGCGGCGGGCAGACCATTACGACGATAGCCGTGACGTCCCAGGTCCTGAACAGTGGTAAAGAGACCTGGGTTCTGAATGCGGAGCTTCAGACTCATCGTCCCGCCTCCTTTACCCTGGTTTCGGTCTGGTAGCGCCTCTCGGCCACCAAGGCACTGATCTTCTCATATTCCTTAACATCAATGGGACGAAAGCGCAGATAGTCGCCCGCCTGAAGGACAAAGGGCTCAGAGTTCGAAGGGTCAAAGAGCCTGAGGGGCGTACGGCCGATCAGGCGCCAACCGCCAGGAGTCGCCAAAGGATAGATCCCGGTCTGGGTTTCGGCAATGCCGACCGAACCAGCCGGAACGAGAGTCCGGGGCGAGCTCAGCCGCGGACAGGCGATCTTGGGAGATAATCCCCCCAGGTAAGGGAAGCCTGGGGTAAAGCCAATCATGTAGACCAGATAATCCTCGGAGCTGTGGATCTGCACGACCTCATCAGGTGTCAGCCCAGTATGCTGAGCCACATCACCTAGATCAGGCCCATACTCACCACCGTAAAGGGTTGGGATCACCACTACTCGGGCTGTCCCCCGACCAGCAGCGCTGGTCGTCAGGTGTTGGCTAATCCAGTTCTCGACCTGGGAGCGATCCACCTTCAGTGGATCAAAGTGGACCAAGACCGAACGGTAAGTGGGGATCAGTTCGATCACGCCATCGAGGCGGCTGCGATCAAGGGCCTGTGTCAAGGAACGAACCTGATCGAAGATGCCGGGGTCGATACTGTCGCCAAACTCCACCACCACGCCGCGTTCGCTGTGAACCAACAGGCGCGGCTCCGCATACGCTGGGCTCATCTCGCTAACACCTCACGCATCGGCCGGATACTGACTCCTTTGGCCTCCAGGCGAGTACGGATCGCCTGAGCATACTCAGCAGCACCGGGGGTGTCACCGTGAAGACAGATGGTATCGCCGCGGACCGCAATCTCTTGACCATCACTGGCGACGATTTTGCCGGTTTCGACCAGACGGACGATGCGTTCTACCGCCTCATCGACGCTCTTGATGATCGCCCCGGGCTCGTTGCGTGGAACCAAAGTGCCATCGGGGCGATAGCCGCGATCAGCAAAGACCTCTTCGGCCACCGACAGACCGATGGCGCGACCGGCGGCGACCAGTTCCGACCCGGCCAGACCGACTAGGATGCAGTCGGGATCGACGGCGTAGATCGCCTCGGCTACGGCCTTGGCCAACTTCGCATCGACAGCGGCCATGTTGTAGAGTGCGCCATGGGGCTTGACATGCTCCACGCGCACCCCATGGGCTGTGGCAAAGGCCTGCAGGGCACCGATCTGATAGATCATGTATCCCCGTACTTCGCTGGCTGACAGCACCATGTTGCGACGGCCGAAGCCCATCAGATCCGGATAGCCGGGATGTGCCCCCACTGCGACACCGTGCTCGCGGCAGAGCTTGACACGGGCATCCATCACCAGCGGATCACCGGCATGGTAGCCACAGGCGATATTGGCTGAGGAGAGGGAACGAATGATATCAAGATCCGCCCCCATCTGGTAAGCCCCAAACGCTTCAGCCATGTCAGAGTTGAGATCAATCAAACGGCGCACAAAAAGACCCCCTTTTTGTAATTAAGAATTGAGAATGAAGAATTGGAGATTGGGGCATGTGGTCACCCCAGTGTGACACAAAAACAAAAAGCCGCCAGACGGCGGCTTTGTCCGGCCAACAGTCGTTTCGCCGGTAGTGATCGCTATTCCTTTGCTAGACAAACAACGCCGAGATACTGGTGCCGTCGTGAATGCAGCGAATGGCCTCCGCCAGCAGGCTGGCTACGGAGAGGACGGTAATCTTATCGATCCGCTTTTCCTTGGCGACCGGGATGGTGTTGGTCACCACCACCTCTTTGAGATAAGAGGCAGCGATGCGCTCGATGGCGGGGCCCGAGAAGACCGGGTGCGAGCAGGCAGCGTAGATCTCGCCAGCACCGTTGGCCTTGAGCGCGGCCACTGATTGCATCAGCGAACTGGCCTTATCGATCTCGTCATCAAACAGGACGCAGCGCTTGCCCTCGACATTGCCGATGACATTCATCGTCTCGACCTCGCCCTCGTTGCCGATGCGACGCTTGTCCATAACCACGAGAGGCGCTTTGAGACGGCGAGCGTAATTGCGGGCACGTTTGGCACCGCCCGCGTCGGGGGCCACGACCACCATGTCGTCTAGTTTCTTACTGGCAAAGTAATCACACAAGATCGGAGCGGCGGTCAGATGGTCAAACGGGATATCAAAGAAGCCCTGAATCTGATCGGCATGTACGTCCATGCTGACCACCCGGTCGGCACCTGCTGTGGTCAAAAGATCAGCCACCAGTTTAGCGGTGATCGCGATCCGCGGCTGATCCTTCTTATCGGAACGAGCATACGGATAGTAAGGCAACACCGCGGTGATACGCCGAGCCGAAGCACGCTTGAGCGCATCGATCATGATCAAGAGCTCCATCAGATTGTCGTTAACGGGGGGGCATGAAGTCTGAACCACGTAGACATCGGCTTCGCGGACATTCTCGTTAATCTTGACAAAGGTATTGTCATTGCTGAACTTGAAGATCTCAGCCTTACCGAGCGGGACACGTAGAACCGAGCTGATCTCAGAAGCCAGCTCCTGACTAGCGTTACCAGCGAAAACCCTCAGTTCCCCAACCATCGTGGTGATCCTCCTTCACGCACTGCATCATCGTATGAACCCATCAAACACTATACCACAGTCGAGTGTATCGTCCTGCTGACTTGACAATTTTCTATGGAAAACGACAGGTTCCTGCCTAGCGCGCAAACGCGGCGTTATCTTCGATCTGGCCTCCCTATGGGGCGCTAGACCACCGCGACGAGCCAAGGTCGGCCAGGATCTGATCAACAATCGGCCGATCAGCCGCTGGCATCGCCAGCTTTTTGAGCTCGTCATGAGAGACCCAACGAAAGGCTTGTCCCTCCAAGGACTGTGGTTCTTCGCTAGTGCGGCAGTAGTAAGCTAGGAGCAGGATCACCTTCGCTGCGGAATAGCGATGATAGACCACCTGGCAGATCGGCCCGATCGTGGCATCGAAACCCAGTTCCTCCTGCAATTCCCTAGCTAGCGCCTCCTCGGGAGATTCGCCCGGGTCAACTTTTCCACCAGGAAACTCCCAAAGACCGGCCAGGTCTCTTCCTGCCGGTCTCTGAGCCACCAAGATATGGTTCTCTCGCTGAACCACCGCAGCCGTCACCAGCAACGGGTATCCCTGCGCAATCTGCGACATCAGCGCCGCCTCCTTCAAGGATATCGGGCTAGTGGTTCTAGGTCTTGTGCACCTGCGGCTGCCCGCCGAGTGTCGGTAACTCATCGTCGCCAGTCTTGATCTGCTCGATCCACCACTGACCACTGTGTCGCCTGAGGTTTAGCTCGACCTGACCATGGTAGGGGTGTTGCTGCTTCTTGAAGTCAAGCATCATCAGTACATCGGCTGTTGTCGACCTGCTTCTAGCTTCGACTAGAGCCGATCCCTGCCACTTGAGCTTCGCTTGGCTTTGCAGTTTACGCATATAACGGATGAATCCATCACGGGTGAAGCTTGAGTCTCCTGGGATGTGAAGATCCCAGACTAGGCCATAGTCTTGAGCAACGAGGGCTTTGGCCCAGACTTGAGCCAAGCGCTTGGGGCCGAGAGTGCCATGCATCAATCGCCGCGACAGAGATCGTATCTCATCATCGTTGTACTCCAAAGGGTCACTCAACAACCATTCGAACTGATAGCAAAATGGGGGTCGGCGACGATGGCGGCGACCCACTGCAATCCCATCGGCGAGCAGCACCCGCACCTCGTGGAGCGAGAGCTCCTCGTGGGGCAACCCCTCCACGCGCAAGTATTCCTCAAATTGGCCTGAATAATCAGCGGCAGGCATTCGTCCGTGATAGAACTCCGTAATCCCCTTCTTACGGTAATCGATAGTGAAGAACGCTAGCTCCACGTCACCGCCCACGTCCCAGGCAAGATGCAGATTGATGATCCCCTCGAGCCGTGTGGAGAAGGCCAATGCCTTGACCAAGGCTGCATCACGCAGCAGCTGCGCCGGGTCGGAGAACTCCACCCCAGCCATACGCAGCTTCTTGAGGGTGAGCCGAGCGGCGTCTTGGACCTCATCCTTGCTGCTGTTCTCCAGATACCACAAAAACAGTGCGACGCGCGGTTCACGGCGACGGCTGAGAATTTGGATATACTCCAGCTGCATCTCGACGTTAAAGTCAAGAAACTCGTCAAGAATGTCCTCGGCATTGACGCGGGCATCAAGCACGAGATCAATGAAGTCTTTCGTAAACTGCTCCATCATGGCATAAGGGTCATGGAGCGTACTCAGCACCAACTGTTGGTCAACGTCGATGTCCATCTCCTGTAGCAGGCTCATCGCGGCGACTCGGGCAAAATCGCTCGCCTTGGTGTCTTCAGTCAGGGCGGTCAAGGGAGCGATCGCTTCGTGCAAACCTAGGGCCTGCAACGACCACGTGGCGACCTTGGCAGTGGTTGCATCGGCGCTGCGCAGCTTCTTGATCAAGATCCTGACCAGCCCAGAAGCATCTTTCTTGGCTAAGCCCACTAGTCGCTCGTAGGCTTGATCGGGGTCGGTGGTGCCGTTATTAAATCCCTCGAAGATCTCCCCCACCTCAGCGTTGATCAGCAGTTGGTGGT
>CAZINL010000031.1:0-11062 GCA_964540595.1 uncultured Clostridia bacterium
ACCTGTCCCGGATCGATGCGACAAGAGATATGTCGCCCGCGAGAGAGGCCAAAACTTGCTAAGTCGGCTTTTGGCTACCGAGACCATCTCGGCTATGATGGACCTGCCGAATAGGCAAATCGCTAGACAAAGGAGGCGAGTCCATGGAAGAGATGGTGAAGCTGATTGGCAATCTCGGTTTCCCGGCGGTGGTGACCGGCTATCTGCTGGTGCGCATCGAGGGCAAGCTAGATGTGCTCACCAGCTCGATCACCGAGCTAACTAAGGCGATCATCACGAGCCATCAGCCATCAGGCATCAGCTAACAGTAGCAGCGGCCACCATAGATTCGCACTCAACCCCCGCGCTACGACCGCCACACGCAAAAGGACACTGGCTCTGACCAGTGTCCTTGGCTCTGTACTGGAACGGTGCGCCCACGTGTCCCCACTTGGTGACTCGTGGACTTGTGGACATGTGGACCCTTCCGATCCGCTAACCGCGCCTGAACTTGGGATCAAGCAGGTCGACCATGGACTTGGAGCTGACATTGGTCACCATGGACGAGAAGGTCTTCTCCAGGGCAATACCATGCGGGTCAGCAGCCAAGGTCTTTTTCCAAGTATCCATGGCTGCAAAATCGGGATGCTCCCAGATGGCCAAGTAGTGCGGGCGCGGCCCGAGTCCGAAGGCCCGGGCACTGAAATGCACAAGACGGATGGTGGAGACATTGGCATGCCACCATTCGGTCAAGGCGTTCCACGCGGGTAGGAAATCTTCGACACTGACGTTGTCTTTTAGGTCAAACTCTTCGATGAAATACATACGTAATAGCCTCCTATTACGAGTCCCTAGTCCCTGGTCCCTAGTCCCTAGTAGGGACGTAGAACACATGGTGACGGACCCGATATTCTAGACGGTTAGAACGGCTTCGCCGTCTCATCGGGTTCTTCAATGATCTCACTGGGCAGGTCAAGCACCTCATACAGCTCTATGACCTGCGCCTTGAGCTGATTGGCCCAGACGACGATAGTGAAGATCTGATTGTGCAGGAGATCAAACTCCTCCCGCCCCTCCACGGCCGCCTCGCGGTCCCAGATGCGCTGCGGCGTCACTCCGGGGGCTTGGGCCCACGCTTCAAAGCGGTGTTCCAGAAGCGGCCATTCAATAAGATAGTATGGAACAGGTTTCGCCCATTCCTCCCAGGAATCCAGATCCTTCAGCCCTTCGTGCTGCAGCTCGGTCTGCGTCTGCAGCCACTCAATCTGAGTCTGCAGTCGGCCCAGTTCGGTGCGCGCCGAGCGGCTGAGACGGTCATGATTCACCCACCGTGCCAAGAGCTCCTTCAGAGTCGACAGCATCTGTAGGCCATCGGTCAAGGCGATCTCCAGGGCGCTACGTATATCTACCAGTTGTTCTGCGGGTGGCTTGGATGACCGCCTGCGAAGCCAGCGCCCCCAATCAACAGACTGGGTCATTGCGTACACCTCCGTCAGTGCCCACGGGATGACACTGGGTCATGCAGGTTCCGAAGGACTAAGTTAGGAAAGACTCCTGATCGGTTGCGACAAGGGCCGGCAACCCGACTCGATAGCGCGCAAACGCACCCAGCGGTGCGGCGGCGGCAAGCGCCAGGCACCGTCACAGCGCAGGCAAACATAATAGATCGAGGTGTCGGTGATCAGCTCAATACTCAGCGGTTCCGAGCACCGTGGACATTGACGATAAAGACTGGCCAAGGGGGTTGGCCTCCTCGCATCGCAGCCGGGCTACACTCATCAGGCAACCTACGCATGGGAACGGGAGCCCGTGTGTGTCTCTTGTTACTTTCCACCATACCATATTAAGGGCGGGCTGCCAAGCCAGGAACTGCATTGCACCACTATGGTGAACCCGCGTCAGCCGTTGATGAGCAGGTTCTGTCTCGTGCCAGTCCTCGGCCGAACCCCTCTTGACTGTAAACCATTACCACTGTATGCTAAGGTTGAGTGTATTAAGTATACTCACAGTTGGTCCGGTGCTGGGTCGGCGATCGGGTCCACGTTGATCCTACCGTAGGAGGAAAAAGCCCATGTATAGTACTCAAGAAGCTGCAGATCGCATCGGCGTCTCGAAGGCCACGCTCCTGCGCTGGATCAGCTCAGAGCTGATCCGCGACGTCGAGCGTGACCAACGCGGCTGGCGGATATGGAGTGACGAGGATATCGCCCGCGTCAAACGATTTCGTGACTCATACCGCAGCTCGGCGCGCACCCCTTACGATGATCTCCCGGTCGACGTGAAGTTAAGTCGGTTGCAGACCTTGGCGGTGACCCCAGGACGCCGCTACCAAGACGCCCGCCTCCCGCAGAGCGATCATCGCCCGAAGCGAGGCGATAGCCGGGCTGATGGTGAAGACGATAGTGGGGGCGATGCTAGATGAGGGTACGCTATTACCGAGCATCAGATCTCGGGCGCTGCCAGGCCATCAGCGGCTCAGACTTTGACTACAACGCTTACCTGAGTCTGACCGACCACACTTTCGTGGTCATCGAGGAAGACCGCCAAAACCTGGCCGGGTTTGCGGCCTGCCATATCTGGCGTTGGAACCGCTCGGCCTGGCTGCTGGAGCTATTCGTTGATCCCAAGTATCGCAATCGCGGCTATGGAGAGGCGTTGATTGAGTTCCTAGCCGAGCAGTTGAAAGGCGAACATATTCGCATGCTGTTTGAGCGGCTGCATCCCAGCCATCCATCGGTCAACTTCTATCTACAGTCAGGTTTTCGCATTGTAGGCTACAACAGCCGCTTCTTCGATGAGCCCAATCTGGATGATCAGATGGCGCTGGAGTTGGGGCTGGAGCTGGAAAAACCGGGGCAATGACCCCGGTTTTTTTTGTGTCGGTGACAACCCTTGGTTACGGTGGTAAAATAGGGCTCAAAGCTTGTCCATGGGAGGATTGTTATCATTGGGTGATTCCATATCTGCACTCGATTTGGTTCGATCGGAGCTACGTGCGAGCACGCCGGTGGCAGAGGTAGCTGGTCAAGGCTACCAAGCTCGGCTCCTGGCCAATGAGAGTTCATTTAACCCTGCCTTCTTGCTCCGCCAGATCATCTCCGAGCTCGATACCCTCGAGCCAAACCGCTACTGGTTACCCGAGACCAGCACGCCGCTTATGCCGTCGCTCTCCGCCTATGTAGGTCTGCCCGCCGAGCAGATCCTGCTCGGCAATGGCGCGGATGAACTGATCTTGGCCACCTACCTGACCTTCCTCCGACCTGGGAGTAGCGTGGTCATGGCTTGGCCCTCCTACCCGATGTACCCCTATCTGGCCGAGATGCTGGGCCTCAATGTGATCAAGGTCCCACTCCGTGCTGATTTCTCGCTGGATACGGAGGCTATGCTAGCGGCTGCCGCTGACAGCCAGTCGTCTCTGATTATCATCACCAATCCCAACAACCCCACCGCCAATCTCTATGACCCGCAGTCGATCGAACGACTGGTCAAAGAGAGTCGCAGCATGGTCGTGGTCGATGAAGCCTACTATGAGTACAGCCAACAAACCGTTCAGCCGTTGCTCGCGGAGTACGACCGCCTGATCATCTGGAGGACCTTCTCCAAGGCCTTCTCGCTGGCAGGGATGCGCATCGGTTACCTGCTGGCTCAGGCTCAGGTGGTCACAGAGCTCTACAAGACACGTCTGCCCTTCAACCTCTCCAACCTCTCGCAGTGGATGGCCCGAGCCGCACTGACGCAACGCGCGGTCTTTCAGAATCATGTCCAGGTCACCATCGCCGAACGCGAGCGGGTACGCGAGCAACTGCAGGCGATCCCAGGGGTCAGCGTCTATCCCTCGATGACCAACTTCCTGCTCTTTGGGACCGATCGCCCGGCCAAGCTGGTCTATGAGGGGCTGCGCGAGCGCAGCGTGCTCATTCGGCAGGTCGAACACGCGTCCCCACTGCTCCAAGGATGCCTGCGGGTCTCGATCGGTTCGCCGGCCGAGAACGATCTGTTTATCAGAGCGATGCAGCAGATCATGGTGGGTTAGTGAACGTATGCCTGCCTGGCACCATAGCAGTTCTGACAACTTGATGAGACACCCCCGTGGGCCTTGCCCACGGGGGTGTTAGCTTAGGCGCGGGGGCGACGGCGGCGACGCGGTGGGTTGATTAGGGTCGGGTCGGGGGTGACGGCAGTCTCGATTGTGGCACCGGCTGCGGGGGTGGGCGCAACAGGTTCGGCGGCGGGATTGTCCGGCGGTGTCGTCACTACCGGATCGGCGGGGGGTGGCGAGAGCCGTGGCGTCGGTTCCTCGAGCGTGGGCTGCTCTTGACGGCCAGCGGGTGCTCTGCTGACCACGGCGACCCCCTTCGCCAAGAGATCCTGGATGACATCCTCTTTGATGCGATCGCGCAGCGCCTGTTCCTTCTCATCCACGACCCGGCGGAGTTCCTCATGGTGCGCTAGGCCCAGCTCTTTGGCCATCTGGCCGAGGCGTCCCCGGTATTCCTTGTAGAGGGTCTCCTTCAGCTCCTGAAGTTCCTGAGTGTGACACTGGGCCAGTTCCTGGCGCTGCTTGGCTAGGCTTTGTTCATGCACGACTTGCAGTTCGGTCCGCTGGGCGGCTAGAGCCCGCTGCAGCTGGTCGTTGAGCTCCTCGCGCTGTAGGGCTAGCTCCTGGCGATAGAGGCCGCCATATTCCTGGCCGGTGGCTGCTAGACGTTGCTCCATTTCGTGCA
Organism: uncultured Clostridia bacterium; assembly: GCA_964540595.1. GTDB lineage: Bacteria > Bacillota > JAAYKD01 > JAAYKD01 > CAYOCI01 > CAYOCI01. Next base: position 4,704 of record CAZINL010000031.1, read on the forward strand.
TGAAGCGTTCACGGGTAATGCTCAGTTCATCGTCTAGCCGTTGGTGACACTCTGCCGCTAGTTTCTTGGCGTCTACTTGGTAGTCGGCTAGGATCTGCACTCTGAGAACTTCCACCGCTTCGGCCTGCTGCTGTTTGAGTGACTCCTGCAGCTGGCTCATCTCTTGACTATGAGCGAGTGCCATGGCCTGTTCGAGCTTAGTCATACGGGTCTGATGCCTTTGTTCTAGCTCTGCCGAGAGAAGAGTGAGCCGTTCTTCGGCATCTAGCTTCAAGCCGTTGGTGTGTTCTTGCAGCTGGAGCAGATGCTGCTGGCACAAGATCTTTTCTTGCTCGGTCACGCGCTCGTCATGTTCCGTGCGCAAGCTGGCCTCAAGTTCTACCAATGCGGTGGCTTGCTGCTTGAGCAACTGGTCACTCTCCTGGGTCATGGCGGTCTGGAAGTCGAGGCGGAGCTCCTGACTCACTAGTTCGATCTCGCGTTGGTGCTGTGCTATGAGTTCATTTTCAATGCGCTGACGCTGTTCGGTGATACTTGCTGACCAGGACTCTTCGCGAGCGGAAAGGTGCTCACTGAGCTGCTGCCGCTGCCCTTCATGCCAGGCCTTGAGCTGCTTCTCCATCTCGTCAGAGAGATCCTGTCTAATGGAGGCCAGCTCCGCTGCCTGCCTGCCCTCGGTCTGCGCCCAGTAACGGCTACGCTCCGCTTGTTCGGCCAGACGCAACTCATCGAGCAACCCCTGCAAGGACGCCTTCCAGGTGGATGTCAGGTGCTCCTGCTCGGCCTTAAACGTCTCCCGCCATTCCTGTCGGCTCCTGCTCAGATCCTGCCGCTGCTCTTCTCCCCAGCGCTGCTCGAGGCTCTGGCATTCGCTGTCGAAGCGGGCCAGCATGTCGGCGGTGAGGGTGGTCAGCTTTTCGAACCAGATGGCCTCCCTCTCACGCTGATCCAGTTGCTGTTGCGCGCGCAACTCACGGTCCAGCGCGGTCCACTGATTCTGCTGCTCTCCTTTGCAGCTTTCGAGGAGGGCATTGACTTGTTCTCGGTGCGCCGCCATCGTAGCTTCAGCCTCTCTGCCAAACCGGTCTAGAGCATCGTGGCTTTGCGTCAGCCAGTTGCTATGACGTTCTTCATCGCGAGAGGTCAGCATCTCATCCCAACGGGCGTGCAGTTGTGCCAGGGCCAGGCGCTGTTCATCGCGCCAGGACTTGACTGCCTGCGCCAGCTTCGTCATCTCCTGAGCCATCCATTGCGCGAACTCGTCATTGGCCTGTTGTTCGAGTTGACGGCGGTAGTTGAGCATCTCTTCGGTGGCGGCTTCGCGAATGGTTTTTTGGGTCAGTTCTTGGGTCTTGCGCCATTCCTGCTCTCGCTTAGCAAAGCTCTGCTCCTGTGAGCTTACCCACTCACGCCTGGTCGCTTCGACTTCCTGGCCAAACCGGTCGTTCAGCTCGCGCAATGCGTTTGCTCTGTGTTCCTGCCAGAGCTGGTCTTGTTGGGCCTGGGCCGTGCTATTCTCTGCACGCAAGTCGAGGGCAAAGCGTGACCAGAGCTCCTGCTGCTCGCTCCTCCACTGCTCGGCGAGCTTCGTGAGGTAGCTACGCTGTTCCGCTAACATAGCTTCTGTGTCACCAGCGACCTTGCTCTCCAGCTCTTGGCCGATGGCTTGCCAGCGCTCACGGTACTCATGCTCATGGTTGGTCAGCATCTCTTCCCAGCGAGCGTTGAACCGGGTTAGGGCCACACGCTGCTCGCTCTGCCAGGAGCTAGTTGCCTCGTGCAACTGCTCAAATGCACGCTCTTGCCAAGCATCGAAATGGGCCATAACCTGCTCGCGAAGGGTGTTGCGCAGTTCAGCAAGCCCCTGCTGGCTCTCAGCAATGGCTGCCTCATGAGCAGCCTTTTGCTCGCTCCGCCACTGGCTCTCCCACTCGGTCAACTGCTGGGACTGGGTCAGGCGCCATTCGGTGCCGGTCGCGGTTAACTGCGACTGGAAGCGAGTGTTGAGCTCCTGGATCTCCGCTCCGATGCGGTCGGACCACTCCTGTTCACGCTGCGCGCGGCTATCGTCTTGCTCGGCGGCCAGGGTATCTGCCAGTTGTAGCCACGCTTGCTGCTGCTGCTGACGCCATTGGTCAACGGCCGCATCCAATCGTCGCTGATGCTCTTCCATGGCTAGCTCGATATCCGCCATCACTCTCTCGGCCAGTTCGTGACTGGTCTGGTCCCATTTGGCCTGACGCTCCTCGGCATTAGCCGCAAACAGGTCCTGCCAGCGCTGCTGCATTCCCAAGAGTGATGATCGTTGCTCCTCCACCCAGAGCCCGGTCTTCTGCTCGAGTTGAGCCTGCGACTGCTGCCACCACTGCTCGAGGGACTGGCTCAGATCTTCCATGATCTCCTGCCTGACTGCCTCGAGGCGCTCGCTATTCTGAGCTAACAGCATCTCCTCGGTCGCGCGGGCAAATTCGCTGCGCCAAAGATGTTCGCGCTCCACCTGCAGGTCAAGCTGCGAGCTCAACCAGCTCTGTTCGAGCGCCTCGTGGCGCTCTCCCTGCTCTCCAAACCAGGCATCAAGCCGCTCAGTGAGTTCATGCTGATGCTTCTCGATCCAGTTCGCCCGGTCTTGCGCCAACTGCGCGATCGCATCCTGTTCCATGGCCTGCCAACGCGTCCGTCGTTCGCTTTCTTCACTCTGGTAGGTAATCTGCCACAGGGCGACGATCTCATCGAGCCTGCGCCGCTGTTCACTCAGCCACGTCTCGGTCAACTGCTCCAGCTTTTGCCGTTGCTCTACGCCCCACTCCTTGGTGCCGCGTTTGACCTCGTCTAGCTGTTCCTTGCGGTCCTTCTGCAGCGCCTCGCGATAGGATGCCAAGAGCTGAGCTGTCTGCTGAGCTAAGCCATCCTTCAACTCTTTGTACCAACTCTGTTCACGCCGCTGCTGTTCGACGCCCAGGCTATGCAACCGGGATTCCTGTTCCTTTTGCCACTGGAGCTCCTGGTCGGCCATCCACTGGCTGAACGATTGATCACAGATGGCGGTCTGATCTGCCTTCCACTGCTGACTGATCCTCTCCAGTTCTCGGCGCTGTTCCACTCGCCACTCGATCTCAAAGCGCTGCAGATGCGTCCGCTCGCGCTCCAGCTCAGACTGCTGGCGCCACTCCTGTTCGAGCCGGGACAGCTCCTTGCTCATCTGTTCCCGCCACTGCTGTTCCTGCTGCTCCAGCTCGCGACGGAGTTGCTGGTGCCACGCCTCGGCGCGCTGCTCGGCGTCACGATTGAGGCTGTTGAGTCGTTCGCTCCAGTAGCCCTTGATAGCTTCCTGCTGTTCGTTGAACCAGGCCTGGACCTTGCCGGACTCCTCGGTCTTGAGGCGCTGCCGCCATTCATCTTCCAGCCGACGCTGTTGTTCCTGGACGGCCTCCATCAACAGTCGCTGTTGCTGTTCGCGACGACCGCGCTCGGATTCACGCCACTCCTGATCGCGCTTCTCCTGCTCTTTGCGCAGCTGCTCACGCCATTCCTGCTCGCGCCGCTCCTGCGATCGCCGTAGTTCATCCCGCCACTCATCCTCGGTCTGTGGTACAGGTTGCGCGGTAGGATCAGCTGGCTTTTCGACCACGATCTTCTCCAGCAACCACGGGCGATCTTTAAGGTAAGCGGCAATCTTCTTCTCCTGCGTAGCCACGGCCTCTGCGGCGACTTTGAGGGTTTCACCAACTCTGGGCTTACGGGCGGAGTTTGCCTTACGGTGAAGAGTCTCTAGACGCCGCAGCTCACGTTGGCGTTGTTGAAGCTCCTTGTCTAGCTCGCGGTAGTAGGATTCCTGAAGATCAGAGGCAATCTCAGGGTCGCTCGCCATCACTTCCAACTCGGTGGTCATCTCAGCCAGATGCCGAGCGGAAAGATCGGTGCTGGGCGTTGATGGTTTCTTGGTGTTGTTCTTGACCGCCAAACGTAGCCCTCCCCTCACATGCATGTGCATGGACCGGAGCCAGGAGACCAGACACGGCCGGCATCCTGACCTTTACCATGACACCCAAGCGGTCCAATAGACGGGTTCGCCCCAGCGCCCCGCCAATACTTAGAATCAGCTCGCTACTATCATACGTTGGCGATGCGTCTACTGTGATTGTCCGGGTTCGTACATAGCAAAAACAGGTGCCGGTTCGGCACCTGTTTGGGAGCAGGATGGTGGGGCGAAAGAAAGGATGAAAGCCCTGGTGCGGGTGGCCTGACAATTCGGCCCCCCACTAGGGACTAGGGACTAGGTCACGGACTTAAGTCCGTGGCCGTATCACAATCCGATCGCCGTTCTGCGGCACGCGCGCCCGGATCCCGGCGGGTAGGGCACGTGACAGGGTCCTGGTTGCCTCCGGCTGACCATGCACCAGCAAGACCCCTTGGGGCGAGAGATACTCCACCGCCTCCAAGAGCTCCTCCTGGCTGGGGTGAGAGGCCCAGGGGAAATGCGTCACCTCGCAAGCGGGCTTGCCTCCTGCCCACACTTCCAAACGCGCCTCCGCTTCCTGGCTAGCCTCCGGTGGGGTTGTCAGGATAATCACGCTATCATCCCGCTTCACCAGCCGCTGGGCATAGTAGACCGACGGACCACCAGCTAGACTGGCCGAACTACTGATGATACAGCACGGCTTATCCCAGACGCGCGGGCGCAGCTCATCGGTGACCGCGATCCCAGGATAGCTGAAGAACAGGTCGCGACTGCCCTTGACCCCTTGCGCTCCAGGCAGTGTCCTACGCCGTTTGCTATAGAGCTGACAGGCGGTGCGCGCCTTGCCATCCAGGTAGATCTGGAAGTCGGGGATGCTGCGCTGCTTAAGCATCGCCTCGCGCAGCCGAAGGTAGATATCCTGCGCTGGCCCGACCGCAGAGGCGGTGATCAGCACATAGCCACCCTGCTTGACCACATCGGAAACCTTCTTGAGCAGATTCTGCACCGCGCCCTCGCGGTTCACCGCAGGGCGGCTGCCAAAGGTGCTCTCCAGGACCAGCAGATCGACCGCTTGCTGCGGCCAATCGGCCTTGGCCACGGTCGGTTCGTCATGCCAAGCAAAGTCACCGCTGACAAAGACGGAGTCCTGATCGCCACGAATGGCGATACTGGCCGCACCGAGCTGGTGGCCCGCAGGATGAAGGGTAATCTGCAGATCATCGGCCCCGAAGGGAGTCATCGGCTGATCAAAGGCGATCCCCGTCAGCTCGACCTGGTTGACCTCATCGAGGCTGTACAAGGGCAGCTCGGCCTCGTCCATCACTGACTCCCCGTCCATGACCTTGGCGGTCTCCTGCAGAGCCAGCGTAATCAGGGGCAACGCGTCACGGCTGCACCAGATTGGCATCTGGGGCCAGCGCTTGGCAACCACCGGCAGGGCGCCACAATGGTCGAGGTGGGCATGGGTCACGATCAGCAGATCAGGCTGCTGATCGAGCAGGTTAAAGGCGGGCAAGCGGTCAGCCCCCTCTTGATAGCGGATCCCGGCATCGATCAGGACCCTGCGCCCCGTACGGCGGAATTCGAGCAGATAGCAGTTGGCCCCGGTCTCCTGTGTCCCCCCGAGAGCGGTGAAGACCACATGGGTCTGCCCCCGCTGGGACGAGATAGCGGTCGCCTGCGCCCCGACATCGCCATCCGCAACGAGATCCTCATCCTCGTTGCATTCCGTGGCGTAGTCGTCATCATCGTCATCGGCCTCCTCGTCCTGATCCTCCACCTGAACCCGCGACACCAGCCACTCGCGTTTGCTCAGGTAACGGTTCATCTTCTCTTGCTGGACCTCGATCGACTTGCGGGCGGTACCAATGACATCCTCGACCCCAGCTCTCGTTTCGGGCAGTACGGTCTGCAGCAGTTCTTCTAAGACCCCCAACTGCTGACGGCGCTCGTTCAGTTCCGCCTGCATGGCGCGATACTCTTCTTCCTGGGCCGCCATCTGCGCCCGCCGTTCATCGTCCTGGGTTTTCAGCTTCTGATAAAGCGCTGCCAGATCCGCAGCGCTGACGTCGGGGTTGACGACCACAGGTCTCCCCCCGACGCTTGGTTTGCGTTTGTTGCTCTTGGCCATATGGTTCTCCTTCTAGAGTAGTCATGAATCATAAGTCATGAGGCACAATCTCAGGTCACGTGTTGCGATGCTAGCGGCTTGTCAATGCATGCATGTCCAGGGGCGCGTTTTGTACCACAGTCAGCTCTAGTTGGGACCGCAAACTTATGACTTATGACTTATGACTAGCGTTCATCTTTCCTTTTCGCTCCCCGTCTGCGCCATTCCTCTCTGCCGTGCGAAACGGATAGTACTCCCTGCGGTTAACCGATACTAAGAGGTAACCACTTC
>CAZINL010000031.1:11072-18443 GCA_964540595.1 uncultured Clostridia bacterium
GACGCGTTTTCGGCAGCGGTTGTTGGCTGGCATCATTATCATAGTCATCTTGCTTTCATGGTCTGCTCCAGACATGCCGGCTGCATCGTGGAACGCCGGCTTGGATATCCTGGTGGCGCTCGGCCCGTCAGGCAGCGAAGACCTTGGCTTACTTATAGGTCAGCTCAATAGGCTCTTGGCTCTGATCACTGCCAACGATCGCGTAACGATCGTCACTGGACCGACGGAGCGTCAGCAGTTGACTGTTGAGCCGGAGCGGGAGATTGACGAGTCGTCCCTGGCACGGCTGCTGTCTGATCCGGATAAGGAACTTGAGCCGGCAACGCTGCTCCAACTGCTGGCTACTGCTGACGTTCATTTTGCCAAGCATGCCCAACCTGGCCTCCGGCCGCTGCTGGTCTTGCTGGATCATCAAGGCCTACAGAGCACGGCTCCTGAACTGGAGCTAACGGAGCGACTAGAGCGCCTAGCTCGCCGCCACTGCCTGATCACGGGTATTGCCAGCTCTCAGGATAGTGATCTGGTGGGCATCATTGAGAGTGCCCATGGACTCGCCTTTGTCCCTGAGAGCGAGGCGGCCGAGCACCGCGCCATGGTCAGTCTGCTGGCGCAGGCACGGGGCTCTTCGCATCTGCCGATCACCGACAGCTACATCACTGTCGATGAGAGCTGCCTGCAGCTATCGCTGTTGCTCTCTGGGCGCGAGGGTTCGCCGCAGGTCATAAGACCTAATGGCAGTCTGCTGGAGCTGAATAATGAGGGCGACCTGATCTGGACGCAAGCTGATCCGGGCGTGACGGTCACGATCCCGTCGCCAGAGCCGGGATTCTGGCGGGTCTTAGGTGAAGGCTGGTCGGGCGAGGCGGTGCTCACCAGCTCGCTGAGCTTGAGAAGCATGCCTCTCCTGTCCAATTACGCGGTGGGGGAGTCGATCACCCTCTTAGCCTATCTGGCTGATGGGGATCGCTTGAGTCCCGATCCTTACCCGTATGCCCTGGCTGTCCGGGCCGAACTGCTCGGTCCCACCCAAGAGGCGGAAGAGATCACGCTCTACGATGACGGGCAACATGGCGATGGGTCAGCTAAGGATGGTCTTTACGGCACCCAGCTGACACTCAACATTCCTGGTTCCTATCAGCTCAGCTATCACTTAGCGCGAGGGCTACTTAAGCGCGAGCAAACGGTCAGCTTCAAAATCATCGAGCCCGATGGTCAGGAGCGCCGTTATACACTGGCACCGGAACTGATCAATCTTCCCAAGCTGGTGCCGGGACGCACCTACCAGCAGACGATCACGCTCACGTCGCATCTAACCAAGGTCGAGCGGTTCCGCTTTGAGACTAGCGATGGCGATACTGACCTGCGCTCATTTGGCGAGTTGGTCGTCTCCCCCAGCGAGGTGGAGCTTCAGCCCGGCGAGAGCCGTAGCATCACCTTGGCGGTCAGGTTGCAGCCCAAGGCGGCCATCGGTGGCTATGCCGGCCACCTACGTCTCGTCCCTGTCAGTACCTTACAGCGTGGTCAGATCGTCCCGCTGCGTCTGGGTGTAGTACCGTGGCCGATCGCTTATTGGCCATGGCTCGCTGCCGGGGGAGTGAGTCTGTTGGCGGCGATGCTGACCGCCAGCATCGCGCTCAGTCAACCCCAGCTACGCGGTTGGCTGAGCAATGAAGCGCTGGGAGGGCACGAACGAGTCCAGTTGCGCGGCCACCATTTCCTACCTTCCCCGACCAGTCATCGATCCTATCTGATGGCCACCCGCGGCGGCGGAATCCTCCGCGTGCAGCTGTGCGTGGATCGCCACGATCCACCGCTATTGGTCAATGGACTGCCCGTCAGCGGACGAACGCCGCTCACTGATGGTGATCAGCTGCGCTTCGGGCAGGTGATATGGGAGTACAGAGAAGAGCCCGGAGCCATCAGGCCGGACGAGGCTGCGAAGCAACATGTCCACGCCGACCGCAGTCGCAACTAGCGCCGGACCGAGCGTGGCTGCGAAGCAACATGCTCACGCCCACCATGGTTACATCTAGCGTCGGCTAGGCGCGGTGTCGTCAGCGGCTTGGCAAAGCCGTGAAAGACAGATGTAACGGGGGATGGGCGGTTGATGTGCTAATATTAAGCGCGGTGTCGACAGTGCCCGTATTGGGCACGAGAGACAGGAAGCGGCGGTTGAGTGTGTAGAATCATTAGGCATCAGATGGGTAAGCGACAAGCGACCCCCGCTGCAATGACAGCGGGGGTCGCTTCGAATGGGTCCGGGCGCAGCCATGTCTCACCGAATCGGGATGGGCTGCGCCTTTGCCACTCACGGTTCTCTAGGATTTGGGACTTGAGACTCGGGGCTCCCCGTCTTCCACTCCCCCTCGCCACCCGCCTTTTCGATATACGACAGGGGCAGAAACCCATACCCCGCCCTGCGAAGCAGACGGATGACCCCGGGCAGTGCCTTGACGGTTGGGCTGGCGGTGGCGCCATCGTGCATCAACACGACTAGCTCCCTCTCGCTCGCCTTGTTCTCCAGCTGACGTTCCACGAAGGTCAGTATCTGCTCTACGGTGGCCGGTGGTGACGAGGCGGTATCGGCTGTGCTGATATCCCAGTCATACCAACGGTAACCCAGCTCAGCTAAGCGCCGCTTGGTCTCGCGCGGTAGGTTAGGCGAACCGCCGGGAGCACGGACTATGGTCCGGAGGCTACCATGACGACGGGCCACGATCTGATCGTTCTTCCGCAGTGAGTCATGGAAGGCTTCGGTCGAGGCGTACACGGCGCGGTAATTGTGATCGTAAGTATGGTTGGCGAGCTCGTGACCATCGGCTATGACCGCCTCAAGGGTCTCAGGATAGAGCTCCACCTGTGTGCCGATGACAAAGAAGGTAGCCCTGATCTGCTCGCGCCGCAGGATCGCCAAGACCGCCTCGGTCTTGCCAGGGTTCGGGCCATCATCGAAGGTGAGATAGGCGACTTTGGGCGGACGGGGCAAGAGCAGATGCGGCAGGATGACTCCCCTGTCTGGCATCCTGGCAGCCAGGGTCAGGGGGGTGTCGAGAGCCATGCGGAGGGCGAGAGGCGACTCGGGCAGTTGATTAGCGAGCACGCGCACGTCCTCCAGCGAGCCGCCAGCAATCGTAAGGATGAGCATCACTGTAGCGCAGACGATACGGGTTACCTTCATGGTTCGCCTTCCTCACTCTGGGCTGGGGTCGTTGCTCTGTGGGCTCTCACTCATTGCTCCGGGTGGCTTTCAGTGACCTGCTGCCGCAGCTGCCGCAGCTCTTCCTTGTCGAATTGATAGACATGGCGGCAGAAATGGCAGGTCAACTCGGCCCCGCCCTGCTCCTCCTCCATGGCAGCCAGCTCATCGCTGCCGAGGCTGATCAGGACACTCTCCAGCCGTTCGCGATTGCAGGAGCAGGAGAAGCGCACCGGACGAGTATCGAGAACCTTGAGCTCCATCTCCGGGAGCACACGCCGCAGGATGCCTTCGGCATCTAGATGGGCTGAGATCATGTTGGTAACCGCTTGGATCCCCTCCAGCTGACGTTCCAAGGCCTCAGCGACCTGGTCACTGGCTCCAGGCAAGAGCTGAATGAGAAAACCGCCAGCTGCCTGCACCTGATTGTCGGTCCCAACCAGCACCCCTAGAGCGACCGCGGATGGGGTCTGCTCGGAGACCGCAAAATACTCAGTGAAGTCTTCGGCGAGTTCGCCGCTCACCAGCGGGATGCTACCCTGATAGGGCTCGCGCATCCCTAGATCCTTGATCACGTACAGCTGCCCTTGACCGACCGCTCCCGCGACATCCAGTTTGCCGGCAGCGTTGGGGGCGAGGTGAACATGCGGCTCCTGCACATAGCCCCGAAGATTGCCTTGGTGGTCGGCGTCGACCACGATCGCCCCCACCGGGCCATCGCCTAAGACGCGGATGGTGGTGCGCTGCTTGTCCTTCAGCATCGCGCCCATCAGTGCGCCGGCGGTCAGGGTGCGACCCAGGGCTGCTGAAGCAGTCGGCCAAGTGTCGTGGCGGTGTTGGGCCTCGGAAACGGTCTCCGTCGTTACTGCAGCTAGGGCGCGTACGAAGCCATCGGCGGCGGTGGCGATGATGACATGGTCTGACATATGGGAACCTCCTTATTATGGGTCATAGCACCTGCGTGATGTATTCCTTCGGAACTTGCATGACGATAATCAGAAGAACGACATGATTGACCTCGTGTCATTCAGATGAGGTCTGCGTGGGTTAACCACAATGAAGTCATGCAAGTTCCTGGAGTCAACCGTCTGAGCCATCCGTCGGGGGGGAATCTCCGAGATGGGTTCTCTGGACGGCTGCCAACGGCGGATCGAATTTCCACACTCTCATTATTCTACCCTAGTTTGGGTTCGGCGCAACGGGTTCGTCGGCATTTCGGGCAGGCGGTCCGCTCACCCCCCGACCGTGCAGACTGGGCTGACCACCAGTTCTGTGGTATAATAAGGGTCGCTTGACCGCGATACATCTGGGTCCGTCCGTCGTTAGGGGCGGGTGGCTCAGACGATTGACGGAAAGGATGACACTGGCATGAGAAAATTCTGGTCTGTAGCCATTGACTACGTGATGATCGCCCTGGGCTCGGCGGTGGTCGCACTAGCCCTAAACCTGCTGCTCGTCCCCAACAAGGTCGCTTCGGGCGGTGTCAGCGCCATCGGTATTGTCCTCTACCATATGTTCCGCTTTCCCATGTCCTACTCCACCCTGCTGATGAACCTGCCGCTCTTTCTGGCCAATATCCGCCTGCTCGGGCTGAAGTTTGGCGCCAAGACGGCGGTCGGGGTAATCTCGCTCTCGGCAGTGCTTGAGCTCACAGCGAACTGGCAGCCATGGACCGACAATATCCTCCTGGCGAGTATCTACGGCGGCGTGATCGCCGGAGCAGGCTTAGGCTGGGTCTTCCGTTACGGCGGGACCACTGGTGGGACTGACTTGGCGGCGAACTTGGTCAACCGCTATCTAGGAATGCCCATGGGCACGGCGCTCTTGATCATCGATAGCATCATCATGATCGTGGCGGTGATTATCTTTGGTCCCGAGCTGACTATGTATGGCATCTTGGCGATCTTCGTCCAGGGCAAAGCCATCGATCTGGTCCAGGAAGGGATTGAGACCTCCCGAACGCTACTGATCATCTCGGATCATTCCGACGAGATCGGTCGAGCTGTCATGGATAGAATGGAGCGCGGGGTCACCGTGTTAAACGCCACCGGACTATACACCGGGCAGGATAAGCGGGTCCTGATGTGCGCCGTATCCCGGAGCGAGCTAAACAAGATCAAGGGAATCGTCCACGAAGCAGATCCCCACTCCTTCGTCATCGTGCTCAATGCCCACGAGATCTTAGGCGAAGGTTTTAAGCCGAAGCTGGTGTAAGGGACAACAACGCCCTGCAGACAAAGATCTGCAGGGCGTTTTCCTATATTAGACCTGGTTATGGTAGTTGAACCACGCCACCAAGCGCTGGTAGCGGTCTAGGCGGTGGAGATGACGGCGGGGGCCGTGGTATTCGCCCGGATAACGAACCATGACGACGGTCTTACCCTGACGTTTCAGAGCGATGTAGAACTCCTCGCTCTGGATGATCGGGCAGCGTAGATCACCCTCACCATGCAGAAGCAGAAGCGGGGTCTCGACGCGGTCCACGTAGCTGAGCGGCGAGTGCTTGAGCAAATGCTCCGCCTCTTTCCAGGGGCGTCCACCGTACTCATGCTCATTGGACCAGGTGATGTCGGCGGTGCCGTAGTCGCTGTGTAGATCGACCACTGGGGCCCCGGCGCAGGCGGCTTTGAAGCGCGTGGTCTGGGTGACGATCCAGGAGGTCATATAGCCGCCGTACGACCAACCATAGACGAAGAGCCGGTCGGGGCCGGCCAAGCCACGGGCCAAGACCGCATCGACACCTGCCATGATATCGGCGTAGTCGCGATCGCCCCAGTTCTTGTCGATGCAACAGGCAAAATGTTGACCGTAGGTCTGGCTGCCGCGCGGATTGGTGTAGAGCACGACGTAGCCTTGACCGGCGAAGAGGTGGGCATTGAACATGAAGGACGGGCCATAGGCGCCGTGCGGGCCACCGTGGATCAGCAGCATCAACGGGTACTGCTTGCCAGCTTCATAGCCCACCGGGTAGAGGACCCAGCCATCGACCGGCTGACCGTCGTCGCTCGGATAGACCATCTTCTCCCAACGGCCTAGCTCGATCTCGGCGAGTAGGGCGTCATTGAGCCGTATCACTGAGCTCTCGATCGCACCAGCGCGGAAGAATAACTCTTCAGGCTTGTCAGGGGTGGAGGCGGTGTAGAGCAACTTATCGTGACCTCCATGGAGGCTAGAGATGGAGCGGTCGGGATCGGCCAACACTGGGGTGACCTGCCCGCTGGCATCGGTTTTGTGGATGCCTGCAGCGCCATGGTCAGAGATCAGGAAGTAAAGCTCCTCACCCTGCCAGAACATGCTGCCGCCGCCAGCGTAGCGCAGCTCGGCACCGGCATAGCAGCCAATCGGGCGGTCGAGTGGGCGGGTGATATTGACGACATCGGTCTGGGTGTAGGGCGCAGGGGTCGCACCCTGACCTAGGTCAGCGATGAAGCGCTCCACATTCAGCAGCCAGAGGTCATTGGTAGTAGAGACACTGACCGAGTTGTCATGACCGGTGAAGGCGACGAGGCTACCGCCCGGCGACCAGAGCGGACTGCCGGTGGGTCCGGGAGCGTCATAGAGCAGGTGGGCTGCGCCAGTCTCGACCGCAAACAGCCATAGATCCTGCCTCTGGTCATAGTCAGCGGTCTCAGTCCTGCGGGCAGCAACGATCAGATGGCGCCCATCGGGAGAGATGGCGGGCAGATCGTGATCGTAATCGCCGCTGGTTACCTGGCGACCCTGGGGCTTTAGCTCATCCAGCGGGGCGGCGGCAGGGACCGGGGTGACGAAGATCTGGCGACGAAGGTCGCCCAGGTAGCCGAGACCGTCGACACGATAGCGGAAGCGGGTGATCACCTTGATCTCATTGGGCTTCTTGTCGCCATCGGCCTTCTTGTCCTTCTTGTGGGCACGGGCCGCGATCTCCTTTAGCCGTGGGGCATCGCTCTCTGGCGCACCGGGGTAGGGCACCCAAGTGTCGGCCTTGCTGAAGACCTTGGCGGTGTAGGCGATCTGCTGCCCATCGGGGAACCACAGATAAGAACCTACCACCTCCTCGGTGGGTAGCTGCCAAGCTTCGCCAATCTTGCTTTGGTAGACCGACCATGAGCTGTATACCAACGCGCACATTTTTTGCTTTCAGGCAGGCCACAGCTTTTTCAACGTCATCAACCGAATGCCCTCTTTCTGCAATT